>URND01000103.1 GCA_900549105.1 uncultured Eubacteriales bacterium
CCACCGATGATAGAAACGGCTGCTGCTGCTTTATCATTGAATCCCATCAAAATTGCTGCAATATAGGCGAAGAAAACGCCAAACTGAGCCGCCGCTCCCAAAATAAAACTGATTGGGTTGGCTATCAGCGGTCCAAAATCCGTCATCGCTCCAACGCCCAAAAAAATCAGCGACGGAAGAATCGCCCATTCATCCAGCAGATAAAAATAGTGCAAAAGACCTCCGATGCCGTTGGAAGACTCCTCCACGGACATCATAATATCCGGATACAGATTGACAAGAAGCATACCGAAAGAAATCGGCAGCAAAAGCAACGGTTCGTAGCCCCGGCCTATCGCAAGATAGATAAACGCACAGGCAACCAGAATCATCACATAATTGCCCCACGTTAAATTAAAAAAGGCTGTCTGGTGGATGAGATGTCCCATCGTTTCTATAATGTACTCCATTTAATAACCTCCCGCCATCCAGACTAATTCAGTGATGCCAGCGTATCTCCCGCTTCTACTGCGCTTCCGACAGACACCTGAATGCCTGCAACTGTACCATCCTGAGGAGACACAATTTCATTCTCCATCTTCATGGCCTCGAGAATCATTAAAACATCCCCGCGCTTTACTGCCTGTCCTGCGCCGACTCTGATATCCAAAATCTTTCCGGGCATCGGCGCTGAAACCGTGACTGCGCCTGCCGCTGCCGCCTGTGGCGCTGCCGGCGCCGGCGCTTTCGGTGTATTTAAAGGCGCTGCCGGTGCGCTGACCGGTGCTGCTCCGCCTTGTGCCTGTCCGCTGAATCCTTCTTCCACCGTAACTTCATAAACTTTGCCATTTACTGTAATTGTATAATTTTTCATCCTAACTTAAATCCTCCTGCTATACATTTTTCCACTGATTTGGCGACGCCTTACGCCGAATAGAGCGAACAACCAAACTGTCCGCCGGAACCCCCTCCGACGCTGCGATTGCCGCCGCGATGACTGCCGCCAACTCAAAATCATCCGTCAGATCTTCCGGTTCTGCCGCCGCAGCTTCCACAGCCATTTCTTTCTCCGGAGCTTTCTCAGGGCTTTTTACCGCCTTATTTTTATTTCCGGCTTTTCCGATAAAACCTAAAAAATAGATAATGATTGAAATAAGTACCAGAACAAGAAAAACCGTTCCCATACCCATCACCGTATTCATCCCGGCCCTTTTCATTACCTCGCCCAAATCACGCTGTGTCTGACCGCAGGCCGTACAGCCGATAACCGTCATCAGAGTGAATATTATCAATGCTATTTTTTTCATCATAACAGTCACCTCGCCTATACGGTCCCATGCTTTTTATCCATGCCCGGTTCCCTTTTGGTCGCTAACATATCAAAAGCGGCAATCACACGTTTTCTCGTTGCCGCAGGAAGAATCACCGTGTCCACATATCCTCTCGATGCAGCGCATTCCGGACTGTTCTGAAGCGCATCGTAAGCCGCCGATTTTTCCCGGATAAATGCCTTCTGGTCTTCAGCCTTTCCAATCTCATCGGAATATATGATTTTCACTGCCGACTCTGAAGCCATCATTCCAATGTTGGCTTCCGGCCACGCATACATCATATCCGCGCCGATATGACGGCTTCCCATGCAGAGATAAGCGCTGCCAAAAGCTTTGCCAATAACAACGGAAACTTTAGGAACCGTTGCGCTGGCATAGGCATAGGTCAATTTTGCCGAGGCCGCAGCCATGAACCGTTCTTCCTCCACGGAAGCCTTAAATCCGGCCACATTCACAAGGGTGAGCACCGGAATGGAAAAAGCGTCGCAAAAGCGTATAAAGCTTTCCGCTTTTCTGATGCCGGCCACCGTCAGCACCGGTTCATAATGGACAGAAACCGCGCCGTCCTCCCCAAGGACCTCTTCTCTGTTTGCCACAGCCCCTACCGTGTTGCCATTCAAGGTAATAAAGGCGGTTACCATCTCGCCGGCATAATCCGGCTTCACCTCAAAATAAGCGCCATTGTCCGAGATATCTCGGAGAATAAAGGCCGTATCCTTTGTCATTCCAAGCGCCGGATTTTCCCGGTTCAGATCATCGGAAACCTCGCTCATACAAAAAGCATCCTCTTTATTGTTGGACGGCAGAATCGATACAAGCCGGCGAATCTTCGCGAGAACTTCCGAATCATCCCCGCAGACACCATCCACATCGCCGCTGATCTTACTGCGGAAATCACATGCCGCCGTATTACATATTTCGGTGCGATTTCCATCCAGCGCATCCGGCGAATTTACAAAAATTTCTCCCGTTCCCGCCACCGCAAAGGTAAAATCCGCCAGTGCGGGAACAAGGGCCATTCCGCCGCCGCAGGTTCCGAATACCCCTGTAATCTGAGGAATAATCCCGGAGGCCATTGTCTGTTTATAATAAATTGCGCCAAAGGCATTCAGAGCATCCGTTGCCTCCTGAAGCCGCATTCCGGCACAGTCAATCAGCCCGATCACCGGAGCTCCCATCTTCAATGCCATATCATACATCCGCACGATTTTCTTTGCGTGCATTTCACCAACCGAACCGCCCATGACACGGATATCCTGACTGTAAACATAGGCAAGTTTTCCATCAATTGTTCCATAACCGGTCAGAACCCCATCCGCTGGTGTATCCTGCTCTGCCATATTAAAATCCGTATTTCTTGCGTGGACCATCGCACCGATTTCCACAAAGCTGTGGTCGTCAAACAGTCCCGCAATCCGCTCTCTGGCAGACAGTTGTGTAGCCATACTCATCTGTTTTCCTCCAAACGTTGTTAATTTCTTCACTAATTATATGATAGTTTTTCCTGAATTGCAAGCTAAAAGGTCAGCCATTGTCGAATCATTGTTTTCAGGCAATATCCAAAGTTTTTTGTGTCCACCGTCTCCGCTGTCTGAATCGGAAAACGCTCTACCGTCTCCCCATTTACTTTATAGTAAACCCATCCGATCCGGGTATCCGCAGCCAGCGGCGCCTCCGCGGATAAATCCTTGACCATACAGATATCTGCCTCTTCGTCTTTCCCCATCAGCAGTTCCCTCTCCGGGCAGTCCGCTTTTAAAGCCGCCTCCCGGCGACAGCCGTCATGAACGGCGATTGTCCCGACATCCGGCGCCTCGCTCCCAATCCGCCGCTTTTCATAATTTTCCACCCCATAATTCATAAGACTCACCGTATCTTTCCACTTGTAGCTTTTATTCGGCGGCCATCCGCTGCCGAGAACAACTGAAATATAAATCCGTCCTTCGCTGTTTAACGCGCCGACAAAACAGTAACCGGCATCCCCGGTAAATCCGGTCTTTATGCCAAAAGCCCCGTCCATAAGCTGCAAAAAGGCGTCTTTATTATTCACCTGATACTGCCTGGTCCCTTCGATATTTGAAAAACTATGGGACGCCGTATTAATAATCTTTACAAAAGTCTCATTTTTTATAGCCTCAGATGCAATTTTCGCCAGTTCCGCCGCAGTGGTGCAGTGTCCCTCCGCATCCAGCCCGTTTGGCGTCACAAAACAGGTTTGCGTACACCCGACTTCTCTGGCCCTGGCGTTCATCATTTCAGCAAAGGCTTCCTCACTGCCCCCCACATGTTCCGCAATGGCAACCGCCACATCGTTATCCGACTCCAGCATCAGGGCATACAACAAATCTTCCAGGCGGAAACTGTCTCCGGCCACCGCATTCAACTGAACATCCGGCATACTGGCCGCATATTCGGATATCTCCACCGAATCCGACAGCCGGGCATTTTCCAGGGCAACAAGGCAAGTCATGATTTTTGTCGTGCTCGCCATAGCCATCGGCTCATCCGCATTTTTCCCCCACAGAATCCGGCCGTTCTCCCCGTCGGCCAAAACGGCTGCCCGGGCATAAAGCCCCGAAAGCTGCTCTTCATCCTCTCCGTTTTCTTCACCATGTACCCACAGACTTCCCGCCAGCCCAATGACGCAGGATAAAATCAGAGTTAAAAAAATTTTTATAAAACGTTCCACGCCGCCACTCCAGTGCTTATTTCATTTCAATTTATTTTTCCGACAGAAGTTTTATGCTTGTCCTTGACGTATTCCCTTATCTTCGTATATAATTTTCAGATATGACTGAAATAACAGAAGTATCGGACACTTCTGCCGAAAGGAGTTTCTCATGATTAAATTAATTGTATCGGATGTAGATGGGACCCTCGTGCCTGAGGGAACAAATAATATAAATCCAGAGCTTTTCGAGCTCATCCTCCGTCTAAAGAAAAAAGGCGTCTACTTCGCCGTCGCCAGCGGCCGGCATAAATGCAGTATTGAAAAAATATTTGCCCCGGTGAAGGAAGATATTTTCTATATTACAAGCAATGGCGCTTATACCGGGACATGCCGTCAAAAAATGTCTGTTTCCTACATGCCGGAGGCTGTCTGTCAAAAGCTTTTCTCTGATTTCAAAACTCTTGAACCCTACCCGTTTATGGCCGAAGCCCCGGAAGACGCCTATACGTCCTGCCCGGACCCGGAATTCACCCGGATTCTCACTGAAGATTACGGCTATCATGTCACCGCCTGTGCATCTCCTGAGGATTTTGGCAATGATATCATCAAATTTTCTATTTATCACCCGGAGAATGTTTTGAATTTTGACCAAAATCTGCTTAAAAAATGGAACAAAATCTGCAAATGTTCAATTTCCGGAACCCATTGGATTGATTTTATTCCCCAGGGGATAAACAAAGGCAGCGCCCTCGCCCGGCTCCAGGAAAGTCTTGGCATCACCATTCATGAAACTATCGCCTTTGGCGATCAGGCCAATGATATCGAAATGCTGAAACAGGCATATTTCAGCCACGCCATGGAAAATGCGGGATGTACCGTAAAAAATGCGGCCCGCTTTACCTGTGATTCGGTTGAAAATAACGGTGTTTTGAAAGTTCTGAATTCTATCTTCCCGTCAGACAACTAAACAGATTAAAAAAACCTGACACAGCAAAATTTTGCCTGTCAGGTTTCTTTTTTTCAGGAATATTCTTTTTCAGGAATCCTCTTCAATTCCCAGTTCGATTTCTTCTTCCGCTTCCATCTTAAATTCTTCAACCTTTTCCGGGTCGGGCACCGGCAAATCCTCCGGCGAGCGCACCCCGAAGGTCCGCAAAAATTCTTCCGTCGTCCCAAAAAGAATCGGTTTTCCCGGAGCATCCAGCCGCCCGGTCTCGCATACAAGATTATATTCCACAAGGCGATTGATGGCATGGTCCGAATTCACGCCCCGGATTTTTTCGATTTCCGCCCGGGTTACCGGCTGCTTATAGGCAATGATTGAAAGAGTCTCCAACGCCACATCAGTCAGCACATGCTTTTTCGGCTGATGGGTCATTTTAATCAGATAATCATACATGGATGGCTTCGTACACATCTGAAAGGCGTCTTCCAGTTCAATAATCTGCACACCGCGGTTTTCCTCATCATAACGCACCATCATATGGCGTACCAGTTTACGCACATCCTCCACGCTCACTTCTAAAACCTGAGCAATATCCGCCGCCGGTATGGCCTCGCCCATCGCAAAAAGCAAAGCCTCCACCGCCGCTTCCATGGCCTTTATATCCATACATTACGCTCCTTCAAAACTTATTTCATCGGGCACAGTTCCCTGTCCCGTCATCTCTATCTCAATATCGCCAAAAATTTTTTCCTGGGATATTTGTATAACGCCGCCCTTCATCAATTCCAAAATGGCTAAAAATGAAACGATAACATAATTTTTACTCTGCCCCTTTGACAGCAATTCCCTGAAACGAAATCTGGAATATTTTTCTCCATAACCCAAAATGTATTCAATCCGATCCGACAGGCTGACTTCCTCCTGCTCAATCCGGCCATAGCGGCTTCGAATCGGGTCTATTTTATCCCCCTGCCGTTTCAGCACATCCAAAAAAATCTCATGCAGCTTCTGAAAATCCATATCCCCCACCAGCGCATCCAAATCTACCGGAGGCTCCTCATAAACCATGTCCTTCGGCAGGGTAGTCCCCTTAAATATGGCTTTTGATGCGTCCAACTGACGGTCCTTTAATTCCATCGCCATATATTTATACATTTTATGCTCTAAAAGACGCTCTACCAGTTCTTCTCTCGGATCCTCCGAAACATTTTCATCCTTCGGCTCCGCCGGGAGCAGCATTTTAGACTTAATCCGCAGCAGCGTCGCTGCCATAACAAGAAATTCGCTCATCACTTCCATATCCTGGGCCTGCATCTGCCGGATATATTCCAGATACTGATCCGTTATCAGTGAAATCGGAATATCGTATATATCAATCTTATTTATATCTATCAGATGCAGCAGCAGGTCCAGCGGGCCCTCGAACACCTGAAGTTTCACCGCAAGTGCCATAATACCTCCTAAACAAAGTCTAAAAATTGTTCAATGCCGCCTTTGCCCTGTGCGGCCAGCATAGAAATGCCTCCGAGCACGATGCAGATAAAGAGAATACATTTAATCAGCGTATCATTTTTCATCAGCGGAATAAGCTGCTTCGGCGATATGGCAACGATAATAAGAAATATATCCGAAGAAATCATCGGAAACAGATTGACGATAAAAAGGACAAACACCGCATAGATAAAATACCAGCCGGCCTGAATAAAAAAGAGCATCAGATGATCCGTCGGATTCACCCCCAAAATCATCGGAAGGCGCGGAAGAATCAGATAGTAAAAAGCGTACCCTGCCATCAGCATAACCCCCAGTGACAAAAAGCCCGTCAGCCCGATCGCCACATTCGTATCCTTCTCCTTCAGCCGATAAGGATAAGGGCGGCTGCAGCCGGCGTGACATGTCAAAAAAAGAATCAGCCCCACCGGGTCAATATAACGATACAGCTTAAAAATCCGATATTTATCTTTTTCTTCACAATGGCGCCCGGTCAGCACATAAATAATTGATTTTGGCAATTCGTGTAAAATCATCGCCAGAGCCGAGGCCGCCAAAACCGCTGTAATTTCAATAATATATTCCATAGAATCCATTTCCTTATTTTTTAAACTCATTTCATTGTACCCATTTTCTATTTATAATGCAAGCTTTTATTTTGACAATCAAAAAGCGTTGTATTATAATAAAAAACCAAAGACATTCTCATTGTAGAACCAGAGTAAAAGGAGACCTTAAAATGAGCTTTAAATTCAAGAAAAAATTACCTGTTCCAAAGGAAATCAAAGAACTTTACCCGGTAAGCCCTGCCCTTGCCGAAAAAAAGAAGCTGCTGGATACAGAGATTATTGACGTTATCACCGGCAAATCCGACAAATTTCTGGCTATTATCGGGCCATGCTCCGCAGATAATGAAGAATCTGTCTGCGAATATATTGAACGATTAGTAAAAGTTCAGGAAAAAATCAAAGATAAAGTAATCATTATTCCGCGTATTTATACAAACAAGCCGAGAACTACCGGTGAAGGCTATAAAGGAATGCTCCATCAGCCCGACCCGGAAAAAGCCCCGGATTTGCTTCAGGGGATTATCGCAATCCGTAAATTACATATGCATGCGCTGGAAACCTACGGCATGCCGATTGCGGATGAAATGCTCTATCCGGAAAACTACTGGTATCTGGCAGATATTCTGTCCTATGTCGCCATCGGGGCCCGGTCCGTTGAGGACCAGCAGCACCGGCTTGTCACCAGCGGTTTCGATGTGCCGGCCGGCATGAAAAATCCTACCAGCGGCGATTTTTCTGTTATGTTGAATTCCGTTGTGGCTGCCCAGGGCGCCCACAACTTTATCTATCGCGGCTGGGATGTGAATACGGAGGGCAATCCTTATGCCCACACGATTCTGCGCGGCTCAACCAATAAATATGGCCGTTCCCGCCCGAACTATCACTATGAGGATTTAATCAAACTTCATGATATGTACGGGGAAAGGAACCTGAAATTCCCGGCAACGATTGTGGACGCCAACCATGCCAACTCGGATAAACAATTTAAAGAGCAGATTCGGATCGTGAAGGAAGTTCTTCACAGCCGTTCCCTCTCCACGGATATCCAGAAACTGGTAAAAGGCGTTATGATTGAAAGTTATCTGGTGGAAGGCAATCAGAAAATCGGCTGCCAGCCTCACGTATACGGCCAGTCTATCACCGATCCCTGCCTTGGATGGGAAGACTCTGAAAACCTGCTGTACGAAATTGCAGAAAGATGTTGATATAAATAAATCAGGCGAAATCAAACAGACATATATCTGTAAGATTTCGCCTTTTATCTTTTGTACTTTATGGAAATACTATTGAAAACACTTCTAAAAAGCTAAGCCCTCGGATGCGCTTTTGAATAGACCTCTTTAATACGGCGGTTGTTCATCCGCGCATAAATCTGAGTCGTCGATATATCCGAATGTCCGAGCATCTCCTGAACAGAGCGCAGATCCGCACCGTTAGCCACCAGATGGGCCGCAAAGGAATGTCTCAGAGTATGGGGCGTAATATCTGTCTGAATACCCGCATTTTTGGCATATTTCTTCAATAATTTCCAGAAGCCCTGACGGCTCATCGGCGTTCCATTACAATTTGTAAACAAAACTTCCTCCGCCTCATTATCAACCATCGCCGGCCGCGCTTCCCGCACATACACCTTTAAAATATTTTTAGCCATACTGCCAAAAGGAATAATCCGCTCCCTATTCAAATCCTGACAATGAATATAGGATGCGCCGAGATTGACATCCGACAGTTTTAATGAAATCAACTCGCTGACACGAATCCCCGTCGCATAGAGCAGCTCCAGCATCGCCCGGTCCCGGATACCCTTATTCGTCTTCATGGACGGCTGGCTTAAAAGAAGGTCCACTTCCTTCGGCGTCAATATCTCCGGCATCTTCTTCTCAATCTTCGGCGCCTTCAACTGGATTGTAGGGTCTGTCCCAATATAGCCCGCACGATAAAGATATCCAAAAAAAGCCTTCAATGTGGCGACATTTCTGGATATAGTTGATGTGGCGAATTTTTCCTTCTCCATATGAAGCATATACGAATTCAGATTTGTCGGATTAACCCTTTGTACATCTGTAACCCCCTGAGTCTCCATAAATTTATTAAATTTTATCAAATCCCGTCGATAAGAAACGACCGTATTCATCGAAGACTTTTTAACATCCGTCAAATAGGTCACAAATTCATCTATCATTTCGTACATACCGCCACCCTCATTTGTATTATAACTATCCTAATTATAATCATAATTGTTCAGAAAATCAAATAGATTTTTTTACGAAAATATTACGCAAATTCTTATTTTTGTAACAAAATACAAGATACGGTTTGTTTACATAGTATCTGTCCCATATCTTGATTTTTGTCAGAAAAAATTTTTTAAAATAATTTTTAAAATAACAGGGTTGACATAGCTTTCCAGGGCACATCCGCCCATAATAATAACAAAAATCACCACTGAACGTCGAAAACTGGGTGAAAAAGCCCTGTCCATCTGGGATGATATTTCTCTCAGAATGATGATGAGCAGTGGAATATAAATCAAATATTGTGGACATAAGTAAGCCAGCATACATAAAATTCCGCGCAGCCCGTAGCGGAAGCTGAGCAGGGACAATGTATACCCAAAGGAAAGACTCATCAGAAAAATTGTTGGATAAAAAATGTAATAATTGCCGGTCAGCCGGATGCAGGCCGTCAAAATCAGCACAATCCCGAGGCGGTAAAAACATATTCTCAAAAACAAACCGACAGAAGGCTCCATCTGCCCCTGAAGCAGACGATGGTACTGCTCCACCTGCTCTGTCAGAGTTGCCCCCCAGAACCCCATCGTCACATTTAAAAGCAGCGTTCCCAACACAACGCCCGACAAAATAAGCAGAGCCCACAGTTTTGTTCTATATCTGTCCCTGAAAATAAAATCATCCCCCGACCTGTTCAATCCCTGAAATCATTATATGAACCGGCCGGAGGACATATGCCTCAAAGATTTATTTACAATATTTTTGATAATAGGTCATCAGGCCGCAGACGGTTTTGCTGTCCTGAATTTTCCCGTCATAAATCATCTGAATTAATTCTTCCACCGGATAGGCGCACACATCCAGAAATTCATCCTCATCCAGATGCTGCTTTGTCGGTTTCAAATCGGAAGCCACATAGATGGAAATCTTTTCATCACAAAAGGCTACCGTCGTAAAGATATCTATCAAATGCTCCATTTTCCCGGCCAGATGCCCGGTTTCCTCTTCCAGTTCCCGACGGGCGCACACTTCCGGCGGTTCTTCTCTGAAATTCAGTCCCCCGGCAGGCAGCTCCAATGTCATCCGCTCCAGAGGATTCCGATACTGGCGAACCATAAAAAGCCTGCCGTCATCCCGCACGGCAACCACGGCCGCCGCACCCTTATGGGAAATCAAATCCCAGTCCACCTCATGTCCGTTTGGCATCCGCATCGTATCTTTATAAAAATCCACAACAACTCCGTGGTACATCAGTTCTCTTCGAATCCGTTTACACTCTTCCATGAAATCTCCGCCTTTCTGCAGTTTCTCTATTATTACATCCGATTGCATTTATCAAAAACCGCCGACGCCGCCTCAATCACTGCGCTCCGCATTCCCTTAGCCTCAAGCACTGCAACTCCCTCAATCGTCGTTCCGCCCGGCGAGCATACGTTATCTTTTAATCTGCCCGGATGTTCCCCCGTCTCAAGCACCATTTTAGCGGAACCCAAAACTGCCTGGGCCGCAAAGGTATAGGCCTGATTTCTCGGCATTCCATATTTTACCGCACTGTCCGCCAGCGCCTCGATAAA
>URND01000104.1 GCA_900549105.1 uncultured Eubacteriales bacterium
GAGGCAGCCGAAGAAGCAGAGAAAATTATTGCGGAGGCCGAAGAAGCAGCGGCAGAAGCCGAAGAAGAGCTTAAAAAAGAAAACGAATAGAATGCGATAGAAACTGGCACGCAGAGGCGTGCCAGTTTCTTGGTCAGCTAATATTGAGGAGAGAGGATAAGTATGACGATATTTGATGAACGGATAGAAAAACTGCGAAAAGAGATGGAGGCGGAAAAAATTGACTTTTATCTCATACCGACAGCCGATGACCATTCTTCTGAATATATCAGTGATTTTTATAAAGTAAGAAACTATTATGCCGGATTTACCGGTTCAGCCGGAACACTGCTGATTGGCATGAATATGGCCGGACTGTGGACGGATGGACGGTATTTTATTCAGGCGGAAAATCAGCTCGCAGGGAGCCAGGTGGAGCTGTTTCGAATGGGCAATGCCGGAGTTCCGACAGTGTCTGATTATTTAAAAGAGCATATGCCGGAGGGAGGTACATTAGCCTTTGACGGGCAGGTGGTGGATTTTGCCCAGGGCGAGGGCTATGAAGAGATACTCGACTCAAAACACGGAAGGCTTTTCTGGAATCGTGATTTGGCCGGAAGTCTTTGGGAGGAGCGGCCGGAGCGGTCTGCTGAACCCGTATACATATTGGATGAAAAGTATGCAGGAAAAAGTCGTGGAGAGAAACTTTCGGAGCTTCGCCGGTATATGGAGAAAAAGGGCGGAGACAGAGTTCTTCTTTCTTCGCTGGAAGATATTGCCTGGCTGATGAATCTCAGGGGCAGTGATGTCAGCCATACGCCTGTATTTTTAGCATTTGCCCTGATTGAACAGGATACTGTACAGCTTTATGCGGACAACCGGGCCTTTTCCGAAGCAGTGACGGAGACTCTGGCCGGGGATGGGATTATTTTAAAACCTTATATGGAAATTTATGAGGATTTAAAAAAGCTTTCAGAGGGAAAACTAATGTATGATTCGGAGAAAGTGAATTATGCCCTCTGCCAGTGTGTGCCAAAGACAGTTTCAGTGCTTCCGGCGGATATTCATGAAATGATTCCGAAGGCTGTAAAGAATGAGGTGGAGCTCGATAATCTGCGCCGGGGCCATATTAAAGATGGTGTTGCCGTTACCAAATTTATGTACTGGCTGAAAACCAATGTGGGAAAGATTCCGATTTCAGAAATCAGTGCATCGGATTATCTGGAAAATCTGCGTTCCCAGATTGACACTTATGTAGATTTGAGCTTTACTACCATTTCCGCCTATAAGGCCAATGCAGCGATGATGCATTACAGTGCAACCCCTGAAACAGATGCTGTGTTGGAGCCTTCAGGGATGCTGCTCGTGGATTCGGGCGGCCAATATTATGAAGGAACTACGGACATTACCCGGACTTTCGTTTTGGGAGAAATTTCCGAGGAGGAGAAAAAACATTTTACCCTGGTCGCAAAATCCATGCTGAATCTGGCCAATGCAAAATTCCTTTATGGCTGTACCGGCTACACACTGGATATTCTCGCCCGGAGTCCTCTCTGGAAGCTTGGCATTGATTATCAGTGCGGTACGGGGCACGGCGTCGGCTATCTTTTAAGTGTCCATGAAGGGCCAAACGGTTTCCGCTGGAAACAGGTTCCGGGGCGCAGGGAGTTTGCGGTTCTTGAGGCCGGCATGATAACTACGGATGAACCGGGAGTCTATATTGAGGGCAGTCATGGTATTCGAACAGAAAACGAACTTATCTGTGTTGAGGATGAAAAGAACAACTATGGACAGTTCATGCGGTTTGAGATGCTCACCTGGGCGCCGATTGATTTGGATGGCATCGATATCCGTTGGCTGAATCCGGAGGACGTGGAGCAGTTGAATACTTATCATCAGATGGTTTACGAAAAAATCAGTCCTTATCTGGATGCAGAAGAAAAAGAGTGGCTGAAAAAATATACCCGGCCGGTGGGCGTTGAACAGTAATTTAAAAAATTCAACCGGATGGACATTCCAGTCTGTTTGTGGTATACTGTGAACACTTGGCGGGGTATTCCACGAGCTTAGTTGACGTGGTATACTGTGAGCACTTAGTGAGAATATATAAAAAAGAAAACAGGAGGGAAAAATCAATGAAATTTTTTATTGACACAGCAAAAGTTGAAGATATTAAGAAAGCAAATGATATGGGTGTTATCTGCGGCGTAACGACAAACCCATCTTTAATTGCAAAGGAAGGCCGTGTCTTTGAAGAAGTTATTGCTGAAATCGCGTCTATCGTTGATGGACCTATCAGCGGCGAAGTTAAAGCAACAACAACAGATGCAGAAGGAATGATTGCAGAAGGCCGTGCGATTGCTGCAATTCATCCAAATATGGTTGTTAAAATTCCTATGACAGCAGAAGGCTTGAAAGCATGTAAAGTATTGTCTTCTGAAGGTATTAAAACAAATGTTACTCTGGTTTTTACAGCTAACCAGGCATTACTGGCTGCAAGAGCAGGCGCAGCTTATGTATCTCCGTTCCTTGGCAGACTGGATGATATTTCCACACCAGGCATTGATTTAATCCGTACAATTTCCGAAATTTTTGCAGTAGCCGGTATCGAAACAGAAATTATCGCAGCCAGTGTGCGTCATCCGATTCATGTGACTGACTGTGCTCTTGCCGGCGCTGATATTGCAACGGTTCCTTACAATGTTATCGAGCAGATGATCAAACATCCGCTGACAGATCAGGGAATCGAAAAGTTCCAGGCAGACTATAAAGCTGTATTTGGTGAATAATTCATTTCATATGTAACGATACTAAAAAGAATAGCGGGAATATCCCGCTATTCCTATGAAGAAAAGGCAGGTTAGATGATGAATACGATAGAACTTCAGAAGATGGCCAATGATATCCGCAAGGGTATTGTTACGGCTGTACACAGTGCAAAATCCGGACATCCGGGCGGCTCCTTATCTGCGGCAGATATTTTCACTTATCTTTATTTTGAAGAGATGAACGTGGATGCAAAGGCTCCGGATAAAGAAGATAGAGACCGTTTTGTATTGTCTAAAGGCCATGTAGCGCCGGCATATTATTCCACATTGGCCCATAAAGGATTTTTCCCGGTAGAAGATTTGACGACACTCCGTAAAGTCGGTTCCTACCTCCAGGGACATCCGGATAAAAAACATATTCCGGGCGTTGATATGTCCAGCGGTTCTCTGGGACAGGGAGTTTCCGCAGCCGTAGGTATGGCTTTATCTGCAAAGCTGAGTAATGATTCTTACCGTGTATATACACTTCTTGGCGATGGTGAAATTCAGGAAGGCCAGGTTTGGGAAGCGGCAATGTTTGCCGGCGCCCGGAAGCTGGATAATCTTGTTGTTATCGTTGATAATAATGGTCTTCAGATTGATGGAAATATTGAAGATGTATGTTCTCCATATCCGATTGATAAAAAATTTGAAGCATTTAATTTCCATGTCATCAATATCGACGGCCATGACTTTGAGCAGATTGCAGCGGCCTTTGCAGAGGCGCGGGCAACAAAGGGAATGCCGACGGCGATTATTGCGAAAACCGTAAAGGGCAAAGGTGTATCCTTCATGGAAAATCAGGCAAGCTGGCATGGCACAGCGCCAAATGATGAACAGTACAAAGTTGCTATGGAAGATTTGGAGAAAGTAGGTGAAGCACTGTGTCAGAAGTAAAGAAGATTGCCACAAGAGAAAGCTATGGTAATGCGCTGACGGAGCTCGGTGCAAAACACGAAAATTTAGTTGTTCTGGATGCGGACCTCGCTGCAGCTACAAAAACAGGCGTATTCAAAAAAGCCTATCCGGAACGTCACATCGACTGTGGTATTGCCGAGGGAAATATGATGGGTATTGCCGCCGGCCTGGCTGCTACAGGGAAAGTTCCTTTTGCAAGTACATTTGCCATGTTCGCAGCCGGACGGGCTTTTGAACAGATTCGCAACTCGATTGGCTATCCAAAGCTGAATGTAAAAATCGGAGCAACCCATGCGGGTATTTCTGTCGGCGAGGATGGAGCGACCCATCAGTGTAATGAAGATATTGCTCTGATGCGGACAATTCCGGGGATGGTTGTCATCAACCCGGCCGATGATGTGGAAGCAAGAGCGGCCGTATATGCGGCTTATGAGCATGAAGGCCCGGTATATATGCGTTTTGGACGTTTGGCTGTTCCGGTGATTAATGATAATCCGGATTATAAATTTGAAATCGGCAAGGGTATTACCTTAAAAGAAGGTAAAGATATGACGATTATTGCAACCGGTCTTTGCGTTTCCGAATCTCTGGAGGCTGCAAAAATGCTGGCTGCGGACGGTATTGATGCCAGAGTGATCAATATCCATACAATTAAACCGCTGGATGAGGAATTGGTTGTAAAGGCCGCAAAGGAAACCGGCCGTATTTTTACAGTGGAAGAACATTCCATTATCGGCGGCCTTGGAAGCGCGGTATGCGATACACTGTCCGCTCAGGCGCCGACAAAAGTGACAAAAATCGGCGTGGAAGATACCTATGGCGAATCGGGTCCTGCTGTGGAATTAATCCATAAATACGGCCTGGATGCCGAGGGCATTTACAAAAAGATTAAAGCATCTTTATAAAATGAATTCAAATAATTAAAGGATGGCCTGCGAGCAAAAAAACATTTGTTCGCAGGCTTTGTTTTTGGCGTGCAGAGCTTGTGTTTTGTATAAAAATCCGCTATAATTTAAGATGGTTTCTTATTTATAATAAATGGAGTGAAAGGCATAATATGAAAAACAGTGATTTTTATGATTTTGGTGAACAGATACAAAAAATTGTTCAGTCGGCCATTGATTCCAATGATTTCAGAGAATTAAATGAAACGGTGCGCCAAACGGTGAATGATGCGGTCGGCGTTGTGCGTTCCGGGGTTTCTCAGGCATCGGAAACGGTGTCAAAGGCGCAGAGTGAATATGAAAAGAAGAGCAGAAGCGGAGCGGCAGGGCCAAAGGTCCATCGGGGGACAGCAAGGAACCAGTCTTCCTATAAACAGCGGGAAACGGAGCAGGCCCAGTATTATGTTTCCCATCCGAAGGGGGAGATAGGCGGCACGCTGATGGTCGTTATCGGCTTCATTTTAAGCACAATGTTCGGAATCGGTCTGGCAGTGCTGGTTATTATCCAGTTTGCGCTGGATGGATTAAGCGCATTGCTTATTCCGATTTTGATTTTATTAGTTCTTTTTATCATTTGCATGATAATTGGTATGCAGGGGCGGCGAATCACATCCCGAATCAAGCGGTTTAGAGAGTATCGGCGGATTCTGGATGACCGGGAATTCTGTGATGTGGAAGAACTGGCCGAAAAGCTTGGAAAGACCCCGGCCTATGTGGTGAAAGACTTAAAAGAAATGATGGAACGCCGGATGTTTTTACAGGGGCATCTGGATAAACAGAATAAATGTTTTATGGTAACCGATCAGGCTTACGACCAGTATTGCCTGGCCCAGAAGAGTCTTGAGGAACGGGAGGCAAAGGCTAAAGCTGAGGCTGCAAAAATGTCGAATCCGAAATATTCTGAGGAAGTGCGGACGATGCTTATGGAGGGCAAACGGTATGTTGAACATATCCGTGCCTGCAATGATGCCATTCCCGGTCCGGAGATTTCGGCAAAGATTTCCCGTCTGGAGCTGATTATTTCCAGGATTTTTGGGCAGGTGGAGAAGGACCCGTCTTTAGCGCCGGAACTCCATCAGTTTATGAATTATTATTTGCCGACAACCCAGAAACTTCTGGATGTTTACCGGGAATTGGCGAATCAGCCGGTGCAGGGGCAGAATATCTCGGATACCAAAAAAGAAATTGAGGAGACATTGGATACACTGAATCAGGCTTTCGAAAATCTTCTGGACAGTTGTTATAAAGATACGGCGTGGGATGTTTCAACAGATATTTCTGTTTTAAATACCATGCTTGCCAATGAAGGTTTGACGGGGGATGAATTATCGCGCAGGGCGCAGGTGAAAATACATAAGAAATCTGAAGAGTAAGGAGAGAAAAGGATGGGCGAAGCATTTAAAGAGTTTCAGACAGCACCGACATTGGTGTTTGATGAGATGCCGGAGATGAATGAGAAAGCCGAACTGGCAGAAACAGCGGCAAAGGAGCCGGAACCGATGGACGATTCCGTATTGAGTGATGAAGAGCGGGCTATGGTCGACAGCTTTAGCCAGCAGATTGATTTGAATAATACCAATGCAATTCTGAAATATGGCGCCGGTGTTCAGAAGAAGATGGCGGATTTTTCGGAGGCTGCATTGGAAAATGTAAAATCGAAAGATTTGGGCGAAGTTGGAGAAATGCTCAGCAATGTGGTTGTTGAATTGAAGAGTTTTGACGCTGAGGAGGAAAGCAAAGGCTTTTTGGGCGGGCTTTTTAAGAAGACTTCGAATAAAATGACTTCAATGAAGGCAAAATATGCCAAGGCGGAAGACAATGTTATGCAGATTTGCAAATCACTGGAAGCTCATCAGGTTGTATTATTGAAAGATATTGCTACTCTGGATAAAATGTATGAACTGAATCTGACTTACTTTAAAGAACTGACAATGTATATTCTGGCCGGAAAGAAGAAATTGGAGCAGGTTCGCCGGGAAGAACTTCCGGTATTGATTCAGAAGGCGGAAGCCAGCGGGCTGGCCGAGGATGCTCAGGCGGCCAAAGATTTGGAAGGCCTGTGCCAGCGCTTTGAGAAAAAACTCCATGATTTGGATTTGACCCGGATGATTTCCATTCAGACAGCGCCGCAGATTCGCCTTGTGCAGAATAGTGATACGGTGATGGTGGAAAAAATTCAGTCCACCGTTGTGAATACGATTCCGCTTTGGAAGAGCCAGATGGTTCTGGCCCTCGGTGTAGAACACTCGAATCAGGCCGCAAAAGCTCAGCAGCAGGTGACCGATATGACAAATGAACTGCTGAAGAAGAATGCAGAGAAATTGAAGATGGCTTCAATTGAGACAGCAAAGGCATCCGAGAGGGGCATTGTTGATATTGAGACTTTGAAGCAGACGAATCAATCTCTGATTTCCACTCTGGATGAAATTATGAAGATTCAGACAGAGGGCAGAGAAAAACGTCGGGCGGCCGAAGGTGAACTTCGCCAGATGGAAGATGATTTGAAGAAGAAGCTGCTGGAAATACGCAAATAATGAAACGTTGTTTATATGTACTAAATGTTTTAACAATGATATGGAGCCTTGCCGCATGCGGCAAGGCCGTTTCGTCCCCTCGGGCTCTTTCGGAAACAGAAGAAATCCATCTGGGATATGTTGATGAAAATTCGGAGATAGAAATTGTGGATACAGAAAAGATTACCGTCAGGCCGGACAAAATCAATGTGGGTTTTGCCCAGAGCTCTAATCTGCTTGAATGGCAGGTTGCTCAGACCGAATCTTTTTACGCAGCATTCATGGAGAGCGACGGGTATCATTTGAATATAACCGATGCCCATGGCGATGCTGAACGCCAGAGAGAACAGTTGGAAAATCTTATCAGTGCTCCTATGGATGTATTGTTTATTGTCCCGGTGAATCCGGATGAGATTTCAGATATTGTGGTGCGGGCGGAAAGTGCCGGTATCCGTGTGATTCTTCTGGAAGCAGAAGAGGCAAAGGCCCTCGGCGGTGATGAAGCGCGGCGGCAGCTGGAGAGAGATACTTTGACATATAGAGATACTTTGACATATGAGACAGACAAAAAGAGGTAGTTATGGCAGGAAAAAAAGAGTATATAAAGATTAGAGGCGCCAGAGAGCATAACTTAAAGGGAATTGATATTGATATTCCGAGAAATGAACTGGTTGTTCTTACCGGCTTGAGCGGTTCGGGCAAGTCTTCTCTGGCCTTTGATACAATTTACGCAGAGGGACAGCGGCGGTATATGGAGTCTTTATCATCCTATGCCCGTCAGTTCCTGGGGCAGATGGAGAAACCGGATGTGGAGAGCATTTCAGGCCTTCCTCCGGCAATTTCTATTGATCAGAAATCAACAAACCGGAATCCCCGTTCCACGGTTGGAACAGTCACGGAGATTTATGACTATCTGCGTTTGCTTTATGCCCGAATCGGTATTCCCCATTGTCCGAAATGCGGCAAGGTCATTCAGAAGCAGACGGTAGACCAGATGGTGGACGCTATTCTGGCATTGCCGGAGAGGACACGGATTCAGCTCTTGGCGCCGGTGGTCCGCGGACGCAAGGGCGAACATGCGAAAATCTTTCAGCAGGCAAAGCGGAGCGGTTATGTCCGGGTTATGGTGGACGGCAATCTCTATGATTTGTCGGAAGAGATTAAACTGGATAAAAATAAAAAGCATAATATTGAGATTGTTGTGGATAGGCTGGCAATCAAAGAGGGCATTGAGAAACGTCTGACGGATTCGCTGGAAACAACGATGAAATTATCGGATGGCCTTGTTGTTGTTGATGTCATTGGGGGCGAACCAATGAATTTCAGCCAGAGCTTTTCATGTCCGGACTGCGGCGTCAGCCTGGATGAGATTGAACCGAGAAGTTTTTCCTTCAATAATCCTTTTGGAGCCTGCCCGGTGTGTAAAGGCCTGGGCTTTAAAATGGAATTTTCGGAAGAGCTGCTGATTCCGGATACATCGCTGAGCATTAATGAGGGGGCTATTGCGGCCATGGGCTGGCAGTCGGCCAATTCAAAGGGAAGCTTTACCAATGCAATTCTTGTTGCCCTGGCGGACCATTATCATTTTTCCCTGGACACGCCGTTTAAAGATTATCCGAGAAAAGTAAAGGATATTTTGATTCACGGCACCAATGGAGAATCAGTGAAAGTCCACTATAAGGGCATGCGCGGCGAAGGCGTTTATGATGTGGCTTTCGAGGGACTGATTCGCAATATGGAGCGGAAATACCGGGAGACAAGTTCAGAGATTACCCGGCAGGAGTATGAAAATTATATGATGATTACGCCTTGCGGCGAGTGCGGCGGCAAACGTTTGAAACGGGAGTCACTGGCGGTGACGGTGTCCGATAAGAATATTGCGGAAATTACGGAAATGTCCATCGTTGACCTTTTGAAGTTTATGAATCAATTGACTCTAAGCGAGCATCAGCAGATGATTGGCCAGCAGATATTAAAAGAAATCCGTTCCCGTTTGGGATTCCTTGTCAATGTGGGGCTGGATTATCTGATGCTGGCCCGTTCCACAGGGACATTGTCCGGCGGCGAAGCACAGCGAATCCGTCTGGCGACCCAGATTGGTTCGGGCCTGGTTGGGGTTGCCTATATTTTGGACGAGCCGAGTATCGGCCTGCATCAAAAAGATAATGATAAGCTTCTGAAGGCTCTTAAAGACCTCCGGGATTTGGGAAATAGCCTTATAGTGGTGGAACATGATGAAGATACCATGTTAGAATCAGACTATGTGGTAGATATAGGCCCAGGAGCTGGTGAACATGGCGGAGAAGTGGTGGCAAAGGGAACACCGAAGGAATTTGTCCGCAGCCGCAAGTCCATTACGGCCGCTTACCTTTCCGGCAAAAAACGGATTCCGGTTCCGCCTCAGCGCCGTCAGCCGACAGGCCATCTCACCATTCTCGGCGCCCAGGAAAATAATCTGAAAAATATTGATGTAGATATTCCGCTGGGCGTTTTCACCTGTGTTACGGGTGTGTCCGGTTCAGGCAAGAGCTCAATTGTTAATGAGATTTTGTATAAACGTCTGGCCAGAGATTTGAATCACTCAAAAACATCCCGTCCGGGCAAACACAAAGATATTCTCGGTGTAGAGCAGTTGGACAAGGTGATTAATATTGACCAGTCTCCAATCGGGCGGACACCGCGGTCCAATCCGGCCACTTATACGGGTGTTTTTGATATGATTAGAGATTTATTTGCCTCCACCGTGGATGCCAAAGAGCGGGGTTACAAAAAAGGTCGATTCAGTTTTAATGTCAAGGGCGGCCGCTGCGAGGCCTGCGCCGGAGACGGCATCATCAAGATTGAAATGCACTTTCTGGCGGATGTTTATGTGCCTTGCGAAGTCTGTCAGGGCAAACGCTATAATCGGGAAACTCTGGAGGTTAAATATAAAGGCAAAAACATTTACGATGTCCTGAATATGACGGTTGAAGAGGCCTTGGACTTCTTTGAAAATGTGCCGTCCATCCGGCGGAAAATGGAAACCCTCAACGATGTGGGGCTTTCTTATGTCCGGCTCGGACAGCCGTCAACGACTCTGTCCGGCGGCGAAGCTCAGCGTGTCAAGCTGGCGACCGAACTCAGCCGTCGAAGTACCGGAAGGACGATATACATCCTTGATGAGCCGACAACGGGGCTTCATTTTGCGGATGTCCATAAACTTATCGAAATTCTCCACCGCCTGACGGACGGCGGAAATACGGTGGTTGTTATCGAGCATAACCTGGATGTCATTAAGACGGCGGATTATATTATCGATATCGGGCCGGACGGCGGTGACCGGGGCGGCACCGTGATTGCCCAGGGAACACCGGAAGAAGTGGCCCAGTCATCGGTTTCCTACACGGGTAAATATATCCGAAAATATTTGGAGCGGGATAAAAAATAGTGGAATTTGATTTGAAAATGTTGTAATATAGAATTTATCCCATTCGGGCATCCCGCATGTTAGATGCTTCGCATGGGCGCGCTGCGTCAGGCTTCGCGCGATAAGGTATCCCCCTT
>URND01000105.1 GCA_900549105.1 uncultured Eubacteriales bacterium
CGCTGCCGCCATAGCTTCTTCCACGCCTTCACCCTTTGGCACAAGGCTTGCCAACTGATTCATATAAATCGTATCCATTAATTTTCCTCCTGTCTCTCTGACATTTCTAATTGTTCCCTTGTATCAATATCCTGAAGTTCCCGGCTGTCATCAACCTCCAGGAACCGAACATCCGCCATATGCCGCCTCAATACATGGCGGCCTCCCATATCTCCGGTGAGCCGGCTTAACTCTTCTATATATATATCTGAAAATATTACCGGGTTTCCCGCCTTTTTTCCGCTGCTCACAGCCAAAATCCCGCCGCTGAATTCGGACAGCAGCCGAATGAGCGTCCGCTTTTTCAGCCATGGCTGGTCGCAGACCATAAAAAGAATCCCGTCTATTTCCGGGCACTGCTGCTCTAACCTGTGAATTCCCAATCGAATGGAGCGGGATATTCCAAGCTCCGGCTTCCGGTTTAACACGGTTATCATGCCCCGGTCTTCCGCCGCCGAAATAATCTCTGCCGCCCCGGTCACAACCACCGGCGCCGCCGCTGTATTCAGGCCCTCCAATTTTTCAAGCGTCCATAAATACATCGGTTTTCCCTTCAGCAGCGCCGTCAGTTTATCTCCGCCAAAGCGTTCTCCTCTCCCCGCTGCCAGCAAAACAATGCCGATATTCATCATTTTTCCAGGGCAAGCATGCCCATTTTAATCCGCTCAGCCGTCATCGGCAATTCACGGAGCCGCACGCCGCAGGCATTATAAATCGCATTGGCCAACGCCGGAGACGGTGTATTAATGACAATTTCACCGATGGATTTTGCACCGAAAGGACCTGTCGGTTCATAGGTGCTCTCAAATTCCACGCGGATTCTTCCCATGTCGATTCGTGTCGGAATTTTATACTGCATAAAGGAATTGTTCATCATCATGCCGTCATCCCGATACTGTATATTCTCAAAAAGCGCCATGCCGATGCCCTGAACAATACCGCCCTCTGTCTGGACTCTGGCTAAATTCCGGTTAATCGGAGTTCCGCAGTCCACTGCCGCCGCATAATCGATAACCTCTACCTGCCCCGTTTCTTTATCCAGCTCAATCTCAACGATTCCGGCCATAAAAGGCGGCGGCGATACGGGCGATGTAAAACTCTCTGAGGCGCTCATAACATCATTCCGATTAAAATGGCTGGCATCCGCCAAATCTGTCAATGAAATTTCTTTCTCATCCTTTATCGAATAAAAACGGGAACCGTCAAACTCCACATGTTCGACGGAGCAATCCAGCTTCTCAGCAGCCAGAACCGCCATTTTTTTCTTTAGAGTCTCGCAGGTTTTAATCACTGCGCCCCCTGTCACATAGGTTGTGCTGGACGCATAGGAACCCGTGTCGTAAGGCGAAACATCCGTGTCCACGCCGTGAACCGATATTTTATCCAGATCACATTCCAGACATTCCGCCGCCATCTGGGCCAGAATGGTATCGCAGCCCGTACCCATGTCCGTTGCGCCAATCAAAAGATTATAAGTGCCTCCGTCGCCAAGACGGATTTCCACCGCTGCCTGGTCCACACCGGAAATGCCTGAACCCTGCATCGCCAGCGCGCCGCCGACAGCCCGGACCTTGCCGTTGCCCATATCCTTTACCGGATATTTTTCGTCCCATCCAATCATTTCTTTTGCCTTTTTCAGACAACGCTGCAGGCCAACCGACTGGAAAGTTTCGCCATAATAGGAAGCGACAGGGACATTTTCCTGAATAATATTTATCTCGCGAAGCTTCATGGCATCCATGCCCATTTTAGCCGCCAGCTCGTCCATCGCCGATTCCAGTGCAAAAATGCCCTGGGTAGCTCCATACCCCCGGTAAGCGCCGGCCGACATGGTGTTTGTATAGACCACATCCGCCGTAAAGCGGCTGGCCTTCAGCGGCCCGTAAAGGGATATGGATTTATGGCCCGAAAGGCCGACGGTTGTCGGACCATGTTCGCCATAGGCCCCTGTATTTGACAATGTATATAAATCAATGGCCTGGAGCCGGCCGTTTTTATCCGCTCCCACCCGGACAGTCACTTCCATTTCATGGCGCGATGTGGAGGCAGTCATGACTTCCTGCCGGGTAAATATCATCTTGCACGGTTTTCCGGTCAGCCAGGTGACAATGGCCGGATAAACCTCCGACACCGCCGTCTGCTTTGCGCCAAAACCGCCGCCGATTCTCGGCTTGATTACCCGCACCTTTGATTTCGGGATTCCGAGGGCCCGGGCAACAATCCGCCGGACATGAAATGGAATCTGGGTCGCGCTTGTCACCACAAGGCGGCCATAGGCATCCAGCGTTGTGCTTGTCACAAAGGGCTCCATCATCGCCTGATTATTTGCCAGCGTATGATAGGTTCCTTCCGCCACATATTCGCATTCTGCCAGCACGGCTTCCACATCCCCATCAGTATAGCCGTCCGTTGCACAGAGATTCCTCCGGTTATCTCCGCCAACCGGCATCATGGCAGTCCAATCCTCTTCCGGATGAATCACAATCGGATTATCTTTTGCCTTTCTGAAATCCAGTACCGGCGTAAGCACCTCATAGTTGACTTTTATTAATTTTAAGGCTTTATTGACAGCTTTCTCTGTTGTTCCCGCAACCAGCGCAACCTCGTCCCCCACATAGCGGACCACATCTTCCAGAATATAACGGTCATAGGGACTTGCCTCGGGATAAGTCTGGCCTGCCTCAGTAAAACGAATGTGAGGCACATCTTCATAAGTAAGCACACATTCGATTCCGGGAACAAGTTTTGCTTTAGAAGTGTCAATGGACACAATTTTAGCAAAGGCATGGGGACTTCGAAGGGCTTTGACAATCAGATAATCCTTTGTCGTTAAATCATCTGTAAACAAAGGTTTTCCGGCCATTAAAGCCATTGCGTCTTTTTTTACAACCCGCTGGTTGATATAGGATTTTTTATCGGACACCTTCAATGACCTCCCCTTTTCCAAATAATTGATAATTCGCCTGGGTTGCCCCCAGATAATTGCGAATTGCCCGGTACTGGCCTTCATAGCCGGTACACCGGCAAAGATTTCCGGCAAGATATTCTTTAATCTCCTGCTCCGTCGGATTCTTTAATTCCTTTGCCATTGCCAGCACATTCATGATAAATCCCGGACTGCAGTAGCCGCACTGCTCTGCGCCCTGGGCCGCCATAAAACGGGCAAATTCTTCCGCTTCCTTCGCCATGCCTTCCAGCGTCCTAATCCGATGGCCGGAAGCCCGCGCTGCAGGAACAGCGCAGGATAACACGGTCTTTCCATCCATATAGACGGTACACAAACCGCAGTTGGTCGTATCACAGCCGCATTTGACACTTTTGAACCCCTTATCCCTGAGATAATCTATCAACATCAAATCCGGTTCAATATAATCCTCATAGATTTTATCATTAATCCAAAGTTTTATTTTCATATCCGTCCCACCTCTACATTTCTTTCTTTTCCGATTGGGACAGGATATCTTTCACTGCCCTGTAAATAAGCACTTCCGACAGCATCCGGCGGTATTCGCCGCTGGCCCGCATATTACTTCCAAAGCGGACCTTCCCGCTGACCTCCGCCGCAAACTCCCGAATCACTCCTTCGGCTGCAGCCCCCGCCGGACCTCCGGCCGGTTTCTCCGGCAAACTCTCAGTCAAGCTCTCCGGCAAACTCTCGGCCAGTTTCTCCGACAGTTTTTCCGAATTCTCCGCAACCACTGCCCTGGCCGGGCGGGCGCCTATCGTAATCTTCCACTGTTTGTTCAGCCTGGACGCGCCGACGGCAAGAACCGGAAAATCTGTTTTTGTATTCCGAAAGCTCTGATATGCCGCCTGACGGCCATTTTTCTTTACGTGGATTCGCACTAAAATATCTCTGTCATAATTCATGGAAACAAATTCATCCAGCGGAATCATACCTCCGGCATACATTTCCACCGTCGTATCCAGCGCCAGAAATGCTGTCAGCGGGTCAGAAAAACCAAAGCGCTGATACAGGCTTCCCCCGATTGTTGCCGTATTGCGAAACTGGGTGCCGACGATTCCCTTTAACGCTTCCTTCATCATCCCATGAAAGTATTGATTCAGCCCCTCATGACATTCAATATCCCGCAGGGATGTCATGCAGCCGATGACAAATTCATCCTCTGTTTCCTCAATCCGGTTCAACTCCAGATTGCTCAAATCTATAGCATTTCCGATGGCCCGGCTGCCAAGACGCAGCCACATCCCCCCGCCGATAATCGCTGAATTCTTCTTCTGATTTAATTCGTAAGCTTCTTCCAGACTCTGTACTTTTTCATAGCCCTGTATGGTATACATCTCTTCCTCCTACATTCCATGCTCCCAACCACAGACAGCCTCAAGAACGCCGCCGCCGATGGCTCTGGCTTTATCTGATATGGTAAAACAGTGATCTCTCTCGCACCGGGCATCGATATCTCCGGCTTTCATCCCCTTTGTCACATATACCCCTTCCTGTAAAATTCCGCGGACAATTCCCGAAATCTGCGCTTTTACAGGCAGGCCCCCCGACATAGCCACTGTCTGTCCGGCTTCTACCGTATCGCCGATGGCCACAAGGGGAACAAAACAGCCCTCTCCGGAGGCCCGGATAATCCGTTCAACAGTATAACCGCCGATATTTCCCGGAATCCCCGTATTCGGTATGGCGCTGCCGGAATCAATAACCCTTCCGAGATAGTGGCCCCGTTTTGTCTCAACCACCCGATGGCAGTCCACGCCGGCCGTAAATCCCGGCCCAACGCCAATCACCAGCGCGGCATCATTTATCCCTGTTCCAAGATTTTTCTTTGCCATAATCGCATCCACAAGAATCTCCGGCCTGAAAGTCTTCAAAATTTTTGCCTCCGGGTCCGCAAGCACCGGAATAAAGCCTTCGGAAGCTATCTTTTCTCCCGCCTCAAAGGTTTCCGCGAACTTTGCCCGGACACCCTCGACCTCGGCCTCCCCTTCATAAACGGCCCTTGAAAAGGAAACGCTGCGCCGGACGGCTGTGGGAATCTCCAAATCCGTCATCCATACCCTATACCCGGCTTTAACCAACCGCCATCCGATTCCCGTTGCCAGGTCTCCGGCCCCTTTGATTAACACCTTCATACTCGGTTCTCCATTTCATTTCTCTTTATTTATTCATCATCCGCACAAAAAAGATATGCTCGATTCCTTTCTGGCGGAATTGTTCTCTTATCTGTTTGATTTCATCATACATCTCATCCGTGTCCACCTGGTTAATGACAATGCCAAACCATTGTCCCGGCTTCACATTCTTTTTCAGTCCCCACGGGCTGGCTCCAAGCTCGGCCAAATCCCCGGGTGTCAGCCGGTGTCCCGGGCCGCATTTTAAAAGCTCCATAACCCGTCCGGGGCGGTGACAGCTTTCTTCCACCGTTTTCCCGAGACAGGATGCGCCGATAACCCCAAAAACATGGGTTGTTTCTTCTCTCAATACCGGTTCCCAGGCCTCCGGCGCCTTGCATGGAAATCCCTTAGAACCGTCCGCCTCTATTAAAACAGGGATTTTCTCCGCAAATAATTTCTGTATATCCTCCTCTTTTGGAGGTCCCATCTTCCCTGACGGCGTCCGGCTGCCCAGAGTATGACGAAAGGGCCCCTCTGCCACCGGCCATATATGTGTTGTCGTAAAAATTCCGTGATGAATTTTTCGATTTGAAAACTCTTTGGATATTGCATAAATCAGGCTTGTCTTGCCCCCGGCGCCAACAGCGGAAATCACCGGCGCCTGAATTTTATCCAAACCGGTAAACTCCAAAAAGCTGCCGGTCGGCGATTCATAAATCTTCACTATGAATTCCTTCCTATTTTAGCATACTTTCCCTGCATTTGATACATACTATTCTCCATAAAATTAAGTTCTCTCGAAAGAAAAGGAGCGTTTCTATGCATGTTCTTTATATTATTGTACTATCCATAGCATCAATTGTCGAACTTTTTGTTTTGTGTAAGCTGATGGGATACCGTCAGCTCTCCCAGATGAGCATGTTTGATTATGTCAACGGCATCACCATCGGAAATATTGCCGCTGAAATGGCGACTTCCCTGGACGACAGCTTTGTCGAGCCGATGGTTGCCATGATCATCTATGCCCTCGCCGCGATTCTTCTGTCCTGGTGGAGCAGCAAATCCATCCGGGCCCGGAGAATCATTGCCGGGAAACCATCCCTCCTGCTGAACAACGGAAAACTTTTTGAAAAAAATTTCCGCAAGGCAAAAATCGATATCAATGAATTTCTGGCCCAATGCCGTGTCAACGGATATTTTGACATATCCCAACTGCAGTCCGCCATTTTGGAGGAAAACGGCCATATCAGCTTTCTTCCGAAAAGCAGCAGCCGTCCATTAACCCCAAAAGACATGCAGCTGACACCGGATGGGGACGCCCCCGTCGCCACCCTCATCATCGACGGACATATTATGCCGGGAAACCTCAAAGCTTCCGGAAAAAACGAAAAATGGCTGAAAAGCCAGCTTCAAACCTATGGGATTTCCAATATAGAAGATGTATTTCTGGCAATCTGCGACTTAAATCAGAAATTCACCGTCTATCCTTATACAAAGGATGAAATTCCGCCGGATATTCTGGCCTGAGTTTTCAATGTGCCGCCTCAAACCACTGCTGAACCGCCGCCGCATCCCCGGTCAGCGTTCCCTGAATCATCTGATTGGAGCCGCCGCCCTTTCCTCCATACAGTTTCTGGATTTCTTTGCCATACTCCCTGGCCTGCTGCCCGGCATCAATCAGCACATAGCGGTATCCTTTATCACCGCCGCCGGATAAAACGAGCACCCGTTCAGCCCGTTTTGAGAGAAGATTGGCATATTCCCGCAAATCACTGCCCTCCAGGTCATTTTCCAAAACACAGACTGCATTTCCGGAAACCGGCAGATTTTCTGCCTTTACCGCCATCATCTCCCGTTTCATCTGAACCATTTTAAATTTCAGATCGCCCATCTCTTTCTGAAGCCGTTCCACCGCATCGGAAATCTCTCCCGTTTTTGCCGACAAGAGATGGGATATTTTAACCACACTGTCGTGCTTTTCCATATAATCATCCACGGCCCGGTTTCCCGAAAGCATGGAAATCCGCACGCCGCCTTTATAATTCTGCACGGATAATATTTTAATAAGACGAATTTCCCCTGTGCGGAACGGATGGGTGCCGCAGCAGGCACACAGGTCATAACCCGGAATCTCCACAATCCGCACATCTCCGTCCAGCGCCTTTTTACTGCGATAATTCATCTGGGCCAGTTCCGTCTTTGAAGGTATGGCTGCCTGAATCGGAACATTTTCCTGGACAGCCCTGTTGGCTTCCATCTCAATTTCCCGTACCTGCTCCTCCGTCAATTCACCGTTAATATCCAGCGTTACCGCTTCGCTTCCCATATGAAAGCCCACATTATCATAGCCATATTTCCCATGAATCAGCCCGGAAACAATATGTTCCCCCGCATGATTCTGCATGTTTGAAAAACGGAACGCCCAGTCCAGACAGCCCCGGACCTCCGAGCCGATTTCCAAAGGCCTGTCCGCATAATGCCACACCTTTCCATCCCTCTCATGGGTGTCGGAAATTACGGCCTCTCCAATCCAGCCCCTGTCCCCCGGCTGACCGCCGCCCTCCGGGAAAAAAGCGGATTTATTCAGACATATTTTATACATGTCTCCCTTTGCTTCACATTCTGTTACCCGGGCATCGAACTCCCGGATATATGGATTTTTTTCATATAATTTATCTGTCATCGCTATACTCCTGTTTAAAAAACACATTCTCATGAATCCTCCCATTTCGGGATAATTCGATAAAAATGTGTCCTTTAATATTAATTATTTACTGAAAACTTTTTCGGCCGCTGGCGTCTTTAACGCCCATTTCTTCCCGGTATTTTGCCACCGTCCTGCGGCATATTTTTACGCCCCGCTCTACAAGCCTTTCCGTTATCACACGGTCGCTCAGCGGTTTCTTCTTATCTTCTTCCTCAATAATCGCGGCCATCAGCTTCTTCACCTGCTCCGTGGTAATCTTGCCGCTGCTGTTTCCGGCGGCAATACTCTTCGAGAAGAAATAATTCAAAGGAAAAATTCCCCAGGAACATTGAAGATGTTTATCCCGAATCGCCCGGCTGACTGTGGATTCATGAACTTCAAGAATTTCAGCCACATCCTGAAGTCTCAGCGGCTTCAAATGACCGGTTCCCGATTTGAAGAAATCTGCCTGATAATCCACGATACATTTGGCAACCCGCATCAATGTGGAATTTCTCTGCCCGATACAGTTCTGAATCCATTCGGCCTGACGGATTTTGTCAATAATATAGGTTTGCGTTTCCTTCGATGATTCGCTCTCCAATATCTGCTTATAGAAATGATTAATTCCTATCTTTGGATATGTATACTCATTCAGCAATATTTCATAATAATTGGCCAGTTTGACCACCGTGACATCCGGCGTGATATATTTCAAATGGCCCCTCGCATCGAAGCCGCTGCCCGGTTTCGGATTCAGCTCCTTAATGTGATTGCACGCCTCTATAATCCGCTCCATCGGCAATTTCATCTTCTTGCTGATAACATGAAGCTGGTTCTTTCCCAATAATTCCAGATAATCGGATACAATTTTCCGCGCCACCTCATCCTCTTCTTCCTCCCTGTCCAACTGCAAAAGCAGACATTCCCGAAGATTTCTGGCGCAGACCCCCGCCGGGTCCAATTCCTGCAGAAGCTTCAACTGACTTTCAACAAAGGCTGCATCCGTATCAAAACGGGCGGCAATATCCTCCAGATTTTCCTCCATATAACCTTTGGAGTCCAGAGAGTAAACCATAAACTGGATGACATCATACTGCAAATCGGTCAATTCCACAGTCAACAACTGGTCCATCACATATTCCGACAATTCCTCGCCCATATTCTCACTGTAATCCATCAACCGCTTATCGTTCGCATCCTCGCCGCTATATTCCTGGCGGTAATAAATACGGTTTCTCTCATCAATCGAATCCAGCCATTCCAGCTTTTTCACCAAATCCGCCGCCTTATCCGGCGCCTCATAGGCTTCTTCAATATCGACCACAGGATTTTCTAACGCAACCTCTTTAATGTATTCATTCAGTTCCTGGGAACTCATCTGAAGTATTTCCATCGATTGTATCATTTTTTGAGATAATATTTGATTTTGAGTCACCGACAATCGAATATCCATAAATTCACCATACCTTTTCTAAAGCCTTGCCTTCGGCTTTGCCCCGCATCGCGGGTATCGCCCGCCCTGACGGACAGGCCACAAAAACAACCCCGCTTTCCATTATACCTCATTTTCTTCAGGATGGCAAAACATTTGAAAAGGAACCCTTTTATCCGGGCGAATAAACCAGCAATGTCACTATCATTTGATAAAGATAGTCCAGCCATTTCTCCTCGCTGATAATTTTCTCTTCAGCCATAACCCGGTGAATCGAACCGACAATATTCTGAACCACCGTAAGAAAAACACATTTCACATAGTCTTCATCCGCATCATCGCCGATAAGCGCCTCTTTACGGGCGGCATCGGTCAAATCATTCACTAATCGCTCCACATATAATATGTGAATTTTATCATCTTCAAAAGCCGAGACAATATAATCCTGCATCTTATCCCATTTTTTAGACAGTTCTTCCACTATTTCCATGCAGAAATTGATATCTTCCGAACAATCCGCTAAATTTCGAAGAGAATAGAGTTTTTCTTTTAAAGTTTCACATCTATTCATCTGTTCCAGCGCCGTATCAATCAGCTTCCGATAACCATAAATCAGAGATTTGGCGATAATTTCTTCTTTCGAAGAAAAATAACCATAGGTTGTTCCTTTGCCGATGCCCGCCTCCCTGGCTATTGCGGAAACTGTCATGGCTGTAATATCCCTTTTGTTCTTCATAAGGCGCAGTACCGCTTCATAGACGGCAATCGCCTTCGGATAATTGTCTTTATTACAGTTCATCAAACGCTTCCTCCGTCTGAATAATTTCCTTTCGGTTAAATATGTCATAGATGGCCGGTACAACAAATAAAGTCAGACAGGTTCCATAAATCATACCGCCAATTGTGACAATAGCCATCGGCTGAACCATATCGCTTCCATCGCCGAATCCGAGGGCCATCGTGGACATGGCAAGAATCGTTGTCAGCGCGGTCATAAGAATCGGCCGCATACGGGTCCGCCCCGTCTCAACAAGGGCCTCAATCTTCGGCTTGCCTTCCTGCCGAAGCTGATTTGTATAATCAATAAATACGATACCGTTATTGACAATAATACCGCAGAGCATGACAAATCCAACCATGGCAATGACACTCAGAATGTTTCCTGTCAGCAGCAGTCCGAGAAATCCTCCGGTAAAGGCCAGAGGCACGGTAAACATAACAATGAATGGTGAAAGCAGATTCTGGAACTGGGCCACCATGATTAAATACATGATGATAATACCAAGGGCAAGAAGCTGCAATAACTGCCCCATCGCCTCATTAATGGACTCGGTCTCTCCCGAAAATTCCACCGAATATCCCTCCGGAAGGTCGTATTTTTCCACGGCTTTCTTAAATTCATCCGCCACAAGCGTCGTAT
>URND01000106.1 GCA_900549105.1 uncultured Eubacteriales bacterium
GGCGCATCCGCCTTGCGGGCTACCATGATTTCACCGCAGTCCTGACAGTAATAAGCCGGAATCCGATGGCCCCACCAAAGCTGACGGGAAATACACCAATCGCGGATATTTTCCAGCCAGTGGAGATATGTTTTATCAAAACGTTCAGGGACAAATTTTAAATCGCCTTTTTTCAGCGCTTCGATGGCCGGTTTCGCCAATTCATCCATCTTAACAAACCACTGCTGTTTGATGAGAGGCTCTACCGTTGTCCTACAGCGGTCATGGGTACCTACATTATGATTATAATCCTCAATCCGCACAAGCAGTCCGAGACGGTCCAGCTCCTCAACAATGGCTTTCCGCGCTTCATAGCGGTCCATACCCGCATATTTACCGCCGTTTTCATTGATAGTTGCATCATCATTCATAATGTTAATCTGTTCCAGATTGTGTCTCTTACCCACTTCAAAGTCATTTGGGTCATGCGCCGGTGTGATTTTAACCACTCCGGTTCCAAATTCCTTATCTACATATTCATCGGCCACCACCGGAATCTCTTTATTGACAATTGGAAGCAGAACCTTTTTTCCAATCAGATGTTTATAACGTTCATCCTCCGGGTGTACGGCTACCGCTGTGTCTCCCAACATGGTTTCCGGGCGGGTTGTGGCGATTTCCACCATTTCATCGGAACCAACCACCGGATAATTAATATGCCAGAAATGTCCGGCCTGATCTTCATACTCAACCTCCGCATCAGAGATAGAAGTCTTACATACCGGGCACCAGTTGATAATTCTTGCGCCCTTATAAATCAGCCCTTTTTCATGAAGACGGACAAACACTTCCTCAACAGCCTTATTACAGCCCTCATCCATCGTAAACCGTTCTCTATCCCAGTCGCAGGAAGAACCCATCTTTTTAAGCTGACTGATAATCCGTCCGCCATATTCCTTTTTCCAGTCCCAGGCTCTCTCCAAAAATGCCTCCCGGCCCAAATCCTTTTTGCTGATGCCCTCTTCTTTTAATTTTTCCAGAATCTTAACTTCCGTGGCAATACTTGCATGGTCCGTTCCCGGCTGCCACAGCGCATTATAACCCTGCATCCGTTTGGAACGGATTAAAATATCCTGTAATGTATTGTCAAGAGCATGACCCATATGAAGCTGCCCCGTAATATTTGGCGGCGGAATCACGATTGTAAACGGTTCCTTGCTGCGGTCTGCCTCCGCATGAAAATATTTATGGTCGAGCCATTTCTGATAAAGCTTATCCTCAATGGCCGCCGGATTGTAGGTTTTCTCCAACTGCATTTCTCTTTCCTCCTGTTCAACTTCTGTCGCTGCGGCACAAGCGCCCCATCGCTTGGCTTGTGCCTTACGCGAAAAAACGCGAGTCTCCTCCCCATAAGGGCGAAAGCTCGCGTTACCACCTTAATTATACGAAAAACAAAATTCCCGTACATCTCTTTGGTCTATAACGAAACCACCCGTGACTGACTACTTTCCGATATCCGGTTTCACCTGCCCTGTTCAAAAGCTACCTTCAGAACCCACTTCTTTGGATGACCTTTCAGCCGCCGAATCATCCTCTCTGTCAAGGTTATGTTCCTACTCCTCTTTCTCACTACATTTTCCATATAAAATATATTCTATTCAAAACCCGCTTAAAAGTCAAGCCTGCCATTTTATCTTTTGTACTTTCTTTTTCCTAATTATCTTTATCCAGTAATTTTAAGTATTTTTCCTTTTCCGTTTCCGACACCTTTAATGCCTCCATAGCCTTTTCGGCAGACAGGTCCATCGTCTCCATGAGATTCCTGACAGATGACAAAATTCCATCGGCCACGCCGACTTCATGGCCTTCTTTACGCCCCTCGGCCCTGGCCATATTATTTTCTTCCAGTTCCCGCATAAACTTCATACCTATCTCCTCACTTTGTTTTATTTCTTTATCTTATCATATTTCTGTTTTGTTTAACAGTGGATTTTTACCGAATCGGTTATAGATGTGATTCTCACGTGATAAATTCAGTATATCCAACACCGATAATGATTTCAATAACAATCCTTCGGGGTATTCCGACAAAAATACGCAAAAAGCCCAGGCAAGAATCCTCTATGAATTCCTGTCCAGGCTTTCTCAATCTTAACTGACAAAAAATTTATACCTTATCGCGCGAAGCTTGACGCAGCACGCCCATGCGAAGCATCTGACATACGGCAGGCCCGAAGGGGGGGCTACATTTCTTCTACGGAATTGACACCGTCCAACCCCTCGATAAATGTATGTACATCGATACCCTTCGATTTGGCGCTGACTTCTATGGACATTGTTGCATTGACAATATCATCCTTATTCTTTTTGGACTTACTCAATTCCAGACTGAGAAATTTAAATCCCCGCTCTTTCACCGCCGACATGAATGGCGTGATATACTTTCTGGATTCAAACTCCACATACAGATCATAAACCCTTGAATGTTCATAGGCATACTCATCGATTTTTTCCAGATAGTTATATACCAGAAATACAATCAGGGTGCAGATGATTGCTCCCGAATAAAAGCCTATCCCTATAGCCAGGCCAATCCCGGAGCAGGCCCACAGGCCGGCCGCTGTTGTCAGTCCCTTAATCTGATTCCGCCCGGTCACCATAATTGTGCCCGCGCCGAGGAAACCCACACCGCTGACAACCTGAGCAGCCATACGGGCCACATCGCCGGTTCCATTGGAGACATACCGGAAAGTGTATTCTCCGGTCATCATAATAAGGGTTGCCCCCAGGCATACAAGAATATGGGTTTTAAATCCGGCTCCCCGCTTTTTTACACTCCTGAAAAATCCGATAACACCGCCGCAGATAGCTGCCAGCAGCAGTCGAATCATAACAACAGGAACAGTAAACGAATGGAGATATTCATTTATTGTCTGAAATACTTCCATGTCCATTTTATCACCACCAGGCTTCTGCTTTTTATAAAGCTTCTACATTTTTCGTTGCTACAACGGAAACTCCCGTACCGGCCACATTTTCCAGGATAACATCACCGATATGCACTGGCGCTTCCACCTGAATACTTTGAAGTGCTTTTGCACAATCAAAAATCTTGCTTTTAGGAATATCTGATTTTGTTTTCACCGAAACCATCGGAATCTTTCCGCCGTTCACATGGACAATCGAGGTCACAATGCGGGTTGGATTAGTTACTTCCTTCCGCGCATATTCCTCGCCCCGCTTGCATGTATGCCCTGTAATACTGAGAATTTCCGTGCCTTCCATCTCTACTGTCACGGCGCAGCCCAGAGGGCATCCGATACAGGTTAATTCTCTTTTTTCCATATGCTTACGCCTCCTCGACCTTAAAGATAATCTGCTTCAAATCCGGATATTTCAAAAGCTGCTCTTTTTTCAGCTTCACTTCTTCCATTTCACCCGGAGCAACCACCGGGCGTCTCCGGCGCATCACCCGTTCATCATCAAAATAGGTGGACACATAACAATTTTTCTGAACCGCTCCCACACGGAAACGCACCGTAATCTCATCATCCATCCGGTCCACATTTACTGTTTTTGGCACAGTATAACGCACAATGCCCTGCGGGCAGAGAGCAATGGTTTCATGAATCGTCTCCGGCTCTTTGCTGCCGTTCTGAATATATTTTGCCGCATTTCTTCCCGCTGTCGCCGCTTCCTCAGAAACAAAATCCACCAGGTCATGCACATGAAGAACATTGCCGCAGGCAAAAACGCCCGGCACATTGGTTTCCAGACTCTCATTAACCACCGGCCCGTTGGTTACCGGTTCAATATCCACGCCAATGCCTCTGGATAATTCATTTTCAGGAATAAGGCCGCAGGAAAGAAGCAATGTATCGCAGTCATAATGTTCTTCTGTTCCCGGAATCGGTTTTCCGCTGCTGTCCACTTCAGCCAGTGTGATTCCTTTTACCCGCTCTTTACCATCGATATCAACCACCGTATGGCTTAATTTCAGCGGAATCCCGAAGTCATCCAGGCATTGAACAATATTTCGTTTCAGGCCGCCGGAAAACGGCATCAGTTCGGCAACAACTTTGACCTTTGCGCCCTCCAGCGTCATACGGCGGGCCATAATAAGGCCGATATCCCCGGAGCCCAAAATAACGACTTCACGGCCCGGCATAAAGCCTTCGATATTCACCAGCCGCTGTGCAGTTCCCGCCGAATAAATACCCGCCGGACGATATCCCGGAATGTTCAAAGCTCCTCTCGGACGCTCCCTGCATCCCATAGCCAGAATGACCGCTTTGGCCTGAATCTCAAAGAGACCGTCTTCCCGGTTCATGGCTGTCACAACTTTATCCTCTGAGATATCCATAACCATCGTATTTAATTTATACTCAATCTTCAAATCCGACACTTCATCAATAAAACGTCCCGCATATTCCGGCCCGGTCAGCTCCTCTTTAAAAGTGTGCAGCCCAAAACCGTTGTGAATACACTGGTTTAAAATACCGCCAAGCTCATGGTCTCTCTCCAGGATGATGATGCTTTCCAAACCATTTTTTCTTGCAGATGCCGCCGCCGCGAGACCGGCTGGGCCGCCGCCAACAATAACTAAATCGTAATTTAACATGTTCTTCACCATCCCTTCTATAATCTATCCTTGACTGTACCGACAATGAGTTTGGAATCTCCGCCGGATTTAGTAATATCCGCCATGCTCACATGCAGCTCTCTTGCCAGAATCTCCATTGTCCTCGGAGAACAGAATCCGGCCTGACACCGTCCCATTCCTGCCCGGGTACGGCGTTTTACGCCATCCAATGACCGGGCGCCGACCGGGCGGTGAATCGCATCCAGAATCTCTCCTTCTGTAATCATCTCACAGCGGCAGATAATATTGCCGTATTCCGGTTTGGCTTCAATCAATTTGGCCCGCTCTTCCTTACTCAGCTCTGCAGGATTTAAAATACCCCGGCGTGTACCGACAAAATCCGGATTTTCAGGAAGTTCCAGCATCTCTGAGACAATATCCGCTACCATCCGGCCAATCGCCGGCGCACTGGAAAGTCCCGGAGACTCGATACCGGATACATCCACAAATCCCTTCGCATCCTTTGCCTCCCCGATAATGAATTCATGATGGTCCTCATGGGCGCGAAGTCCGGCAAAGGAAGTGATGACCTGGCGCATCGGAAGTCCGGCCACAGCCTCCCCGGCTTTGCTGACAACAAAATCCAGTCCTGCCCTGGTTGTTGCCGTGGATTCTTTATCTTCAATATCGATGGCCGTCGGCCCGACTAAAAGATTTCCATGAACTGTCGGGGTGACAAGCACACCCTTTCCAAATTCATCCGGCAATGGGAAAATTGTGTGGGACACATGATTTCCGGCCGTCTTATCCAGCAGACAGTAATCGCCTCTCCGCGGCGTAATATGAATCTTTTCTCCGCTGACCATGTTATGGAATTTATCTGCATAAACTCCCGCCGCATTAACGACAACCTTTGTCTTTAAAACACCCCGGTTTGTCGTCAGCGCATAACCGCCGTCAATCTTTTCAATATTCTGAACCTCTGTATCCAGTTTAAATTCCACGCCGTTAACCGCTGCATTTTCCGCAAAGGCAATAGTCATTCCAAATGGACATACAATGCCGCCGGTCGGCGCATAAAGCGCCGCTACGACCTGTTCCGTCAGATTCGGCTCCAGTTCATGAGCTTCTTTTCCATCCACAATGCGGAGGTCCTTTACGCCATTCTTCTTTCCCCGTTCCAAAAGCTCCTCCAGTTTGCAGACATCTTCTTCATGGACACAGACAACCATAGAGCCAATCCGTTTAAACGGAAAATCCAGTTCCTCTGCCACAGCCTCCATCATCTGATTACCCTGAACATTCAATTTTGCCATCAGTGAACCCGGGTCTGCATCGTAGCCGGCATGAACAATGGCGCTGTTGGCCTTGGAGGTTCCGGCACAGACATCTTCTTCTCTCTCCACCACGCAAATATTGGCCTTATAACGCGACAGTTCCCGCGCTGCCGCACAACCGGAAACACAGCCGCCAATGATGATAATATCGTACATCTTTTCTCCCTCCTGCATTTTTATCTTCTATATGCTTTCTGAATCTCGCGGACGATATCCGGATAATTTCCGATAACCGAATCCACGCCCCGATTAAACATTTCCTCAATTTCTTCTTTTTCGTTGACTGTCCATGTATTGATTTCAAGTCCGTGGGACTTGATTTCCGCCACATTATCCGGCGTCATATTTTTATACATCGGATGATAACACTCAACGCCCACTGAAGCTGCATAAGCCCCCGCGTTGACCAGCCAGGATTCTTCCAGAAGGCCGCATTTTATCGTAGGATCAAGGGCTTTCATACGGAGAATGGAAAAATGATTAAATGAAGAAATTATCATTTTATCTTTTAAACCATACTCCTGAATCATATCATAAACTTTTTTTTCGATGCCTTCATACTCAAAAACGCCGGTCTTTAACTCGATATTCGTTACAATGTCTTTATCCTTCACCAGCTCCATATATTCCCTCAATGTCGGAATATGCTGGAACCCGCAGTCTTTAAAAGTATAAGACGCATTCAGTTTGGACAGCTCTTCATAAGTAAAATCCTTTACCCATCCGGCGCCGTCCGTTGTACGGTCTACCCGTTCATCATGGATGATCACAACAACGCCATCCTTTGTCAGATGAACGTCATTCTCAATCCCGTCCGCGCCCGCCTCAATGGCTTTTTCAAAGGCCAGCATCGTATTCTCGGGATATTTGCCGCTAAATCCTCTGTGCGCAAAGTTTTTCGTCATCATTTTTCCCTCTCTCTTAATAAAATGTAAGGCGAAACAGACAGCCCTGCCAGACTATCTATTTCGCCTCTCTCACTCTCTAAAGCGTTACACATATTTATAGCCTTATCATAACACTTCTATCTCTTAAATGCAAGAATAAACGCCATATTATTGCATTTTCCATAGAGTGCGGTTTGTTGTGGAAATCGCGTCCGCCCCGGCCGACAAGGCGCTCATTACATCCTTTTTATCCGTTAAAAGTCCTCCCGCGATGACAGGCACGCTGACAAAGTTTCGAATATCCTTCAAAATCTTCGGCATAATCCCCGGCATGATTTCAACGCAATCCGGATGATAAACCTCAATCTGGCGTTTCGAATTTTCCAGGGCAATCGAATCGATGATGAAAAACCGCTGAATCGTCAAAAGCCCCAGTTCTTTCGCCCGCTTTACCACCGCCGGCTTAGTGCTGATAATTCCGTCGGCCTGAGTTGTTTTTTTAATGAAATCCACGGAAATTTCCTTGGAACTCAAACCGGTGATCAAATCCATATGGACAATCGCCGTTTTGCCGCCATCTTTTACCCTTTTTACTATGTCGCCAATATTGCATACATTGCCAAACAAAATAAATATGACCTGACATTCTGTTTTCAGACATTCAATCAGCCCTTGTTCATCCTTAATCGCCGCAATTACCGGCGAATCAATCAATATCTCCGCATCTAACATCTCTTTCATTTTATATACTTCGATACTCTCCCTTCTCCTCTTCCAGCCATGCAAGTACCTCCGGGCAAACGGCATCCCATTGACTCTCGCTGTGGATATCCTTCATATTTTCCAGCATTTCATAAACCGGCCGGGACTCAAACCGGCGTTCCGCCGCTTCAAGCCGCTGATTCATCTGCCTGAAAACATCCGGCGGAAGAATCATGCGGTTTGACTCCTGAAGCATTTCATCCTCCCGGCCAAGTATCTTCAGCATCATAAGCCAGGCATCTCTGGAAACCTCTGAAGCATTTAATTCATAAGCCTTCTTAAAACAGCTCAGCGCCGCCTCCCCGTTCGCCAGCCGCGCAAAGGCAATTCCCATATTATGACAGACATTTCCCCGGAACTCATTTGTCACCATTTCATCCGAATCATCCATCATCAAATCCACTTTTTTATAAACCGCCAGTGCTTCCAGCGGCCGTCCATAACGCAGATAATTATCCGCTTCCACCTTTCGTGTCTCAATCGGATTCTGCATCTCAATCTCTTCAATAACCTTTTGAAGCTGATTAATCTCTTCTTTTGAATAGTAATCCACCGACATCAATATCAGGCGGACCATCTCTTTGAGTGTCCTCCGGTTCTTTTTCGCCTCCCTGAGACGCTTCACCAGGGCCCTCTCGCCCAGATTTTTCTCAATCCAGTATAACAGATCATCCCCGAAGGTCTCCAGGCTGATTGTGTATATGTGGTGATAAATATAATGGCAAAGCTGTTCCAAACTGTAGACACGGATACCGCTCAGGCTGAAATAATAAGGCACTGTATTGTTCTGTCCATCCGTCAGAATCAGCCGCCCCGGCTCATGAACTTCTTTATCATCAAATGTCTCATCATAAATATCAAATACATGCTCCGACACTTTATCCGAAGCCGGATAGAATTCCCCAAATCCTTTGTCCTGCAGCAAAACGCGGCAATGGGATGTGTCGTCAAATCGGAGCTGCATGTGAAAATATCTCGTCTTATCCGGCCGCTTTTCATCCGCCTCAAAACCATCCAACGGAATCTGCAGCGAGCGTTCCCGCTTACTCAGATAATCCATCAAATGAATAGTGACATGGTCCATGCCATCCGGTATAAAAAAGGTTTCCGCCTGAACGTCGTACCAAATCTGTCCCGCCTGGATAAGCTCTATATTCGTCATTTCCCGTTTTTTACTTCCCCGGATATAAACTGTTTTTGAAATGACGTCTTCATTGAGGGCAATAAAATTCCCTTCTTCCAAAAGTCCGGCAGTCATCAAACTATAGTAACAGGCTCCCCGGGAGAAAATATTTGAACCGATAAATCCTTTTCGGTGATGGCAGAGATTTTTTAATGAAATCTTTGCCCAGTTTCCCTCAAAGCCTTCTCCTGTCAAATACACTGTAGATATGATTTTATTTGCCGTCACCCGCCGGACAACCTCCAAAAACCTCCGGTCCAGCTCCGGCGGCGCTGTCTGCCCAATCTCGCTGCCATCAAAATATTCCGTCAGCGGGACGGTTGTCGCCATAACTCCAATCGGCATCCTCTTTTTTGAGATAGCCAGATGATAGTAAGTCATCCCCCGCCGGGAATAATCAAACAGACCCACATCGTGCTGCCATAATTCCCGTTTCTGATTCAACGCATAATATTCATAGGCGGAAACATGGTTTATCACTGACAGCCGGTTTTCATCAAAATTCATCCCGGCGCACAGCCCTTTTAATGTCTCCACCGTGTATTTCCCAAGTTTTTCGACAGAAACCGTCAACTGGCCAACAGCCCAATGGGGATAATATTTTGTCACCAGCTTCAGGCTTTCCGTCATAAATATCCGCACCAGCTCCGCGCCGGAATATAAATCGTCACCCACGGCAATATCCTGCTTCTGCTCCAGCACATCGACAAAATTTTCCACCAGGGCACCCCGGTGTTCATTGACCGCCTTCCAGGCATCATAACCACAAACCCAGGAGCCGTCCGAATAAAGACGGCACAGCACCGTTGGAATCCGGTCCAGCATCTTTTCTCCGATATAGCAGATGGTATCCATATCCTGTGTTTTCTGGTTGTAGCAACTAATCTGGACATAATCATTGCACAGGTCATATCCCAAAATCAGTTCTTTTATTCGATTATCCATAAACACGTCCTCTTCTCTAAAGTAATTCAAATACTTCGTCTGCCACAGCCTTTCTCCGGCTGTACTCGCAGGCGGTCCGATAAAGCGCCTCATAATCATTGAAATCCTTCTGAAGAATCATACGGTTAATATAATCCATACCGCTGATAAGCGGACCTTCGCCATCGGCTTCCTGCCGAACTTCCTGCATCTCCGTCACAATGATATCTTCTCCATCGTCGTCCAAAGCCTGCCAGAATAACTTTTCTCCGGCAAACAGGGCCCATGATTTTATAAAAATACCGCCGTACACACTCTGCATGTTTTCTTCTTTCCACTCACTGCTCTGAGCCCCGGATTCCACCCGGTAACGCACTTTAACCGTATGCTCCGGATTTGTCGTATAGGCAATAAACACTTTATCCACCAGTTCCCGGGGAATATCCGTCAGATTCATAAATGCCTTAAACCACGGCAGCATAACGCCCCGGCTCACAAACCGGCGCACCTCGCGGCAAATCCAGCCGTCATAGGCGCTTTCACTCTGAGGATGTTCCGAGAGATATTTCAGCATAGCCAGACTGCAGACATCCCGTCCCCGCTCCATCTGGTCCATCTCAATCTCCATATACTGGAATATGTTTTCCTTCAATTCCCGGTTCTTCACAAGGCACCGGTAGGCATTATAGGCGAGATAAGCCCGGACAATTTTAATATTCGGACGCATCCGATAGTAGGAATCAAACACCGGGCCGCTCTCCTCCACCATATCCTCCGTGAACAATACCTGGCAGAGCATTTTTTCTTCCAGTTGATGGACTTCCACCTCGAAGCCGACAGCAGCCTGCCAGATATCCATATAATCCTTCGTAGTCCCCATATAATACCGGTTCAGATATTCGAGAATACTCTCATCATATTTTCCGGCCTTAAAGGCATAAAAAGCCGTCTCGAGAAGAA
>URND01000107.1 GCA_900549105.1 uncultured Eubacteriales bacterium
AACCGATAACCTGCTGATTACAAATCAGCTGCTCTGCCAATTGAGCCACATCGGCTTATTACTAAATGACTCCAAGGGGATTTGAACCCCTGTTACCGCCGTGAAAGGGCGGTGTCTTAACCGCTTGACCATGGAGCCTCAGCGATATTTATACTATCATATCTTACGGATTTTGGCAAGAGAAATTTTCATTTTTTTCAGACTTTTTTCAACAATAATTCCCGCCGTTATTATCCGCCTCAGCCACCGCTTCATTCCCTTGCACATTCCCCTTCGGTTCCCCGCAAAATTCCAATACCATGCTCCAACTCCGGCAAAATATACTCCAATGCCTCCCGGACAGCCTTTGGACTTCCGGGCAGATTCACGATCAGCGTTCCCTTCCGGATTCCCGACTCAGCCCGGCTGAGCATCGCCCGCTTTGTAATTGTCATCGAATAGTTTCGAATCGCCTCCGCAATCCCCCGGGCCATCCGGTCACAGACAGCAATCGTCGCTTCCGGCGTGATATCCCGCTTTGAAAAGCCGGTTCCCCCGGTTGTAAGAATCAAATGGAGCTGACGCTGGTCAGCCAGCCGCATCAATTCCCGCTCAAGCCGTTCCTGCTCATCGGGGAGGATGAGCATCTCCACGACATCATAGCCCGCTTCCAAAAGCATCTGCTGCGCCGTTGGGCCACTTTTGTCTTCCCGCTCCCCGGCATAACCCTTATCACTCAGAGTGATCACTGCCGCCCTATAGGGCTGTCCGCCTGTCACCCCAACCCTCTCCAGTTTGTCGCCCTTTTGAATTTTTCCGCCATGCAGAACCCGGGCAAATATGCCCTCCCTCGGCATAATACATTCGCCCATCCGCTCATAAATCTCACAATGGCTGTGACATTCTTTGCCAATCTGCGTCACTTCCAGCAGAACATCTCCGGCCTGAAGCCGGCTGCCCACCGGCAATGCGGCCAGATCGAAGCCCTCGACAACCAGATTCTCCCCGAAGGCTCCATATTCGATATCTGCTCCTTTTAATTTAAACGCATCGATTTTTTCCTGAGAAAGGAGGCTGACCTGCCGGTGCCAACGCCCTGCATGGGCATCACCGACAATGCCCCATTCCTCTTTGAGCTCGGCCTGTGGTATTTCATATTTTTTTGTTCCTCTTTGTTCACTGATACAGATTGCCCGAATTTCTCCCATATGTTTTCCTCCTGATTATCTCCCGCCGCCCTTTCCAAAACCGCAGTTTGGAAAGGTGCACACAGGGCAGGAGAGGCATAATCCGCCTTCTCCCATCTTAACAATATCTTCTTCAATTAACTTTTCTCCGGCCAGAATTCTTGGAAGCACCAAGTCAAAAATGGTTCGTTTCGAATACATCACACAGCCCGGAAGCCCCATGATTGGAATCTTTCCCTCATAATAGGCCAGCATAAACATCGCACCCGGAAGTACCGGGGCCCCATAGGTCACAATCTCAGCGCCCGTATTTTTAATCGCCAGCGGTGTCCGATCATCCGGGTCGACGCTCATTCCCCCGGTGCAGATAACCATATCTACTCCGGCATCCAACTGTTTCTGAATCATTTCCCGGATTTGCTCCGAATCATCGCTGCAAAGCCCATGCTTCGCCATCCGAACCCCGTATTCCTCCAGCTTTTCTTCAATCACCGGGGTAAATGTATCCCCAATCCGGTTTTTATAAACTTCACTCCCCGTAGTCACCACGCCGGCTGTTTTATACCGGTACGGCAGAATTTCAAAAATAGGTTTCTGGCCGGCAGCTCTCCGGGCAGCTTCCATCTTCTCTTTTTCTATTACCAGCGGAATAATCCGTGTTCCCGCAATTTTGTCACCCTTTTTTACCGGAAAATCTCCATGCCGGGACGCAATCATCATTTCCCCCAGAGTATTCACTGCCCTGAGCTTCTCCCGCTCTATTTTAAGCACGCCGTCCATATCCGCAATCAACTCGATTTTTCCCTCTTTGACCTCGGAACCGTGCATGTGCTCTCCTTTGCATATCTGGTATAAAACCGCCGCCGCCTCATTCTCATGAAGCATCCTTTCATCATTTTCCCAGACATAAATATGCTCTTTCCCCACATTTAAAAGCACGGGAATATCTTCTTCCCGAATCACATGCCCCTTTCGGAACACGGCATCCTTTGTCACGCCCCGGATAATCCGGGTAATATCATGACATAATACCTGCCCGACAGCATCTTCTACACGCACCAATTTCATTGATTTTCCCCTTTGTTTTTCTTTACTATCCCAGTATAATGTTTTAAATTTCCAGTGTCAACCGCAAGAAAAACGGCGCCCTAAAGCGCCGTTTCTATGTCGTCACATATTTTTTCAATATCAACCCTGCGGATATCCGTCACATCCACTGTAATCGTCCGCCCTAACCGTATGTTATAGTCCTTTTCCCGGCACATTCTGACATAGGCGTCAAAAGGCATAGCCTGTATCCAATCCTTCTCCGAAAACGGCTGTCCGCGGTGATAGCGGTTCAGCAAATGTCCCGGATGCCGTTTGTCATTATCATCCCGGCGAAGTCCCCGCAGATACAAAGTCCGCATATCTCCGGTCAATAAAACTGTAATCACAGAATATCCGTGCTGCTCCGCGAGTTCTCTCAGCGTATCCGCATGCTTTCTGCAAAATGGATATTCGATTAAAATCGATTTCTCTTTTTCCATCTGACCGTCTAAAATCCGATAAAATTCCTTTAAACTTCTATTGTTTAAGCGGGTTTTGTCCGCTGCGCTGTCGAAGCCATACCGGTCAAAATAATCTTCCTTCACAGTATCGTAGGAAATTAACTCTAATTCGGGAAAACGACTGCATATCCGTTCTGCCAGACATGACTTTCCGCTGCCTGGGCATCCTGTGACAATCATCAGTTTTTTCTTCATAGAATCATCCCTTTCGAACCCGTTAAAATCAGCAGCAGCCCTCAATTCCGAGTTTTCTCTCAGCCACATACATTATCAGATGATTCATCATCAAATGCAAATCCTCGACAACCTTCATGCTGTCCAGCGGTACATAAAATTTGTAATCCGCCATATCTTTCAGTTTTCCGCCGCTGAACCCGCAGAAACCAACCGTCTTAACCCCCTGCTCCTTTGCATAGGAAACCGCATTGAGTACATTGGCGCTGTTTCCGCTGCCGCTGATACCGATAACCAGGTCATTCGGCTGCAATTTGCCGCGAAGCTGGAACCGGTAAATTTCCTCATAACTGATATCATTTGCAATAGAGAGCATGGTTGCCACATTATCATTTAAACAGCAGAATCTGAATTTCTTATCAACAAATTCAGAAATGCCTTTATTAAAATCATTGGCCATATGGGAGGCTGTCGACGCGCTTCCGCCGTTGCCAAACACATAAATCGTTCCCTCGGCCTCATAGGTCTCCATAATAAGGTCAACCACCGTCTTCATTTCATCTCTGTCAATCACATCGAACATTCTTTTTTCCATTTCAAGATAATCTGCTATGTAATTTTCTGTGTTCATACTTCTTCTATCCTTCCTATATCCTATTTATTAAGCAACATTAAATAATATGGATATCTGAAATATCCAACTCTATTTTAGCTTTTTCACCGATTTCATAAATCCGTTTTGTTTTTGGATTGTTCTCATGGATGGTGAACTTATTTCCAAACAACTCCAGTTCATAAAGCTGATAGGAACCCATAAATGTGGACAATATCACTTCCGCTTCAAAGATACCCGTTTCCCGCACGGAACATGCTTCCGGCCGGATAACAATGGCACATTCGCTGCCGACTTCATAACTTTTGCCCGATGCAGGCACCTTGTCCAGCAAAACGCCTTCCACGGAAACCTGCACAGTATTATCGTCATTCATCTTCTGCACTTTTCCATGCAAAATATTTGCCGTTCCAATGAAATTCGCAGAGAATTCACTGTTTGGCCGATAATATACATCCTTCGGCGTTCCGGCCTGCGCAATTTTACCGTCCTTTAAAATGACAATCCTGTCGGACATGCTCATGGCCTCCGCCTGGTCGTGGGTTACATAAATGGCTGTAATTCCTACAGCTTTCTGAATACGTCGGATTTCCGTCCGCATCTGTACTCTCAGTTTTGCATCCAGATTAGAGAGCGGCTCGTCAAAAAGCAGCACTCCCGGCTCCATAACGAGTGCACGCGCCAGTGCGACACGCTGCTGCTGTCCGCCCGAAAGTTCATTGGTGTGCCTGTTTTCATAGCCAGTCAGACCGGTTAACTTTAATATCTCAGTCACACGGGCGCGAATCTCGTCGGAGGAGAGTCTTTTTATCTTTAATCCATAAGAGATATTATCATAGACATTTAAATTCGGAAATAAAGCATATGTCTGGAACACCATCGCCGTATCCCGCTTATCCGGAGTTAAATGTTTGATAGATTCGCCGCCGAGGAGAATATCTCCCTGGGACGGCTTCTCAAAGCCGGCAATCATTCGGAGTGTTGTTGTTTTCCCACAGCCGGAAGGCCCCAGCAGTGTGACAAACTCGCCCGGCTCGATATCCAGCGAAACATCATCTACCGCGTAAACATCCTTATTGCCTTTTTTCCCCGGATATATTTTTGAAAGATTTTTAAGCGTAACACCTTTTGCTTTCATCGAAATTCCCCCTTTAGACCATTAAATTCGTATCGCTGCTTCTGCCGAAACGCTTTAAAATAAAATTCATGATACCAACCGCCACAAATACAATCGCCATCAATATAACGGACAGCGCGGCCGCATAACCGAACTGGCCTTTATCCACATGCTGCATAACACGAACTGTCAATAAATTATAGTTTGCGGAAACAAGGAAAATAACCGCACTGATTGCCGTCATACTCTTTACAAAGCTGAATACCAGGCCGGTATAAAAGGCCGGGCGAATCAACGGCAGAGTAATCGATGAAAAGACTTTCGCCGTACTTCCTCCCAAATCCGTTGCCGCCTCTTCAATACTCGGGTCAATCTGCCGCAATGCGGACATTCCCGAACGGACGCCGACAGGCAATCGGGTCATTACCAGCACAATAACCAGAATCCATAATGTATTCGTCAAAACCAGAGGTTTTGTATTAAATGTCAAAATATAGCCAAGGCCAAATACCGTTCCCGGCACAGCCATACCAAGCATGGATACATATTCAACCAGCCGTCTTCCGACAAAGCGTTTGCGGACAACAAGAAAGGCAACAACCATGGAAAGAATACCGCCAATCGGCGCTGCCAGTACAGCAATCAACAATGTATCCGCTACAGGCTTCATACTATATTTAAATACATAATCAAAGTTCTTCATTACCAGTGTATAATCGGCGCCCCACGTCTTAAAGAACGCACTGAGTACCAGAAATACGTAGAACAGCAATACCCAGAAGGAAACGAACAGGCAAAGCCCATTTGTCGTAACAGCAATGCCCTTGTCGTCAATCATTTCCCGGACACGGCTGGCCTTACCTGTCAATGTGACATAAGACCGCTTATCAAGCACAGCCTTCTGTATAATAAATACCGCCAGGGTAACGCTCAGCAGGATAGCGGCAATCGCTGTACCTGTCTGGGTATCATAGTTGCCAATCGCCTGAATATATATCTGGGATGCCAGCGTTTTATAGCCGCCTCCCAAAATCATTGGATTTGAAAAATCGGTTACCGATTCGATAAAGGAAAGCAGAAATACATTGGCAAGGCCGGAAGCCAGCATTGGCAGCATTACCGATGTAAATACTTTCAAACGATTTGCTCCCAGATTGCGCGCCGCCTCTTCCATGGATACATCGAAGTTCTCCAGAAGACCGTCCAGCGTCATGGCTGCAATCGGGAAGAAAGTCATCGTCTGCACGACAACCAAACCCTTAAATCCATAAATATCAAAGTTAGGAATACCAAGTAATTTATATGTAATAAGTCCTCTCCGTCCTAAAAGTGTAATGGCGGATAAAGCCAATACGAACGGCGGTGAAATAATCGGCAGGATTTCTATAATACTGTATAATTTCTTAAACGGACTCTTGACACACTGTTTTACATAGGCAAATAAAAACCCTATGATTGTGGATGTCAGTCCTACGACAAGTCCTAATTTCAATGTATTGCCAAAGGCTGTGATGAAATTTTTGTTTTTAAACAACGCTTTATAGGATTCAAAAGACAGCGCGCCGCCTTCATCGAGAAAGCTTCCCTTCAGAATTGAAAATAACGGGAGAAGTACAAACAATAACAACACAACAATGACAAAAACAATGACCAGGAGTAATACAGGGTCCTGCAGCATCCCCTTTTTTTTATGAGATTTGTTTTCCATATTCAGTCCCTCCATTTGTCAAAAAGGAGGGTACATTTCTGCACCCTCCATCCTCAGCAAATACCTTTTTCGTCTATCTATTTAGTTACCTGTCAGCTCTGCCCATTTTGTTGTAAAATCAGCTTTGTTTTCGCCGGCCCAAACGGTATCATATTCGATTGTTTTTGCATCGGCAATACTTGCTGCTGCTTCCGGAGCCTCTGCACCTTCAGCGGTAAGGAACTGGAATGCGCCGTATTCTTTGAACATATTCTGGCAATCTGCTGTCAGAGCCCAATCGTAGAAGATTTTAGCTGCTTCCTGGTCAGGACCGTCTGCTAAGATAGCCATAGCGCCGGTTTCATAACCTGTACCTTCGGAAGGAACGGTAACTGTCAGCAAGTCTTCATAACCTTCAAGCTGATTCTTGATGGCATCGTGGCAGAAGCAAACGCCTACAGCAACTTCGCCGGAAATAACGGATGCGATACAGCCTGAACCGCGCTCTGTATACTGGAGAACATTGTCATTCAGTTTCTGCATGAATTCGAAACCTTCTTCTTCACCCATAAGCTGAAGTACGGATGCCAAAATAACATAGCCGGTAGAAGATGCCGCCGGTGAAGCTAACATAATTTCACCTTTAAGTTCCTCTTTTAACAGGTCTTCCCAAGACTGAGGTGCTTCGATGTTTAATTCTGCTAAACGGTCATTATTGCTTACGAAGCCAACGTAGCCAATGTAAATACCTGTCCAGTAGTTATCCGCATCTTTATATTTTGCATCAATAGATGCCGCATTTGGGGATTCATACTGTAATAATAATCCCTCATTTTTAGCAGTAATGAATGGGTCTGCCGGGCCGCCGAACCATACGGAAGCTGTCGGATTATCCTTCTCTGCCTGAACTCTTGCGAGAATCTCGCCGCCGCCTAAAACAACACAATCTGTCTTAATACCGGTTTCTTCCTGGAATCTTTCACAGATAGCATGAGTTTCATCATCAAATACTGCAGAATAAATTGTCAGTTTCAGATCTGAATGGTCTTCTGCTGCTTTTGATTCACCTGCTGTCTCTGCAGTTGTCTCAACTGTTGTCTCAGCCTTTGTTTCTGCTTTCGTCTCCTTCTTCTCGGAACCGCATCCGGCCAGAAGACAGGTGACAAGTGTCATTGTCATAAGTAAACACACAAATTTTTTCATAGTAAACCTCCTCCTGATATTTACTTAAGATATTCTAAATGCACTGCGCACTTAAAATCGAACTAACTGAATCTTTTTCTGAATCGTTTCCGTCATCGCACGATTACATTCAATCATCAGATTTCGCATTGTATCATCCGGCTCAGCTTCCGCAAATACTTCTTTCGCCTTTCGAACCCAGGACACATTCAATTCTGTCCCAAAGTTCAACTTATACATTCCAAGCCGAACGCACTCCCGGACGTCCTCATCTCTGACACCGGTTCCTCCATGAAGCACCAGTGGAATGTCCACGGCCTCATGAATCGCTTTTAATATATCCAAACGAATATTTGTTTTTGCCTGATACATGCCGTGATGTGTTCCTATGCCGACAGCCAGAGCGTCAACCCCTGTCCGCCGTACAAATTCCGCTGCATCCGCCGGCTCCGTATACGGATATGTCTCGATAATCTTTCCCCGGCCGACAATGCCAAGCTCCGCTTCAATCGAAGCCCCCGCTGTCCGGGCCATTTCAACAGCCTTTAATGTATTGGATACATTTTCTTCAAAAGAAAGCTTTGAGCCATCATACATTACAGAGGAAAATCCCCCGTCCAGGGCTCCCTGAATGTCTTCGAGACTGGTCGCATGGTCCAAATGAAGCGCTATATCCACTGTCATGTCCTCAGAAACCTTTTTAACAACAGATGCCAGCAAGGAATAGCCGATATACTTTGCCGTCGATACGGATACCTGCAAAATAACCGGGCATTTTACCGCATCTGCCGCTTTTGCCATCACCGGAACAACCTCCAGCGCATGAATATTAAACGCCGGAACTCCCTGTCCATCCGCCATTGCCTGGGTAAGTAATGGTTTCATTGTACAATACATAGCTCCCACCCTCCCAATATATTTCGATGAGTTTTTCTTTTTTCGATAAAACTATTATATCTTTTATTACCTCCATCGTCAATATGGCGTATTTACACATTTATCGAAATCGATTTTAGTAAAATTAACTAAAATAACTTTTTCCTTGTCATAATATTTATGGATGTTATATAATTGTTATATAATTGATATCTGGAGGTGTTTGTTTGAAAACTCTAGTTGAATCGCGCAAACAGTTGAAGCGTAATCACATTTTAGACCTTATCCGCAGGAGTCCAGAACCGCTTTCACGATTTAACATAAAAAAAATGACGGGATACAGTATGACTACTGTTTCCAATACGATCACGGAACTTCTCCAGGAGCAGTTTCTGATTGAAGATACCTGTTCGGACACCAGCCGCATGGGGCGGAAGCCTATATTTCTCCACCTAAATGGCGCCGGAGGATATTTTATCGGTATTGAATTTAATATACAGGCTATTCACTATGTTATTATGGACTTTAAATGTACGCCGCTATTTTCGGGGCAGGCCACGATAACTGAACCCATTTCCACATCATTTATGCTGGAACTGGTTTTCCAGTATACGGAAGAATGTCTTCGATATCTTGACAACCGCCGTGAGCGTGTCCTCGGCATAGGTATCGGACTTCCCGGTTATATAGATACTGCTTCCGGTGTTGCTCTGAATTATCCGCATATGGCGGATTGGGAAAATATACCTATCGTCAGCATTATGGAGGAACGTTTTCACCTGCCATGCTATATCGGCAACAATGTTGGTGTGATGGGGCTTGTTTTCAAATGGATAAGCGAATATCAGGAATCCTGCGACTTTTTGCTGGTTTCGATTCGTACCGGGGTCCGATGTATTCCTTTTATCAACCAGCAGCCTTATTTCGGGAAAATCAGCAGTACAGGTGAAATCGGCCATTTAAAAGTGTCCTCTTCAAACCGGGTCTGCGACTGCGGACAGGTGGGTTGTTTGAATACGGAGATAACCGATTTAAGTATACGGGATAAAATTGAAGAAGGTTTTAAGAAAAATCGATTTCCGATAGTCCAAAAAATTGCAGACGGGCGCCGCCCAACGGTGAACATGCTTGTCCGGGCCGCAAAAAAAGGGGATGCGGATGCCATCAGCCTCATTGAAGAATCCGGCTATTACCTTGGTCGGGCCATCGCCCAGGCCGGCAACTTATTTGCCCCGCAAAAAATCATCCTGTCGGGCCAGTTAATCGGGGCAGGACCGCTCCTTTTTAATCCGCTCCAGGAACAGGTGAATAAAGAATGTCTTCCGGCGATATGCAGCCATATGGAAATCATTCCGTCACCTTTCGGCGGGGAAATCGGCGCCTTCGGCGCTGCCGCACTGGTGCTTGAAAATGAATTTAATCCGATTGCTTCAAATATGCTGTGACGCAAAAAGACAGGTTACTCATATCGAATAACCTGTCTTTTAGCTCCCCGAGCGGGGCTCGAACCTGCAACAACTCGGTTAACAGCCGAGTGCTCTACCATTGAGCTATCGAGGACTGTTATGAGCACTTAGTGCCTGTCTTTTAGGCACTTACGTGCGATACGTGTCGGCGCCCTTAGTGAGGCTTAGGCCGAACTTAGTAGCCGACGTTATTTTTTGAAAATACATGATTTTCTGAAAGCACATGCCTTCAAAACTACACACTGAAAATGTCTTCCATCCCATCTCTTCCTTTTCTTTTGACCAGCCATCTGGTCATGCCCTCGACCGATTAGTGACAGTCAGCTCCATACATTACTGCACTTCCACCCCTGCCCTATCTACCTCGTCGTCTTCAAGGGGTCTTACTAGCTTTCGCTATGGGAGAACTTATCTTGAGGGGGGCTTCACGCTTAGATGCCTTCAGCGTTTATCCCTTCCAAACTTGGCTACTCTGCCATGCACTTGGTAATACAACAGATACACCAGAGGTTCGTCCATCCCGGTCCTCTCGTACTAAGGACAGCTCCTCTCAATTCTCCTACGCCCGCGCCGGATAGGGACCGAACTGTCTCACGACGTTCTGAACCCAGC
>URND01000108.1 GCA_900549105.1 uncultured Eubacteriales bacterium
TCGGCAAAATGGAATTTCATCGTCATCGCTCCTTCAATATTTTATCCTAATGTATCTATTATAGACCAATCATCCATCCTTTTCAAGCACAACGCCGTGGGCAATCCCCGGAATACTCAGCCCTTCATTGAAACTGATTTTAGAAAGAAGGGCCCCTGTCGGCACAAATAAAACTCTTTTCCACACACCGCTTTCCATCTGATTCATTACATAACTGCAGAGTGTTACTGCGGCTCTGACTGAGAGACCCATGTCCGACAGCTCCGCCGGCATGGGTATCCTGGGTTTCATGGTCAAAAATTTCAATTCCACAGTCCATATGGTTGGCTTCGATATCGTACCCTTCCTCCCGCATCAACTCGAATAAAATTTTCTGTCCCACAAAACCCAAATCTCCGGTGATGATTTTATCATAATCTTCCGGCGTCCGATTCATATCTTTCAGGTGACTGGCAATGACAAATGCCGCCGCCGGAGCCATGCAGGCCCCCATATTCTGTGAGTCCTTAATGCCGTAATCAATAATTTTCCCCGTCGTCGCCGCCTTGACTCGCACACATTTTTCCGCCGCTTTCTCCGAACACTCCTCTGCGCTCTCCAAAACAAGGGCGCCGCTGCCTGTCACTGTCCAGGTGGCCGCCAGAGAACGCTGATTCCCATAGCTGAGGGGAAAACGGAACTGCTTTTCTGCGCTGGCAAAATGGCTGGAGGTCACGGCAACGGCCCGGCTGGCAAACCCCGCCGTCAACGGCCATAGCCGCAAGGCTAAGGGATTCGCCCATCGTTGAACAGGCGCCGTACAGGCCAAAATGGGGAATCTGAAGCTCCTTAAGCCCAAAAGAGGTGGCAATAGTCTGTCCGAGCAAATCTCCCGCAAAGAGATAATGAATATTCTCCGGCTGTATAAACGCCTTGTCCAATGCCTTGAGAACCGCCGTATACTGAAGCTGTCCTTCGGCTTCCTCCCAACTGTCCTGGCCCATCATCGGGTCCTGGCATATTGTATCAAAATACATTCCCAGAGGCCCCTCCGCCTCTTTCTCTCCGACAACCGCCGCATAGCTTCGGATTAACGGAGGATTTTCAAATTCTACCGTATATCTGCCTTGTCTTTTTCTTCCCATAACGACGCCCCCTACACTAAACCGATACTTATCAGTATCCAGTATATAAATCCAAAAAACCAACTGGTCACTATGCCGTATAAAATGACCGGCCCGGCAATATTAAAAATCTGGCTGCCAACCCCGAAAACCTGGCCCTCCCGTTTAAACTCGATGGCGCAGGAAGCCACCGAATTGGCAAAACCTGTAATCGGCACCAGATATCCGGCCCCCGCAAATTTCGTGATTGGTCCCACCAGATTAAATCCCGTCAAAAGGACACTGGCTAAAATCAACAGAAGAGTCGCATAATTATTGGCCAGCGTGTGCATCATTCCCTGGGCCTTAAACCAATTATACAGGCACTGTCCAATGACACAGATAATGCCTCCGCTGACATAGGCTTTGCAAAAAGACAGCCATCCGTTGACCTTTGGAGTCACCTGCTCCACATAGGCCTGATATTCCTTTTCATTCATTTAAAAACCGCCTCCTTAAATAAAAAAATCGACAATTCCCCCAACGGCCTTTCCAAAAGCAATGGCCCAGATAAAGGCTTTCATTCCTTCCCTCAGCCGAAGCCGGTGAAACAAAATCGGAAATACGTTGACAACCTCCGCCAACGCGCCGATAAAACAGCCCACATAAATTCCTGTGAAAATGCCAAAGAGGGCCGGTCCCGGCCATAAACCTCCCGGAATTTGCCATTGATAAACAGAAAACAGATTTCCCAACATTCCGCCCGCCATAAAACAGACTTCATACCACCGGATGGAATCCGCGCTGTGAGTCACCTGGGCCAGACGGTTTAAAACGCCGATGGTCGCAATCAGGGCAAACAAAGCCGCAGCCACTGTAAACCCGGATGCCAGGCCGATCAACGCCACTGCTGCATTTCCCATAAACTAATCCTCCACATCCAAAGACTTTCCCCGGCGGTCAGAGGATTTTACATAGGCATCCACCATATCCTGTTCATACTTATCCATTTGAATTTCCATCGCCGTTGGATTTCTCCGGCCCTTTTTCTCAAAATGATTAAAAAACACAAGGATACCAAGTCCGATTCCCAGGGAATAAGTAAACTCCAAAACGCCATTGCCGCTGTCGAAACCGAGAAAGATTTTATACACGGTTTGAAACACATCGTCCACACCCGCATCTTCATTATAAGTCATAATGGAAAAGGCCGCTCCAAAAAAGGTCACCAGGCTGACAAGAATAACCTGTATGTGACTCCAGAATTTTGACGGCTTCTTTTCTGAAATCAAATCCACCAGACAGTCCTCACTGCCTATCGAGTGAATCTGTAAATCCTCCCCCAGAGATTTATAAATCGCTGCATATACGTAAAGAATAGAAATAACCTCTTTCTCTCCGTCTTTCTCTTCAAAGGTAAACACAGGCACATCCTCCAGCCGATGCATCAGCGCCGCATCACTGCAATAAACGCTGGCCATATCCTTCAGCCGCACCTCTCTCTGGTCCACCCGGACATGTCCGTCCAGCTTAATATAAATATCCGATTTTAAACTGCCCAAAGGCCGCTCTCCCCTTCCCTCGGAGAACCCTCCTCCATTTTCACAAAAACAGCGTCCTCATAGGCCGTCTGCCCCACATCTGAAGTCAGACTGCTCCACACGTCGGCCCAGAGTACCAATGCCAGGACTGTCAATATCAGGTATATAAAAATCTTCAAATCCCGTGTTTCGTGCATTTTTATCACTCCTTTGAGCCTTATTATTCCTTTAAGCCACAAAAAAATACATCTTTTGAAAAAAATGCTTGTTTTTTCAAAAGATGTATTCATAAAAACAAAATTTAATTATTTACATACATTCACCGGATTACCATCCAGATAAGCGTAAACATTGTCAAAGACAATCTTCGCACGGCGAATCATGGATTCTTCGGAAATAAATGCCTGATGCGGTGTCAGCAATGTGTTCTTTGCATGAAGGATTGGATAGTCTTCCGGAATCGGAGGTTCCATATCGAATACATCCAGACACGCAAAGCCCAATTTATCCTCATTCAATGCTTTTGCAAGCGCTTCATTATCCACAATCGGGCCGCGGGCACAGTTGATAAATACCGTATCCGGTTTCATAAGGGCAATCTTATCCGCACTGATAAAGCCCCGTGTGCTGTCATTGAGCGGCATATTCAAAGAAACAATATCACTTTCGGATAATACTTCTTCCAGAGATTTATATTCAATTCCGAGAGCCTTTGCTTCCTCAGACTGACTCCGATTGTAAGCGATAACCTTTGCCCCAAAAGCAAGGAATAATTTTGCAGCAACCATACCGATCTTTCCGAGGCCGATAATACCTACGGTGCGTCCGCAAATTTCACGGCCGCCAATTCCTGCGCTTGTACCGCCCTTACGAACAACATCATTCGCCTTTGCCACATTTCTCAAACCGTCAATCGCCATACCGATAACCAGCTCGGCGACTGTCTGATTGGAATAACCGGCCGCATTGCAAATCATAATATCTTTATCTTTGCAGGCTTTCACGCCGATATGGTCAATCCCTGTAAAAGCTACGGAAATCATCTTTAAAGCATCGGCAGATTCCACTACTTCTGCCGGATATGGATTATTTGCAATCATGACAATATCGCAGCCGGCTGTACGTCTTTTCAGTTCCTCTACATCCGTTGTTTTTGTATCATAATAACAAAATTCATGACCCCTGTCTTTTAACCCCTGTGAAAGTTCATCCAATACAGCCTGCGATACCCCAATCGGCTCTAATAAACTGATTTTCATACTAAAATTCCTCCTCGATGTAAGCTTTAAATATAATCCTTCCGGGCATTTTCCCATGTCTTTATAATACACCTAAATACAGGTAAAATGCAATCCCAATTCTGTGGTTTCCATAAGTTTGAACCAGCTCACTGGCCGACAATCTCCCTCATCCGTTTTAAAACCCGCTTTTCCATTCGGGAGACCTGCACCTGGGAAACCCCGAAATGTTCGGCAATCTTACTCTGGGTTTCATTGCAGTAATAACGCAGAATAATCAGCTCCCTCTCCCGTTTATCCAGATTTTTCAGAAGTTCCTCAATGAGCAGGTGGTCGAGGAGTTCTCCATGGCTGTCCCTTTTTTCCACCAGCTTGTCCGACAGGCATACCGGCTGCCCGTCACTCTGGAATATGACTTTATTCAGGGATTCCACCTCGCATCCGGCTTCCATCGCCGAGATGACATCCTCCGGCTCCAGCCCGGTGCAGGCGCACAGCTCGCTTAAGGACGCCTCCCTGCCGTTTTTATGATTCAGCTCCTCTCTGGCCTTCTGGATTTTCCATGAATGTTCCTTGAGAGAACGGCTCACTTTAATCATCCCGTCATCCCGCAAAAACCGCTTGATCTCCCCGGAAATCATCGGCACGGCATAGGTGGAAAAACGAACGTCATAGCTCGTATCAAAATAGTCGATGGCCTTTATCAGCCCTATGACCCCAATCTGGAATAAATCTTCCGGCTCATATCCCCTGTGGGAAAAGCGGCGCACCACGCTCCACACAAGTCCCATATTTTTCTCTACAAGTAAATCTCTTGATTCTTTATCCCCTGATTTTGCGGCTAAAAGCAATTCAAGAAATTCCATAAATTTTCAGACCACTCCCAGTCTCTTTTTCATAATGATCCGGGTTCCCTTTCCCGGCTCTGACTCAACCTTCAAATCGTCCATAAAGGCTTCCATAAAGGCAAATCCCATCCCTGACCGGTCTATATCCGGCCGGGTCGTAAACATGGGCTCCATGGCCTTCTCGATATCTTCAATGCCCACGCCAAAATCAAGGATTTCCACCGACACTTCTCTCCCGTCAATGCGGCCCCGCATCTCGATATTTCCCGAAGCCCTCCCATAACCGTGTATAATGCTGTTTGTGACCGCCTCAGAGACGGCGGTCTTAATATCCGCCAGTTCCTCCAGTGTCGGGTCCAGCCGGGCTACGAAAGCTGAAATCACCATCCGGGCAAAACTTTCATTTTCTGAACAACTGTCAAATATCACTTTCATTTCATTCTTGTCCATTAAAAACATCCTCCACTTCCGAATACACCCGAATGATTTTATGCAGGCCGGACACATAAAACAGCTTCTCCACCGCCGGTCCCACTCCCGCCGCGCAGACTGTGCCTCCGCACATGGAAAGGTCCCTATACCGGCTGATGAGCATACCCACGCCGGAGCTGTCCATAAATGTGGTTTCAGAGAAATCAAAAATAATATGGCGTATCTCCCTTTCTCTGCTGATTTTTTCCATGGTACGGCGTATACGCTCCGCCTGATGATGGTCCAGCTCCCGGCCCACACGAATAATCAGATAGGGGCCCTTCAACTGATATTCCATTTCCATTGTCATACCTCCCAAATAAAAAAAGATGAGATACCCATAAGTCTGAGTTTCTCATCTTTTGTTTCGTCAATTATTTTATTCACTTTCCGGCGTTCCGCTCTCCGCTGACCGGCTCTCAATCTGATTCAGATAAGTCTGAGCATCATAGGCATACTCGCTGTCGCCGTAATTATTGATAATCGTATTATAACAGTTTCTGGCCTGCTCAAAATCTGTCAGATACTGATAAGAGCGTCCCATATTATACCAGGCTTCCACAGAATCCGGATTCAGATTCAATACCTTGCGGAAATAAGTGACCGCATTCATATAATCCTTCTGGTCATAATACTCATAGGCCTCCGCATAGAGCTGATTGACAACCGTATCCCGTGTTTTAGCCAGCAGGAAGTCATAAACATCCTGAGCCTCCTGACCATCCAGAAGGGTTTTATCCACATCTGCCAGAACTGTACCCGCTGTGACAAAATCATTATCCAGATAGGATTTCATCGCCTGAATCAAACGTTTTTCATTCTGCTCGCTGTCGGCCTGACTGCCCACCGTATCCATGTTATTTTTTAATTTGTCATTTTCATCCGTCAGCGCATCCACCTGGTTTTGAAGCGTCGTAATCTCCTTATTTCTCTCGGAAATCTGACTGCTGTATTCGACCACGGCCTGATTATATTCCGACGCCTTCGTCTTCTGAATCGAAGGTACGAGCAAAAGACCGACAACCGCCGCGCCGATGATAATGCCAATCAGAATATTGACAAAGGAAAGGGTGCTCGTATTAAAATCCGTATAACTTCCCGATGTCCGCTCAATGACAATCGGATTCGGGTCTTTAATCTGAACATAAGCCGCCTTTTCCCGTTCTACTTCTCTGCCCTTACGCCTTTGATGGGAATAATCGACAAGCTCATTCATATAGCGAACCGTCGTAATATTATTCCGGTCCAGCTTCAATGCCCTGGATAAAATCTTCCGCGCCGCAGAATACTGCTTATGCTGAATATATAAAAGACCCAGAAGCTGATAGGCCCGAATATAATTCGGATTCAGATTCACAACCTTTTTCAGCTCGATAATGGCAAGGTCGCCATTCCCCTCTTCCAGATATTTCAATGCCAGATTGTAATTCTGGATGGTGCTGTTAATAACCTGAAGCTGTCCCTGATTATTCTGAACCTTCTTAATATAATTCCGGGCAACATTTCCCTTACTCTGAAAATGGACGCTGATGACCCATTCACTCAGGGCCGCAACCGTTTCGCCCATCTGGAAATACACCAGTCCCAGAAGGTTTCTCGCATTGGTATTGCGCTTATTATATTTCAGACTCATCTGAAGCGATGTTATCGCACCGCTCAAATCCCGTATTCTGGCTTTGCTCAGGCCGACATTATAGTGATAATTCGACGACTGAATAATCCGCTTCATTGTTGGTTCTTCAAATTCGCATTTCGGACAACGGTATGTATTTTCAAGGGGCGTACCGCATTTTGGACAATTCATACACGTCCCTCCTAAAACTGCTTAAAACGCTTTGAATCATTGCGGAATTCCTTCATCATCTCCTCAACAATGTCGATGACATCTCTGAGGTCATTGCGCTGAATCGCCTCTTCCGCCTGATCCACTTCAAGACTCGGTTTGTATTTTTTAAGTTCTTCATCAAAGTTAATCATCTAAATTCCTCCCAGAAGCTCCTTCACATGGCCAACCAGATAAAGTGAGCCTGTACATATAAGCACACCATCTTTGCCCTTCCACTGCTTACCGGTCATAATGGCCTCACTTACATTATATGTGCCCTGAATATTTCCATGCCAGTTTTTCTCAAAATCTTTCATAACTTCATGAAAATCCCGGCGCCTTCCATTATCAATCTCCGTGACAATAACACCTTTCAAATGTTTCATGCTGCACACATGCCGCACCATCTGCTGGTAATCCTTATCCTCTGCCACGGCGAATACGAGATAAATATCTTTTCCCGGCAAAGTACTCTCCGCGGAGCGAACCATTTCCCGGATTCCATCATCATTATGGGCGCCATCCACATAGATATTATCTCCCACCAATTCCATCCGGCCGGGCCAGACCATGGATGCCAGTCCTTTCAGAACCTTTTCCCGAAAGACTTCTTCCGGCAGACTCCACCGGGAATCGCTCAACTTCCGCGCCCTGGCCTGCGATGTCTCCGACGGGCTCTGCACCGCAGCCGCAGCCTGACGGTTCATAAATTTTCTTAAAATTTCCATGCCTGTCAGCGCCAGCATCCCATTCTCCGCCTGATATATGCCATTGGTATTAAGCATTATATCATACTTTTTAAAATATGGACACACCAAAGAAAACCGAATCTGTCCATGCGCTGCGGAAATATTTTCCACCCAGTCCGAGGTCACCGGATAAGAAAGCCGGTACTCCGAAGTTTTTTTATCCTCTTCTGACAATTTATCCTCTTCCGACAATTTATCCCCTTCCGGCAAGTCTTCCAGCCCCAGAACTTCTTCAGCCCGGGCTTTAATCACGCCGGCCGCCTCCGGCCGGTCCGCCAAATATACAAGGGGCGTTCCCGCTTTGATAATTCCCGCCTTCTCACCCGCAATTTTTTCGATAGTATCGCCGAGAATCGCCGTGTGGTCCAAACCGATGGACGTAATCAGGGTCAAATCCGGCATCTCCACCACATTCGTCAAATCCAGCCGGCCGCCGAGGCCCGTCTCAATAACGCCGTACTCAATCCCGGCTTTCTGAAAGGCACACATGGCCATGAGATAAATAAATTCAAAAAATGTCGGATGGGGAATTCCCCGGGCTGTCTGGGAATCCACCAGGGCTTTCACTTTATAAAAGGCTTCGGAGAAATCTTCATCGCTGATTTCCTCGTTATTAATGCGCATCCGCTCATTAATCCGAACAAGGTGGGGCGACGTAAAAAGCCCGGTTTTAAATCCCATCTCCCGCAGACAGGATTCCATATAGGCGCAGACGGAGCCCTTGCCGTTGGTTCCTGCCACATGGATGTAGTGAAAACTTTTTTCCGGGCTTCCAAGGAGTTTTAAACGTTCCCTGGTCTTCTCAAGACCCCCGGTCCTTGCGAACCGGGGGATATTATACAGATATTCAACAATTTCATTCATCATCCGTTTAAGGCTTCCAATCGTTCCTCAACCTGCTTTAACATCTGAGTATATTTTTCCAGTTTGTCCCGCTCTGCCTGAATCTTTGCCTCCGGCGCTTTGCTGACAAAGTTTGGATTATTCAGCATACCCGATGCTCTTGCAATCTCCTTGTGAAGCTTCTCTTCTTCTTTTGCCAGACGGGCCTTTTCCTCAGCAATATCTACCAGCTCGGCAAACGGCATATAGATAACCGCCTGATGAATCACTGCAGATACGGCGTCCTTTTCTATTCCCGTTTCATCTGCCTGGATGACCACATCGCTGGCATGGGCCAGAGTGGCAAAAAATACTCTGCCGTCCTCAAAAATCTGACGGACATCTTCATTGTCAGAGACAATAATAACCTTTGCTTTTTTGCTCGGCGGTACATTCATGCCTGTACGCACATTTCGGATGCCCCGGACTGCTTCTTTGATAGTCTCTACCGCATTTTCATCTGCCTCAAAATTCCATTCATCTTTATATACCGGCCAGGAAGAAATCATAATGGACTCTTCTTCCTCCTGAACATTGCAGAAGATTTCCTCCGTAATAAACGGCATATACGGATGGAGCAGCTTCAGTGCCTGAATCAATACGGTCTTTAATGTCCAGAGGGCCGCCGCTTTGGTTGTATCCCCGTTATTATAGAGACGAGGTTTAACCATTTCAATATACCAGTCACAGAATTCTTCCCAGATAAAATCATAAAGCTTCTGAACCGCAATGCCGAGCTCATATTTATCCATATTGGCAGTGACATCCTTCGCCAGAGTATTGGCTTTCGATAAAATCCATTTATCTGCCTGGGTTAAATCATCCAGAGTTACATTATCAATAGAAATACCCGCTTCCTCAGCCTGCTCAAAATTCATCAGCATAAACCGGGATGCATTCCATACTTTATTGGCAAAGTTACGGCTGGCTTCCACCCGCTCCCAATAGAAACGCATGTCATTTCCAGGGGCATTGCCTGTGACAAGGGTAAAACGGAGCGCATCCGCGCCGTATTTATCAATAACCTCCAGAGGGTCGATACCATTTCCGAGGGATTTACTCATCTTCCGCCCCTGGGAATCCCTCACAAGGCCGTGAATCAGCACTGTGTCAAACGGTACTTCACCCATATGCTCAAGGCCCGAGAATACCATTCGGATAACCCAGAAGAAAATAATATCATATCCGGTAACGAGGACATTTGTCGGATAAAAATAATCCAAATCTTCTGTCTTATCCGGCCATCCCAATGTGGAGAACGGCCAAAGAGCTGAACTAAACCATGTATCCAGCGTATCTTCATCCTGAACCCATTCTGTTCCACCACATGCCTCACAGGGTCCTTCCGGCATGGTCCGGTCCACCACCATATGGCCGCACTTTGTACAATAGTAAGCGGGTATCCGATGGCCCCACCAGAGCTGCCTTGAGATACACCAGTCCCGGATATTCTCTAGCCAGTGGAGATATACCTTGCCAAACCGCTCTGGAATAAAGGTCAACTCCCCCTTCTTTAGGACCTCGATGGCGGGTTTCGCCAATTCCTCCATCTTC
>URND01000109.1 GCA_900549105.1 uncultured Eubacteriales bacterium
TCCGGTATGTAAAGCTCCTGCTTCCAAATTCACAAAACAGGATGACAACCTGACATGGGCTGCTGAACACGTTGTAGGTGTTGCTCAGGGTTCCCCAGAAGATATTATGGCTGATTTAAGAGCAAACTTCGAAGGTGAATGTACAGAAGTTGGTATGTATCTTGCTATGGCACGTGTTGCTCATAGAGAAGGATATCCGGAAATCGGTTTATACTGGGAAAAAGCTGCCTATGAAGAAGCAGAACATGCTGCAAAATTCGCTGAATTATTAGGCGAAGTTGTAACAGACAGCACAAAGAAAAACCTTGAAATGCGTGTAGAAGCTGAAAACGGCGCTACAGCAGGTAAATTTGACCTTGCAAAACGTGCTAAAGCTCTTAACCTTGACGCTATCCATGATACAGTTCATGAAATGGCAAGAGACGAAGCTCGTCACGGAAAAGCATTCAAAGGCTTATTAGAAAGATACTTTGGCTAAAATAATAAATAAAAAGTAAAGTTGCAGATGCCGGACATAAGTCCGGCATCTTTTTTTTGTAATAAAATCTAAGAAATTCGTAAGATGGCTTTCCTTGACGTATCTATAAAAATGACTTAGAATAAAAAGTAATTTCAATGACAGAACAGGAGACTTATTTATGCCGATTAAAATACAAAATGATTTGCCGGCCAGGAAAGTGCTGGAGGATGAACATATCTTTGTGATGACGGAGCGGCGGGCTTTAACCCAGAATATCCGTCCGCTTCAGATTTTGATTCTCAACCTGATGCCGACAAAAATTGAAACAGAGACACAGATTCTGCGGTGCCTGTCAAATACACCGCTTCAGATTGAAATCGAACTTCTGCAGATGGAATCTCACATAGCAAAGAATATTTCTGAGGAACATATGATTACTTTCTATCAGACATTTTCCCAGGTAAAACATAAATGGTATGATGGGCTTATTATCACAGGCGCGCCTGTCGAATTGATGGATTTCGAAGAGGTGGAATATTGGGACGAGCTGTGCGAGGTGATGGAATGGTCAAAAACCCATGTTCATTCCACGTTCCATATCTGTTGGGGAGCTCAGGCCGGACTTTACTATCATTATGGTATTCCGAAATATATTTTGGATAAAAAATTATCCGGTGTTTATAAGCATTATCTGATTAATAAAAAGTCTCGTTTGTTCCGGGGCTTTGACTCGGAGTTTTACGCACCCCATTCCAGAAATACAACGGTTCGGGCCGAGGATATTGAGAAGGTTCCTGAGTTGAAGATTATGGCGGCCTCCGATGAGGCCGGGGTTTATGTGGTTGGCAATCAGAGCGGTTCCCAGTTTTTTGTTATGGGACATTCGGAGTATGATATTGATACATTGGCGAAAGAGTATTTTCGGGATTTGGACAAAGGATTAAATCCGGAAATTCCGGTGAATTACTTTGAGGATGACGATCCTGCAAAGCAGCCGACGATGCGCTGGCGTGCCCACGGCACATGGATTTACTCCAATTGGCTGAATTACTTTGTATATCAGACAACGCCTTATATTTTAAATGAAGATGTAGTTACGTTTACAGATGAGGATTAAATTATGGAAGACAGGGGCTATGGTGGCCTGACCAGTGCCGAGGTCAAAAAACGAGTCGACAAAGGGCAGGTCAATACATCAGATAGTCATATTTCAAAAACAACGGCGGAGATTGTCCGTTGTCATACGCTGACTTACTTTAACTTTTTAAATGTGTTTCTTGGCATACTGGTTATTATTTCCGGCCAGTTTAAGAATCTGACATTCCTTGGCGTTATTTTTTGCAATTCAATTATCGGCATTTTTCAGGAATTGAAAGTAAAAAAACTGATTGACAATCTGGCGGTAATCACAGCCAGCAAAGCGAGGGTCTGCAGGGATGGGAAGTTCCGGGATATTCCGATTGAAGAATTAGTGGTAGATGATTTACTTTCCGTGGAAAATGGCAATCAGATTGGAGCGGACTGCGTTGTTCTGGAATCTGAAGGTATCGAAGTCAATGAATCCATGATTACAGGTGAATCCAGGCCGGTGCGTAAGAAACCGGGGGACACGCTGTGGTCGGGAAGTTTTATGGTGGCCGGAAGCGGACGGGCAAAGGTTATTCATGTCGGAAAGGATAACTATGCAACCCAACTGGCCAGTCAGGCAAAACAGAAGAAGCGGGCTTCCTCTGAAATGCAGGATTCCATTAAGAAGATTATTAAAGTTACAGGCACAATCCTTATTCCGGTGGGAATTTTATTGTTTGTCACTCAGCGGGGGGCGGAAGGCATCACATTTTCGGATGCTTTGGTCAATACGGTTGCCGGGGTCATCGGCATGATTCCGGAGGGGCTTGTACTTTTAACCAGTATTTCCTTTATTCTCGGCGTCGGCCGTCTGGCGGGCAAGCAGGCCCTTGTCCAAGAGATGGAAGCCATCGAGGCCCTGGCCAGAGTGAACGTACTCTGTCTGGATAAAACGGGTACGATTACAACAGGGGCGCTGGAAGTTGTCGAGTTGATTCCTTTTGGAGAAGACGTCGGGCGGATGCGGGATGTTATGAATGAAATCTCCTTTGCCTTTGACGACGTGAATGCGACCCAGGATGCGCTGATGTCCTATTTTGAGAAAACAGAAAAGTGGCGGATTAAGTCGAAAATTCCGTTCTCATCGGACAGAAAATACCGGGCAATTGCCTTTGAGGGCGAAGGAAATTATGTCCTTGGCGCGCCGGAATTTCTTGTCAAAGATAATAAAGAATTAAATGAAAAAGTGGATGCCTGTTCCAGAGAAGGTATGCGTGTGCTTCTCCTTGGAAAATGTTCAGGCATCAATATGGCGGATATGTCAGTCAGCGGCGTGACACCATCCGGCCTGATTGTCATTTCCGACTGTATCCGGCCGGAGGCCAGAGGAACCTTTGAATACTTTGCCAGCCAGAATGTGGCGATTAAAGTTATCTCCGGAGATAATCCGGTGACAGTTTCAAATATTGCAGTGAAGGCCGGACTTGAGGGCGGCGAGCGCTATATTGACGCGAATACGCTGCCGGAGGATTTTGAAGAGCTGCGGGAGGTTGTGCCGAATTATACGGTCTATGGCCGGGTGCGGCCGGAGCAGAAACAGCGGATTGTCAAAGCCTATCAGGCCAATGGCGGCGTGGTCGGCATGGTCGGCGACGGTGTCAACGATGTTTTGGCATTAAAGGATGCCAACTGCGGTATAGCCATGGCAGCCGGAAGCGATGCGGCAAAACAGGTGGCCCATATCGTGCTCATGGATTCAAACTTTGCCAGCATGAAATCCATTGTCCGCGAGGGCCGTATGATCATATCCAATATTGAACGTGTCAGCGCCCTTTATCTGACAAAAACAATTTATTCCGTATTACTGAGTATTATTTTTATTATTCTTGGACGTACTTATCCTTTTGTGCCGATTCATTTGAGTATTATCAGTACAACGGCTATCGGTATTCCGAGTTTTATTCTGACGCTGGAGCAGACGGAGGCGGTGACAAGCAACGGCTTTATGCGGAATGTCCTGCGTATATCGCTGCCGAGTGCGCTGACGATGGTTATTATGATGCTGATTAATCAGGTGGTTGCCGGATTCTTTGGCTTTGATGCATTGATGCTTTCAACTTACAATCTCATTCTGGCCGGATGTATCAGCCAGATGGTTGTTTGGGAGGTTTGCCGTCCGATGAATACACGGCGAAGGATTTTGTGTATTGCCGTGGGATTTATCTTTGTGGCAGCAATTTTCCTCTTCCCGGGATTTTTCAGTATTACCCATATATTGAACTGGCGGTTAATTTTCATTATTCCGCTGATGCTTCTTACCGGATATCTGATGCAGTGGCTGACGAGAGCAGTTCGAATTTTGACAAAGCAGCGGGAAGAGCGGGAATGAATTCCGACAAAACAGTGGTAAAGGCCGGATTCTACTGCTGGTCGGTTGCATTTGGGCGGCCTGAAATGTAAGCTTGTTTCAGGAGGTGTGCGTTATGTATCAGATGGATAACGAGAAATTTGGCGCATTTATTGGAGAACTTCGGCGAGAAAAGCATTTAACCCAAAAGGAACTGGCCGAAAAGCTTTTTATTTCAGATAAAGCTGTCAGCAAATGGGAACGGGGACTGAGTGTTCCAAATGTTTCCATGCTCATTCCCCTGGCGGAGATTCTGGGAGTGACAGTAACCGAGCTGCTTCGTGGAGAACGGCTTGAGGCGGCAAGTTCCCTGAATCGGGATGAGGTTGAAAAACTGGTGACCTGCTCGGTGGATATGTCCCTGAAGGAGCAGGGAACCCAGCGCCGGCTCCGCAAGCGATGGACCGGAGTTTATGTACTTACCCTCTGTATTGCGGCGGCAGAATTGCTTATGTTCAGAGGCTTGGGATTTACATGGGGAGATATGGCGGACAGCGTGCTGCCCTATGTGGGGATGATGCTGTTGTTTGGCGGCTGGTTCTGCATTTTTTCAAAAGAAACCCTTCCGTCTTTCTATGATAAGAATAAAATTAGTTTTGTCTCCGAAGGCGTTTTTCGGATGAATATGCCGGGGCTGCATTTTAATAACAGCAATTGGCCTTATATTTTAAATGTGGGGCGGGTTTGGAACTGCGGCGGCGCTGTTCTGTTTCCAATCATCGGATATATTCTCTGGCGCTGTTTCGAAAATGAGCTATGGGTCGTTACCCGCCTGCTCGTTCCGCTTTCGGCAACTTTGGGAATGTTTATACCGATGTATATTTTCGGGAAAAAATATGAGTGATAAAAAGAGGGAATCCCTCAAGTCAGCTATGACTTTTGGGAAACCCTCTTTATTTTTGCGGCCATCCATGGTGTAAACAGATGGGTAAAAATGGCATGATATTCATCAAAGGATACCTGTGTTCCGTTTGTCAGAATTTCCATCTCGACACCGAAAAGGTCGACCCGGAAGGGCATGACGGTCATGCCGTTTCGCAGATAAAATGCTTTTCGCCGGATGCGGTCCTTTCCATTTTCTGATGGAATATCCGGGGCTTCGATTTCTAAAAGAAAGCGTCTGCCCGAATATCTTTCAAAAAGAAGATGGAGTGCGGCTGAACCGATACCGCCGTCCCTCTGGCTGTCATCAACGGCAAAATAATCCAGAAGGACAATACCGTTATATAAAATAGTGATTGCCAGTCCGAGAAAATCTCCCGTATCATTTTCGATGGATAATATTTCCATGGAACCTTCGGCCTGCTTTTTTTGTATAATAGAAAATGGTTTTCGCTCGGCTGCAGGAAAAGTACGCATGTAGAGCTGTTTAATCGTTTTTAAACGCGCATGGCTGAGGTTTTGTGCTAATCTCATAGAGAAAATCCGCCTTTCTTGTGTTTTGTTCCTTTAAATAGTATAATACGAAATAGGATAAATGCCAAGTCGGCGAATTTGATGAGGAGCATATACTGGTGGAAAATCTCAGCCCGGAGGCATTTGACGGATTACTTTCAGAATAATAGGTGATTTGGGAATGAATTCAGAAAAATTAATAAAAAATATTATAGATCAAATCAAAGAAGCGCAGATTAAACTGGGTTTTGCAAAAGAAACGACACGATTATATTATCCGGTGGAATCTTTAAACGGGATGCTCGGATGCGAGGCGGGGGATGATGCTCAAATGCTTGCCCTGCTTGAAGATGCCGGACTAGAGAATAGAGAACTGGGACTGGTTCAATTTTCGGCTCATAAGGGACGCATTGAAATCAGCGTGCCGCCGGAAGGCGCAGTCTATGTGCATGAACATGTGGAGGAACCGGCCTTTTTGAAGGCAATGATTGAGTTATTCCGGCAGAATCATCATTGCCGGATTTCGGATATAAGAAACTTATTTGAAAGTTTCAGCAAAGATTATGTTTGTGAGAAAATGCCGGAAGGTTCGGATTTTGATGAGGTTTTTTATTTTAAGGACACCTCGATTGATTCCTATTATTATTGTGTCAAAGAAGAGATGGGCCATACGATTTACCACCGGTTTACAAAAGAGGATATGGATGGAATTTTGTAGATAAAAAGTTGATATTTGGCGGATAAACTTGTAAAGGAGGAGGTATCGGACATGGATTTTAAAATTTTGATTGCCGATGATGAGAAGGACATTGTTGAAATGCTTTCTGCTTTTTTTACAGGGAAAGGATATGCGGTTTTAACGGCTTATGATGGCGAGGAAACTTTGAAGAAAATTGAGAGTCGGCCGGATATTATCTTGCTGGATGTGAATATGCCGGGGATGGATGGTTTTGAAGTCTGCCGGCAGGTGCGGGAACATGTTTCCTGCCCGATTCTTTTTTTGACAGCCCGGATTGAGGACAGGGATAAGGTGAAGGGATTTTCTGTCGGCGGAGACGATTATGTGGTTAAGCCTTTTTCCCTGGTGGAGCTTGAGGCCAGGGTGCAGGCCCACCTGCGGAGGGAAGGGCGGCGTCAGAATCAGGCCAGGGTGAAGTTTTCCGGAGAGCTTCTAATTGACTATTCGGAGAGGGCCGTTTATCTGAAGGGGCAGAATGTGGGCCTTGCCAAAAAGGAATTTGATATTGTGGAACTTTTGTCCCAGAATGTGGGACAGGTTTTTGATAAAGAAAGAATATATGAGCGTGTCTGGGGCTATGACAGCGAGGGGGACAGCAGTGTCGTGGCGGAACATATCCGCAGACTTCGGGCGAAACTGGCGGCCCTGACAGATAAGACCTATATAGAAACTGTCTGGGGGTGCGGATATAAATGGTTGAGATAAAAAACTTTTTTAAACAGGAATCCCTCAGGCGGAGCATTATTTTTTATATTACGGTATTTGCACTGATTGCGATGGCGCTTACGGGGGTGACGGCCTCGGTGTGCAATGAATTAAGGAATCACATTCATGCCGCCTATCCCGAGACAAGCGAGAAGTATTATTTGACGAATATGGAAGGGGAGCGTCTTGGGGAAGGGGCTTATATCAGCAAGCAAGAGGCTCCCTACAGCGAGGTGGACAGGAAACTATTGGATTTTCTGGATGCCTTTCCGTTAATAATGACGCCGGTTTATTCGGCGGTCTGCATTATTGCAGCAGCCTTTTTATTTTATAGGAACAGGCTTAAAAAGCCTATCAGTGAGCTTCGCGGGGCCGCGGAAAAAATTTCAAACAATGAATTGAATTTTACCGTTCAATGCGGGAAGGATGATGAACTGGGACAGCTTTGCCGGGCTTTTGAGGTGATGCGGTCAGCGCTGGAAGCGAATTTTTTGGAAATGTGGCGGCAGATGGACGAGCGGAAACGGCTGAATGGGGCCTTTGCCCATGATTTGCGGACCCCATTGACAATTATTAAAGGATACAGCGAAATGTTAGAGGCCAATAAAGATTCCAAGGTTGCGAATACGGCTTTAACCATATCGACTCAGGTTTCCCGGTTGGAGCATTATGCGGACAGTATGAGCCGGCTGCAGCGGTTGGAAGAATGTGTTCCGGCCGGCGAGCCGGTAAATATGAAAGAGTGGATTGGAAATTTAGAAAAAACAGGTATTCTTGTGAGTGACCAATGGGGCAAAGATATCATTTTTGAGAATAAAATTCAGGATGAATATGTCTGTATCGATGTGGAATTTGTCGAGCAGGTTTATGAAAACCTGATTTCAAATGCTCTCCGATATGCCAAATCAAAAATACAATTCCGCATTTTTAAAGATGAAGATTTGTTTTGCCTCTCTGCTGCGGATGACGGGCCCGGATTCACTTCGGAAAGCTTAAAGAGGGCTTCGGAGCCTTATTTTACCGAATCGGGTGACCGGGGGAAAAATTATGGTCTGGGCTTATATATATGCCGGATTTTCTGTGAACATCACGGCGGTTATCTAAGGATTGAGAACGGGGATGAGGGCGGCTGTGTCACCGCTGTTTTTAAAGAACTTCCTCCCGGTAGATAAAAAGTTGAAAAGTGTATTTTATACTCTTCTTATCAAAGGTAAGGAGAGTATTTTTATGGAATTAAAAATGAAAAATCTGACAAAAAGGTATGGGGATAAGGCGGCGGTGGACCGGTTAAATGTGTCCCTGACAAAGGGGGTATACGGCCTGCTTGGCGCCAACGGCGCGGGCAAGACGACATGGATGCGGTTAATCTGCGGTGTTCAGAAACCCACATCGGGAAAAATCCTGTTTAATGGCCGAAGCATAGAAACTCTCGGGGAAAAATACAGAGAGCAGATAGGCTATTTGCCGCAGCATTTTCCATATTATCCTAATTTCAGCGCCTTGGAGTACATGCTGTATATCGGGGCTTTAAAGGGCATGGAGGCAAAGGAATCAGAGAGGAAGTCCAGAGAGCTTCTCGAGGCAGTTGGGCTGGCAAAACAGAGCAGAAAGAAAATCCGGACATTTTCCGGCGGAATGAAACAGCGGTTGGGCATTGCCCAGGCCATGCTCAACGAACCCCGTATTCTTGTTTTGGACGAGCCGACGGCGGGGCTGGACCCGAAGGAGCGGGTGCGGTTCCGGAATTTAATCAGCGCATCTTCAAAGGATTGTATCGTTATACTGTCAACCCATATCGTATCCGATGTGGAATTTATCGCAGAAAAAATTATTATGATGAAATCAGGGAAAATACTGCATTACGGCAATCCTAGGGAAATCACGGCGGAAATTCAGGGAAAAGTGTGGGAATGTGCCGTTCCGGCCAGAGAGGCAGAAATATATGCGGAGCGATTTAATGTGAGCAATCTGCGCAATACGGATGGACGCCGGACAATCCTGCGGATGGTTTCGGAGGAGAAACCTTTTGAGGGCGCGGTTCCGGCAGAACCCAATCTGGAAGATTTGTATCTTTACTATTTTAAAGGGGGAAATGAACGATGAAAAGACTGATTCAATTTGAGTTAAAGAAAATATTTTCGAAACGGCTGACCCAGGCGGCGCTGACGATTGTATTTCTGTTATCTATGTTATTTGTATTTTCCACCTTTCAAAATAAATATGCGTGTGACGGCCGGAACAGAGAAGGCAGCGGGCGGGAGGCTGTAGAAATTGACAAATCCATCGCCGCAAGATATGAGGGCATATTGACCGATGAAAAAGTAAGTCAAATGCTGGAAGAGTTTAAGGTGGAGTCAGAAATAAACGCAAAATATATTTATCAAAACGCCACCCAGTCGGCGGTAGTCGCCCGGTTTTCCGATATAAAAGGCGATTGGAATGGGCAGACAGTTTCCGATGTGTTCGGAACAGAGGAAATCAAAATCGGCTATGTGGATGGATGGCTTGAGGTGAGCCAGGATTTAATCCGGGTAACGATAGTTCTCTGCTTGGTGATTATTCTTATGCTTGCCCCGGTTTTTGCGGGAGAATACAGCGGTGTGGACCATATTATTTTGTCAAGCAGATATGGAAAGACGAAATGCACCGCGGCGAAGGTTATTGCCGGTTTTATGGCGGCGGTGCTGGCCGCCCTGATTCTTTTTGTTGTCTATATGGCGGCGGCCTGCGCGCTGTATGGCTTGGAAGGGCTGGATTGCAGCATACTTTTTGCACCGCAGTCTTTTACGGAGTACTATATACCTTTTAACATCACCTGCGGCACGCTGCTTAGATATCAGTTCTGTTTAATATTGAGCAGTGCAGTCGGCACGGCAGCTCTGACCCTGTTTTTTTCATCCATTTCTAAAAATCAGGTGATGGCGCTGGTCATTTCCGCTGCCGCTTATTTATTCCCGGCCCTGCTCCCTGTATCCGAAACCAGCCCGCTGTTCCGGGTGGTGGGACTTTGCCCATTGTACCAGTCAACTTTCATATCATTGATGTCCGTGGAACAAATGAAAAACGGTTTGCTTTATGCCATATGGGCTGTTCCGGTTGCTCTTGGAGCGGTGGCTGTCAGCACAGTTTTATCACGAAGAATTTTTGCCGGACATCAGGTGCGGGAGTAATATAAAAGGCGCTGATCGAAATGATTGGCGCTTTTTATAAAAAAACACTTGACCTGGAGTTGACTCCAGGTAGTATCATATAGTTATCAATACAGAGGAAGGTGTTACTGTGAAAGAAAGTAGAGGACAGCCAATAAATGGCGCACTTTAACAAGCTGTC
>URND01000110.1 GCA_900549105.1 uncultured Eubacteriales bacterium
AACGCCGAGAGCCGCCTGATTCATAGTGTTTTCTCCCTGGGCGGACACAAGTTCCGCAAACTTCGGCAAAAGCGGCACCGGAAGATTATCCACGCAAAAGTAGCCGATATCCTCCAGCATTTTCAGTACGGAACTCTTCCCGGCCCCGGACATCCCTGTTACAATAACAAAGCGCATCTCTTCCGCCTCCTAAAATTCTCCGATCAGCCGTACCTCCGGCTCCAGATGTACGCCAAACTTATCATAAACAACCGCATCCACATTCCTCATTAACTGCCGCACCTCCGAAGCTGTCGCAGCGCCGGCATTGATGACAAAGCCGCTGTGTTTTTCCGATACCATCGCGTCTCCCACTCGATAACCTTTTAAACCGGCATCCTGAATCAGCTTTCCGGCAAAGTAGCCTTCCGGCCGTTTAAAGGTACTTCCCGCACTCGGATACTCCAACGGCTGTTTTTCCTTTCTCTGCCGGGTAAGTTCTTCAACCCGCTCTGAAATCTTTGCTGCATCGCCTCTGCTGAATTTCAAAACTGCCGATAGGACAATAAGCTGTTCTTTCTGTATCCGGCTGGTACGATAGCCCATATCCAGCGCCTCTGCCGGAAGTTCCAGAATATCTCCCGCCATGTTTACGGCCCGGACAGACTGGATAACCTGTTTCATCTCTCCGCCATAGGCCCCCGCATTCATCGTCACAGCGCCGCCGAGAGTCCCCGGTATGCCTGTGGCAAATTCAAATCCGGTATAACCTCTGGATGAAATATCCTTTGCCAGTTTTGCCAGCATAACTCCTGCCCCGGCACGGACATAAATCTCCGTCTCAGATTCTCCGGCCTCCACAGCCTCAAGATTTTTACACACTTGAAATATAACGCCCCGAAAGCCTTTATCTCCCACAAGCAGATTGCTTCCGTTTCCTATCACATAAAAGGGAACATTCTGCTCCCTGCACCATTTTAATCCGCATATCAGACTCTCCTCTGTCTCCGGCGAAACAAACACGTCCGCCGGCCCGCCGATTCGAAACGTCGTATGATTTTTCATCGGCTCATGCTCGCAAATCTGCGCTCGGCCAATTACCGCTCCCAATTGTTCTGCTAATGTCATAAAATGCTGTCCTCTCTATTTTCTTTCAGATATCATCATATAAGCCGCACCGGTGATTCCCGCCTCATTTCCCAGGGTGGCCAGACGTACCGGCGTATTTTTAATCCCTGAAAAGGCCTGCTCCTTAAAATGCCGTGCAACTCTCTCTCTTAAATATTCTCCGGCTGCCGACACGCCGCCGCCGATTAAAACACATTCGGGATTTACCACGGTACATATTCCGGCCAGCGCCCGGCCAAGATACCGGGTCACCCGGTCGATAATCTGCTCCGCCGCCTTGTCTCCGGCCTTCCCCGCATCAAACACATCCTTTGCGCTGATATTCCCTTTCTCCTGAAGGACCTGCCGCAGCGCCGAAGGCATATCGGACCTGGAGAGCCAAAGCTTTGCATATTTCACAATGCCCGTTGCCGAGCCTATCTGCTCCAGACATCCCCGGTTTCCGCAGCTGCAGTTTTCCGCAACATCCTCATCCTCAACACAGATAATATGCCCAATCTCCCCGGCGCAGCCGAAAGCGCCGTTTAAAATCTGTCCATTGATGACGATTCCGCCGCCGACACCGGTGCCGAGAGTAACCATGACAAGGCTTGTGCAGGATTTTCCGCCGCCAAGCCACATTTCGCCCAGGGCAGCCACGTTGGCATCATTTGCCGCCTTCACCCGAATCTCTGCCGGACTGCAGCCGAACTTTTCAGCCAGAAGCTCCGAAAGCTCCTGGGCAGCCGCAACCTCGGACCATCCCAGGTTGACACATTCCTTCACGATGTTTCCATCGATCACCGGCCCCGGAAGTCCCATACCGATGCCCGCAAGGGAAGACACATCGATATTCAGTGCCCGGCACTTTGCAGCGATTGTATCCGCAACCTCCGGAAGAATATTGGCCCCTTTATCCGACACATTTGTCGGAATGGACCATTTTTCCCGAAGCCCTTCGTCAAACAATCCCAGCTTTATCTCTGTTCCTCCCACATCCACGCCAATCGTCCAATGTTTCATTCTAAAAATCGTCCTGCCTTCCCTGTATATTACCTGTCACTCTGCGGTACAATTCCTGCGCCGCATTGTAACCCATCTGTTTCTGACGGTAATTAATCGCTGCGGATTCAACAATGACAGCCACATTTCGCCCCGGCCGAATCGGTATCGAATGGCAGACAACTTTATTGCCAAGATATTCGGTATACTGTTCATCCAGTCCCAGACGGTCATACTCCCGCTCTCTATCCCAGGCTTCCAGCTTGACAACCAGACTGATTTTCTGAGTTTCCCGGACACTCTGAATACCGAACAGGGATTTCACATTGACAATGCCGATTCCCCGAAGTTCAATAAAATACCGGGTGATATCCGGGGCTGTTCCAATTAATTCCGTATCGCTGATTTTCTTTATCTCCACCACATCGTCCGAAACCAAACGATGTCCACGTTTAATCAACTCCAGAGCCGCTTCACTCTTGCCGATACCGCTTTCGCCGATGATGAGCACACCTTCTCCAAAAACATCCACTAAAACGCCGTGAATCGAGATTCTCGGCGCCAATTCCTCCTGAAGGAAACGAATCGCCTTATTCATAAAACCGCAGGTGCCCTCCGGGTAAAGCATCAACGGAATCTGATACCGGGTCGCCAGTTCAATCACTTCATCCGCAGGTTTTAAATTACGGCAGAAGACCATACACGGTATTCCGGCCTGGAAAATTTTCTCGTACATTTTCACCCCGTGGTCATCATAATTCATCTCAACATAAGCGCTTTCCACCATGCCGACAATCTGGAGACGCTCAAAATCAAAATGTTTGAAAAATCCGGCGAGCTGCAGCGCCGGGCGATTCACATCCCACTGGCGGAGCTTCACCTTATCCACATCCACCTCCGGATTTAAAAGAGTCAATCTTAACGGCTCCATTATTTTACTTAATTTTACATGATAAGTATCTGGTATATGGTCAAACATATTGCTGTTCTCCTTTCATTCGTTTACATCTCAAGTATAGCATATCCGTCATCCAACATCAATGCGGCTGTTTTCTGAAAAATGCATAGACCGACTCGGCCGACGCCTCATTCATGGACGGCACCTGCTTTAATTCCTCAACGGAAGCTTCCCTGATTTTCTGAATATCGCCGTAATAGCGCATCAATGCCTTGCGCCGTGTCTCGCCGATTCCCGGAATATCCTCCAAAATCGATCTGACCTGGGTCTTGCTTCTCAGGCTCCGATGATATTCAATCGCAAACCGATGGGCCTCATCCTGTATCCGGGTCACCAGCCGGAAAGCCTCTGAATTTCTCTCAATGGCAATCTCCTCATCCTCAAAGTATATTCCCCGGGTCCGATGAAAATCATCCTTCACCATGCCGCAGACCGGAATATCCAGCCCCAATTCCATCAAAACTTTCTGGGCGATATGCACCTGCCCTTTACCGCCGTCCATCAAAATTAAATCCGGAAAAATTGAAAAGCTTCCCATTGACCTGTCTATATTTTTTTCTTCCAGTTCTTTTTGTTCTCTCTGACCGTGGGTAAAACGCCGGGTTAATACTTCCTCCAGGCTGTGATAGTCGTCCTGCCCCTGAATATCCCGTATTTTAAACTTGCGATAGGCGCTCCGTTTCGGTTTTCCCTTTTCGTAAACAACCATAGAGCCGACCTTTTCAAAACCGCTGATATTTGATATATCGTAAGCCTCCATCCGCGTCAGCAGCGGCAGTCCAAGCAAATCCGCCAGTTCCCGCACCGCTCCCACTGTCCGGGCCTCTTCCCGCTTCATTTTTTCACTGTCTTTATTTAAGATATTCAAAGCATTTTTGCAGGCCAGCTCGACCAGCCGCTCTTTCTGCCCCTTTTTCGGAACTCGAAGGCTCACCTTCTGGCCCCGCTTTTCAGACAGCCACTGCAAAATAATCTCCGCATCTTCGATTTCTTCCGGCATCATCAGTTCCCTCGGAACAAAGGGAGACTCGCCGTAAAACTGTTTGACAAAGGAAGTCAGCACCCCGGAGCGGCTCTCATTTTCCACCCCGGTGAGATAATAATGGTCCCTTCCGATCAAACGGCCGTTTCGGATAAAGAAAACCTGGACTACAGCCTCATTTCCGGCACGGGCCAGGCCGATCACATCTCTGTCCTCCATCTGAGAGCTTGTCACCTTCTGTTTTTCCGTAATCTGCTGAATACTTCGGATTAAATCCCGGTACTCCATCGCCTTTTCGTAAGCCATATCCTCCGAAGCCTTCATCATTTTCTCCGTCAGCATCTGAATGACCGGCTCATAATTTCCTCCCAGAAACTGAAGCACCTGATGAATCTGCTTCTGATAATCTTCCTGGGAAATCTTTCCCTGGCACGGTGCGTCGCACTGGCCGATATGATAGTACAGGCATGGCCGCCCTATACCAATGTCCTTCGGCAGATTCCGATGGCATGTTCGTATTTTATAAATTTTTCTGAGCAGTTCAATCGTATCTTTCACCGCCCCTGCACTCGTATATGGACCAAAATATTTAGACTTATCCTTTTTCATCAGCCTGGAAAACAAAATTCTCGGATAGGCTTCCCCTGTGGTCACTTTGATATAAGGATAGGTTTTGTCATCCGTCAGCATCGTATTATATTTTGGACGGTATTCTTTTATCAGATTACATTCCAAAACGAGGGCTTCAAGCTCAGAATCCGTAATAATATATTCAAACCGGCTAATATGAGTCACCATCTGGGCAATTTTCGGCGTCAGATTCCGACTGTCCTGAAAATACTGGCGGACACGGTTTTTCAACCGGATTGCCTTACCCACATAGATAATTTCATCCCGCTCATTATGCATCAGATAAACGCCGGGCTTGGCCGGAAGCTTTTTTAACTCTTCTTCAATATCAAACATTCCAGAGCTCCTTTCTCTAAGTATTCTCCAGAAAACACATTGCTAACTGTTCACAGTATATACTCACAGTATAGCATATGGAATTAAAAAAGGTAAACAACCTGTACAACAAGTAAAGCTGTTTACCTTTCCTCTTAATCATTCAACCGGCTGTTCAGTCCCAGAAACCTCCGCTGTCTCCTCTGCAGCAGACGCTGAATCCTTTTCTTCCGGCTCCGGAATCCCCTTGACTTCCCGGAAAATCCGCATAAATTCTTTTCCGGTAATCGTTTCCTTCTCTATCAGGAAGTCGGCAATTCTGTCCAGACATTCTCTGTTCTCACTCAGCAGTTCCACCGCCTTATCGTAGGCCGTTTTGAGAATCTGCATCACTTCTTTATCAATCTCTGTTGCGGTCTCCTGACCGCAGTTTAATACGGTATGTCCGCTCAAATAGCGGTCCTCCACGCTTTCAAGGCTCATAAGGCCAAATTTTTCGCTCATACCATACTGGGTAACCATAGCCCGGGCAATGGCCGTTGCCCGCTCAATATCGTTGGATGCCCCTGTTGTCACTGAATCGAACACAATGCTCTCCGCAGCCCGTCCGGCCAGCATTGTCACCAGTTCCTCTTCCATCTCAACCTGGGACATGAGAAACTTTTCTTCCTCCGGCACCTGCATAACATATCCCAAAGCCCCCATTGTTCTCGGCACAATGGTAATCTTCTGAACCGGCTCAGTATTCTTCTGCAATGCAGCCACCAGTGCATGGCCCACTTCATGGTAAGTTACAATCTTACGCTCTTTCTGGCTCAAAATACGGTCTTTCTTTTCTTTGCCCGCGATAACCACCTCGACAGATTCAAATAAATCTGTCTGGGATACGGCGTTCCGCCCCCGTTTTACAGCCAAAAGCGCCGCTTCATTAATGATATTAGCCAAATCGGAGCCCACCGCCCCGGAAGTTGCCTTTGCTATTTCCTCAAAATCAACGGTTTCATCCATATGCACATTTCTGGCATGAACTTTCAAAATATCAACACGGCCGATTAAATCCGGCTTTTCTACAATAATTCTCCGGTCAAACCGGCCCGGCCGAAGAATGGCCTTATCGAGAATCTCAGGACGGTTGGTTGCCGCCAGGACAATGATGCCCTTGGATGAATCAAAACCATCCATTTCTGAAAGGAGCTGATTCAATGTCTGCTCCCGCTCATCATTGCCGCCATATCTGGAATCCCGGCTTTTGCCGATGGCATCCAGCTCATCGATAAAGATGATACACGGCGCTGTCTCCTGAGCCTTTTTAAACAAATCTCGGACACGGGATGCACCCACGCCGACAAACATTTCAACAAAATCCGAACCTGTCAGGGAATAAAAGGGCACATTCGCCTCCCCGGCAACCGCTTTCGCAAGAAGGGTTTTACCGGTTCCCGGAGGTCCCACAAGCAAAGCTCCCTTCGGAAGCTTCGCCCCAATCTTTGTGTATTTTGCCGGATTATGAAGGAAATCCACAATCTCCGTCAAAGATTCTTTGGATTCTTCCTGTCCGGCCACATCTTTAAATGTAATTCCCGTTTCCTTCTGCATATAAGTTTTGGCCGTGGACCTTCCAACGCCCATCATTCCGCCGCCCTTCATAGAGCGCATAAGCCACCAAAACATTGCCACCATCGCGATAATCGGAAGTATATAGGACATAAAGATGGAAAGCAGCATCGAACTGGATGAGGTGACCTCTTCCTTGAATTCCACGCCGCCGGCTTCAAGCCGCTCAGCCAGACCATCATAGTCAACCTTTCCTGTCCAATAGGTAATCGCCCACTCTGAATCATCCTTCACGAATTCGATGGTATCATATTTAATCTCCGCCTTCTTTACTTCTCCGGCATCGACCCACTCAAGAAACTGATTATAAGGTACTTCCTCCCGACGGCCTTCCTGCATCTTGGAAAGCAGCCCGTGAATCAGCATAACCGCTAAAAAAGCCGTTATCATAATTATAATCAGATTTTGTATGTTCTTTTTGTTCTCATCATTTTTTTTATTTTTATCATCTCTGTTGTTATCTTCCATGCTTCCTCCTCTGCCTGCGCTTTCAGGCTGCCATCTAATTATTATAATGGTCCTTCGTTCCCAAATCAATACTTGTTCCTAAATTTTCGATGAAAAAAGTATGGATAAACTGTGAAATTAGGTGTATAATGACTTAATTATTGATATTGACAACCTTGTTTTATACAGTATAAGGAGGAACAAGCATGGCAGTAAAATACGTTTTTGTTACCGGAGGTGTTGTATCCGGCCTTGGAAAAGGTATTACCGCAGCCTCTCTCGGGCGGCTTTTAAAAGCCAGGGGCTACAGTGTCACTATGCAGAAATTTGATCCATATTTAAATGTGGACCCCGGAACAATGAATCCATATCAGCACGGCGAAGTCTTTGTCACCGATGATGGTACGGAAACCGATTTGGATTTGGGCCATTATGAACGTTTTATCGACACCTCTCTGAACAGCCGCAGCAATGTGACAAGCGGAAAGGTTTACTGGGATGTCCTGTCCGCAGAGCGCCGGGGCGATTTCGGCGGCAACACTGTCCAGGTTATCCCGCATATCACCAATGCAATCAAAAGCCGTTTCTATCGGAATGAGCAGAATAAGGAGACGGAAATCGCAATTATCGAGGTCGGCGGCACTGTCGGCGATATCGAAAGCCAGCCGTTTCTTGAATCTATCCGTCAGTTCCAGCACGATATCGGCCGCGAAAATTGTATGCTGATTCATGTCACCCTGATTCCATACCTCCGCAGTTCCGGAGAAATGAAAACAAAGCCAACCCAGAACACGGTCAAAGATCTTCAGGCTCTCGGAATTCAGCCGGATGTGATTGTATGCCGGTCTGAACTGCCTCTGACTGATGAAGTCAAAGACAAGATTTCTCTGTTCTGCAATGTTCCTCAAAATTGTGTTATTGAAAATTTAGATGTGGAAGTTCTCTATGAAGCGCCTTTGGCTATGGAAAAAGAGCGTCTGGCCCATGTGGTCTGCAAACGGCTCGGCATCGATTGCCCGGAGCCGGATCTGGAGGATTGGAAAGCCATGGTCGACGCCTGGAAGCACCCGGAAAAGGAAGTTACCGTTGCCCTTGTTGGAAAGTATATCCAGCTCCATGATGCCTATCTGAGTGTTGTCGAAGCCTTAAAGCATGCCGGTGTTGCCAACCACACGGAAGTCCATATTAAATGGGTGGATTCCGAACTTGTCAGTTCCTACAATGTTCAGGAAGTTCTCGGCGATGTCGACGGTATTCTTGTTCCCGGCGGCTTTGGCGACCGGGGCATCGAAGGTAAAATTACTGCTATCCAGTATGCCCGTGAAAACAATGTGCCGTTCCTCGGGCTCTGTCTCGGTATGCAGATGGCTATCGTCGAATTTGCCCGCCATGTTCTGGGATATGCAGATGCCCACAGTTCCGAATTAAATCCGGCGACAACCCATCCGTTTATCCATATTATGCCGGACCAGCACGGAATCACAGATTTGGGCGGCACCTTGAGACTCGGCGCTTACAAATGTATTCTCGACCCACATTCGAAAGCCCACCAGCTTTACGGCGCCCGTGAAATCAGTGAACGCCACCGTCACCGCTATGAAGTCAATAATGAATATCGCCAGGAACTGGTGGAAAACGGCATGAGCCTCTGCGGCGTTTCCCCGGATGGCCGAATCGTTGAAATGATTGAACTGAATTCCCACCCTTGGTTTATCGCAACCCAGGCCCACCCGGAATTTAAATCCCGTCCGAATAAATGCCATCCTCTTTTCCGTGGATTTATAGAGGCGGCGCTGGAACGGAATTCGTGATTTAAATCAATTGCTCCAGCACCCGGGCCGCCCCATCTTCATCGCAGGCCGGCGCCACCAGGTCGGCGGCCTGCTTGAGGAGCGGAACCGCATTTCCCATAGCCACGCCAAACCCGGCATACTGAATCATTTCCAAATCATTTTCACCGTCCCCAAAGGCCGCCACTTCTTCCGGCAAAATACCCAGTTTTTTCACCAGCCACGCCAGGGCGCTCTTCTTGCAGACGCTGCCATGACTGATTTCCAGATAACGCGGAACCGATGACGTCACATAAAGGCCGTCAAAGGTCTCCAGCTCACGCCGCATGGCCGCCTTTAATTCCATATCACGCAAAATAAAATTAATGCCCTCAATTTCATTTTTATGTTCTTCAGCAAAAGCCCGCATATCTGCCACCGGCTGACGGGTTGTCCGAACATATTCCACGGAAGCCGGACTGGCCCCGAAATAGGCCGGATGCTCGAAATACTCTGTTGATGTATAAGGGACACCCCGGATAAATGCCTCCATCGGGCAATCATAATTTTTATAAAATGCCAGAAGCCGCTGAACCTGATCCGGCGTCATATCCTGCGCATAAATCCGTTTACTGTCCGAAAGCCGGAATACGCTGCTGCCATTGGAGGTGATCACATATTCCATTCCCGGAATCCCGGTCAGCTCCGCCGGAATGGCTTGAAGCGCCCGGCCGCTGGCCACCACCAGATGAATTCCTTTTGCCGCAGCCGCTGTCAATGCTTTTCGGGTCCTTTCTGTCAATATTTTATTCTTTCCTATTAAAGTGCCATCAATATCCATGGCTGCCAACTTAATTGCTTTCATGCTTTCCCCCACTTACATTCATCCATCCGTTAAATCCTGAGGATTCCGAAGAAAATCTGAAAATCCTGTCTCCGAGATAAAGCAAGAAGCCGCTATCATACGATAACGGCTTCTAAGGGTTATATTATTATGGGATTCAAAGGGCTAATTCAAGTTATGTTAATTTCTTAACACAACACATTATATACCTTTTGTCAATAATTTGCAATAGTTTTTTTAATGTTTTTTATTTTTATTTTTTCTTTTTTTGGAGATATTCATGAATTCCTGCGGCGGCTGCTTTCCCCGCACCCATCG
>URND01000111.1 GCA_900549105.1 uncultured Eubacteriales bacterium
CCCGCCGTCCCGATTGTATTTCACCGCATTATCGCAGAGGTTATAAATCATTTCATAAATAACCTGCCGAACGCCGTGGATTTCCGGCACATCACCGTCAATGGTCATACTTATTTTTCTCTGCCGCGCCACTGTCTGAAGGCTGTCCACCACCTCTTTTGTCACCCGATTTAAATCTACGTCTTCAAAAGGCATGATTTCTGACTGTTCATCCAGCCGGGACAGTTTAATGATGTCTTCGATTAAGGTTGTCATACGGACTGCCTCCTTATGGATTCGGCCCGCAAATTCCGGAATATCTTCTTTTTTTACCATGTTATGGCTGATAATCTCCGCATATCCAGAGATAGCCATAAGAGGGGTTTTCAATTCATGGGAAACATTGGCCGAAAATTCCCGGCGGATTCCCTCCGCCCGTTTTAATTCCTCCAACTGAATCCGAATCCTCTCATTTTGATGGTCCATCCGGGTGAGAAGCGGCATAAATTCTTCATATATCGGTTCTTCCAACGGTCTATCCAGATTAATTTCATTAATCGGCCGAACCATCCTCCCCGTTTCAATATATATGATAGCAATAGAAATACCAATGATTGCTGCCACAAGCAGCAGCATAAACGGCGCCATAGAAAACATCAACTGATAAATACTGTCCATGGAGCTGCTGACACGGAGAACATTTCCATCCGTCAGCATGACCGCGTAATAATAGACCTTTTTATCCATAGTATCCGAATCCCTGAGCGACGCCCCTGTTGATTGTTTAAGGGCCTGAGCTATTTCCGGGCGTTTTTTATGATTATCCATTGACTCTGCATCGCCCACCACCGAATCGTACAGCACCTCGCCTTCCTGATTTACAATCGTAATCCGGCGGCTGTTTTGAGGAAGAGTTTCATTTTTCAGGAAATTAATTCCTTCCGCATCGATGGCCGCCTTCAAAGTTTCCGCTTCATTCTCTGTTCCAATCTTAAGCAGTTCCACCGAATAGGTATACATCAGGAAAGTGACCGCCAGAAAAGTCAAAATAACCGCCGCCGAAACAATCGCCACCGTATTACGTATGATTTTTTTCTTCATTGTCAGCCTCCGATCCGATAGCCGACGCCGCGGACCGTTTCAATATATCTGCCGCAGTCTCCGAGTTTTGAGCGAAGCGTCCGTATATGCACATCCACCGTCCGGGTTTCGCCGTCAAAATCATAGCCCCAAACCCGGCTGAGTATCTGATCCCTCGTCACAACAATATCCTGATTTTCTATCAAATATTTCAAAAGCTCATATTCCTTTAATGTCAATGCAATTTCTTTTTCATCCGCAAAAACCTGATGTCTTTCCAGGCGAATCTTCAAATTTTTATACATAAGCTCAGAATGACTTTCTTTTTGCTGGCTCCGACGCAACACAGCCCGAACCCGGGCGATAAATTCCATCATGCCAAAGGGTTTGGCAATATAGTCGTCCGCTCCCATATCCAGTCCCGTCACTTTATCAAATTCGGAACCCTTTGCCGTCACCATGATCACCGGGATATTTTTTGTTGCCATGGAGTCTTTCAGTTTTTTCAAAATTGAAAGGCCATTCTCCTTTGGCAGCATAATATCCAATAATATCAAATCCGGTTTTTCCTCAGAAATTGCATGAAAAAGTTCCGTGCCACTGGAAAAACCAGCGGCATGAAAACCGCTGGATTCCAATGTATATACGATAAGTTCCCGAATATTTCTCTCATCTTCCAGATAATAAATCATACGTCTTTCTCTCCTCTGTGTTTTCCGGTAATAGAGAATTCGACCCATTCAGAAATATTTGTCGCATGGTCGCCAATCCGCTCATAATATTTGGCGATCAGCAAAATATCCATCACATGTTCATGAATGATTCGGTCCGAATCCATCTGCCGCACAAGCAAATCTTTCACCTCAAGGAAAAGGTCGTCCACCACATCATCATAGGCAATCACTCTCTGCGCAGCATCCAGATCCTGCCACACATAGGCGTTGACGCTGTCCGTCACCATCTTCATCGTGGCCTCCGCCATGGCGCCAATCGGAATATCCATTCCCGGAGCCTTGATGCCGGATGTTAAAATGATTTCGGCAATATCTGCCGCCTGGTCGCCAATCCGCTCCATATCGGTGATCATTTTCAGTGCGGCGGAAACCTTTCGCAGATCCGAAGCCACTGGTTGCTGCTGAAGAAGCAGTTTTAAACAGAGACTTTCAATATCTCTTTCTTTCAGATCGATCATGCTGTCCTTTTCGATAAGTTCTCTGGCCGTTTTATAATCCTCATCCATCAAAACTTTATATGTCATCGAAATAACCTGCTCGCACAGATTCCCCATCTCGATAAGCTTTTGATGAAGCTGTTCCAACTGAGCATCAAAATGGTTTCTCATATCATCCAAACCTCCCCGTAATATAATCCTCCGTCCTCTTATCCCTTGGAATGGAGAAAAGCTTTTCTGTCTCATCATACTCAATCACCTGTCCAAGGAGGAAAAACGCTGTCTTATCGGAAATTCGGGCGGCCTGCTGCATGTTATGGGTCACCATAATGATAGTATAATCTCTCTTCAGCTCCACGGCAAGGTCTTCTATCTTAGAAGTTGAGATTGGATCCAGCGCCGAAGTCGGTTCATCCATCAAAAGCACCTCCGGCTGGACAGCCAATGCCCGTGCAATACAAATTCTCTGCTGCTGTCCGCCTGACATTCCGAGGGCGCTTTTTTTCAGACGGTCCTTAACCTCATCCCAAATGGCTGCATCTCTCAAAGACTTTTCCACGATTTCATCCAGCTTTGCCCTGGCATGGATACCGTGAGTTCTCGGCCCGTAGGCAATATTATCATAAATGCTCATCGGAAAGGGATTCGGTTTCTGGAATACCATACCTACCCTTTTTCGGAGCAGGTTGACATCCATATTTCCATAAATATCTTCCCCATCCAGGCGGATATCTCCGTCAATCCGGCATCCCGGGACCAGGTCGTTCATCCGGTTTAAAGTTTTTAATAAGGTAGATTTACCGCAGCCGCTCGGACCGATAAAAGCGGTAATCTCCCTGTCGCAGATTGTCAGATTTACGTCCTTCAGCGCATGAAAGTCACCGTAATGCAGATTCATGGCCCTAATCGTCATTTTTTCATACATAGTTCTATCTGTCCTCATACTTTCGTAAGTTTTCCGGCAATCACATTGGATACGCCATTAATAAATAGTACAAGCAGCAAAAGCACCACCGCCGTCGCATAGGCTTCATTCATATGAAGCGCTTCGCTGGAAAGCACATACATATGGAGCGCCAACGTCCGCCCTGAGCCCAGAAGGCTTGACGGAATCCGGGCCATTGTCCCGGCCGTAAATATCAACGCCGCTGTCTCCCCGACAATACGGCCTGTTGAAAGAATAACCCCGGCAAGAATCCCCGGAACCGCTGCCGGAAGCACGATTTTAAAAATCGTACGAAGCTTACCCGCTCCCAGGCCAAAGCTCGCCTCCCGATAGGTATCCGGTACCGCTTTAAGAGCTTCCTCTGTTGTCCGCATAATTAACGGAAGAATCATGATTACCATAGTAAAAGAACCGGATAAAATCGAAAGTCCCCATTTTAAAGCCGTTGCAAAAAACATCAGTCCGAAAAGGCCATAGACGATTGACGGAATACCCGAAAGTGTCTCAGCCGTCATCCGAATGAGCCTTACAAGCCGTGTCTCCCTTCCCGCATACTCAACAAGAAAAATGGCCGAAAAAACACCGATAGGAACCGCGATCACCAATGTCAAAACAACCATGATAACCGTATTCGCCGCCGCCGGTATAAGAGATACATTATCCGATGTATATTCCCAGGCAAAAAGACTTGGTTTCAAATGGCCGACACCCTTTACAAGTATAAATACGACCAAAAAGATAAGAACAGAAAAAGTTATTACCGCGCACAGCCATACCAATATTTTTAAAAAAGTCGATAAAACACGTCCGCTGCCCCCGCTGTTATTCATGAATCGTCCTCCTGTTCAGCATGGATACGGCCAGATTTATCACAAGAATAAAAACAAAAAGAACAACTCCGGTGGCAATCAGCGCCTCCCGGTGTAAATCTGTCGCATATCCCATTTCCATAACGATGTTCGCCGTCAGCGTCCGAACACCCTTTAACAGTCCCGATGGCATCCATGTCTGATTCCCCGCCACCATAACAACCGCCATCGTCTCTCCAATGGCACGACCGATACCGAGGACAACACCGGCAATAACGCCGGATTTGGCCGCCGGAAGAACGACGGCAAAAAGACTTCTCTCTTTCGTCGCTCCCAATGCCAGCGCACCCTCATAATAGCTGTCCGGTACACTTCGCAGCGCCGTCTCCGCCTGGGCGATGATTGTCGGAAGAATCATAATTGCCAGCACAATAGATGCGGTCAGCATAGTACTTCCGTCTTCTCCCGTCAGCCGGTTCATCATCGGCACAATAAGCATCAACCCGAAAAAGCCATAAACGATCGACGGGACACCGGCCATCAGATTAATGGCGGCCTGGCACAATCGATAGATTTTTTTCGGACAATAAAAAGCCATAAACATTGATGTGAAAAGGGCAATCGGCACTCCGATGGCCAGAGAAACGCCCGTCACACAGACACTTCCCATAATCATCGGAAAAATGCCGAAAATATTATTTCCCGGTTTCCATTTCCGGCCGAAAATAAAATCGCCAAATCCGATTTTTGCCATAGCCGGCAGCCCTCCCGCAAGAAGGAAAATGCAGATGAGGGCCACCGCCAATACAGAGGTTAGAGCAGCCAGAAAGAAAATTCCTTTCATTCCATTTTCTTTATTCAGCTTCATAATAAATTATTTTACATCCTCCCAGGCCGTCATTTCGCCTGTATAAATTGCTTTAATCTGTTCGCTTGTCAAATCAGTGACGCCGCTTCCGTTATTTACAATAATTGCAATGCCATCCTGAGCAATCACAAGGGGCGTCAGACCGGCTTCCAATTCACTGTCCTTCAATTCACGCGAAGCCATGCCGATATCACAAAGTCCGTCCACGGCCCATTGCATCCCTGTTGTCGAATCACTCTGCTGTACTTCAATCTCCGCCTTCGGATTCACCGCCACATAAGCCTCTTTTAATTTTTCCATAACCGGCGTTACGGAGGAGGAGCCTGCAACGACAATCTTTCCTTCAGCGCCCGAAGCTTCATATTCCGGCTGGTCTCCAACGGCAATATAGCCGTTTTCTTCAACCACCGTCTGACCGTCTTTACTCATAATAAACTGAATAAAATCCTGTGCCACATCACTCAAGCCCTCTTTTGTTGCAATATTAAAAGGACGCTGTACCTTATATGTACCCGCCGCCACATTTTCCGCCGTCGCCTCTACGCCGTCAACCTTCACTGCGGTCACCGCCTCATTTAAAGAGCCGAGGGAAATATAACCGATAGCGTTCACATCACTCTCAACCGTAGTAATCATAACCGATGTACTATTTGTAATTTTTGCAGCCTCCGTCGTCATATCCTCTTTTTCACCGTCGGCGTTTTTTTCCTCAATACCAAGCAATTCAACAAATGCGCCTCTTGTTCCGGAGCCATCCTCTCTGGATACAACGGTTATCGAGCCCGAAGCGCCGCCGGAAGCCTCTGTTTCTCCGGCCTCACCGTTACCGGCTGTTGATTCACTGACTTTACCTGTTTCAACCTTTGTTTCTTCTTTTTCTGTGCCGCAGCCTGTCAAAATCATTGTCCCAATCATCAATACGGATACTGTCATTAATAAACCTTTTTTCATCTCTTTAATCTCCTTAGTCTAAAAATGTTGTTTACGACTGAAATACTAACTATTCAATGTAAAATCCGTAATCCCTGCTTTGTAAATTATTTGTAAAAAAATATTTCTCCTTTTAAGAGAATTATTATTTGTATTTATGTCATATTTTCTTGTTATATAGGAAGCATTGTCGGATTCATTGACACCCCATTCAGAGACTGGATAAAATTAGGAGCAAAAGGAGGCCGGCCTATGAAAAATCCATTAATTGGTGAACGTTTAAAGCACTATCGGAAAACATGTAAATTATCCGTAGAGCAAGTATCTGAGTTATTGTCAGAGATTCAACCCGTTGCTCCGAAAACCATTTATGGATGGGAAAGCGGCCGAACCCAGCCCGATGCAGACACATTGCTGCGTCTCTGCCGCATATATGAAGTAAACGATATATTAGAAAGCTTTTCTTATAAAACATCGAGGAAAAACGTATTCAAACTAACGCCACAGGAAAAGCTTCTTATTGAAGAATATCGAAAACATCCAAATATGCAGGAAGCCATTCAAAAACTGTTGGATATTGACTAAAAGATTATCTGATTTGCTTTGTTTAAAAGAATTTTATATGTCTTTTATGTCAACATTCTCTTTATAAAAGAAAAGATTCCGTTTCGTTGACATGTTTCTATAGTGATGGCTAAAATAATTTGGAAAAGGAGAATGGTTATGAAGAATCCGTTGATTGCTGAGCGATTAAAATTCTATCGAAAAAAGAATAATCTGACCATACCGCAGGTTTCTGAATTATTATCACAAACTCAGCCAGTTGCAGTAAAAACCATTTACGGATGGGAAAGCGGACACACACAGCCGGATGCGGATACTCTCATGCGCCTTTGCAACATTTATCATATTGATAACGTGCTTGAAATCTTTGGATACAAAGTTTCTAAAAAATCAGTATTTAATTTAACGCCGCTGGAAAAAAATCTCATTTTGGAATATAGAAAACACCCGGATATGCAAAAAGCGGTTCAAAGACTGTTAGAAATGGAAAAAGAATCCTGAGTACAAAACTGCCCGAAGAGAAAATCTTTCCGAGACTATGGAGAAAAGGATTTGTTGACAAATTTTCATGTGCTCTAAAATGCGATAATGTAATGCAAGAAGGGGAATTTGTCAACAGGTTCAAACTTTCATACTCCCACAGGCGCAGGCCCTCGGAATGGAATATGCAAAAAAGAATTTCCCCGGCCATCAGGCGCTCGTCTACACCCATATGGACGGTCACAATGGCAACGGAAACATTCATGTTCACATCATTATAAACTCCCCCCGGAAAATGGACGCAGAACTGCAGCCCTTTATGGAGCGTCCCTGTGACAGCCGTGCCGGCTATAAGCACCACCTGACAGACGGTTACCTCCGGCACCTGCAGCAATCAGAATTGAATAAACGCAACGGGCAGATTGTGGCAGATAGTATGAAACCACGCCGGACAATCTTTCAGACACAGAAACAGTTTTTGCGGGATGCCATAAATGACATCGCTTCCCATTCAAAAAATCTGGAAGAAACACAGTCCCGTCCGGAAACAGAACCTTCTCCGGAGCCTTCCGGCTATTCTACAGAAAACAAACATAGCTTTTTTGAATACAACCCAGATTATGACTATTCCTCCGATCCGACTGCCATCTTGTTTATCAGATTTGACTTACGTCTGGTCGTTGACCTTCAAAACAATGTGAAAGCCTGCAGATATCCTTTGATGAAATATCTGAAAAATGGAAGAAATCCAGAAAAACGGTAAAATCTACTGAGGGAAAAATAAAAGAAATCAATGAGCAGATTCATTATGATGGCCAGTATCTTGCAAATAAGCCGGTTTTTGCTCAAATGCTGAAAGCCAGAAATAAGAAAAAATGCCGCCAGGAACATCAGGCAGAACTTGAACTTTATGAATCTGCGGTCAAATTTTTCAAAGAGAAAAATGCCGATGGGAAAATCCCGTCTATGAAATCGTTAAAAGCGGAAAAAGAAAAGCTGACCGTGCCCCAAACCATGATATTTCCTAATAGAAAAACCGGGCAGTATCTGTTTGATTGATACTGTCCGGCTCATTCTGCATTTTACCTAAGCAACTGCCAAAGTGCCTTTCGGTCACTATCGGAAACGCTCAATACATCCATAGACTGTTCCGCAGACCATCCCATTTTTTCCATAAGGTTCTTAATGTTAGCGAACAGTGTAGAAATTCTTTCTTTCTGAGCCGCTTCCTCATTCATTTGTTGTATGGCCAAACACACATCAATCGCCTCCTCACCTTCTTTGACTGCTATCTTTGCACCTACACAGGCATTTAATACATCCACTTCCTCTCTCCCCAAATGGCGGAAAGACTCGTTTGCATCCAATACCTTTTTCAATTCTTCCTTGTCTCTTGCATACTTGATAAATGACAACACTTCTTTCAAAGAACTCTGGAATTTTCCAAAATCTTCATCCTCTATCGAAGCCGGTGCAATCAAATTGACTTTGTAATCTGGAACCAGTGCAAGCACCCTTGCATCCTGCCTGGAAAACATTTCATGGATTGATAACGGACCGTCCCACTCTTTCGAGTCAAAATATACAACCAGTGTCACCACAGGCAATAAATGATCTTCTTTCAGAAAGCCGGAAAGATATTCATCGCTGCTGGCATTTTTATAATCACCGGACAATCTGTGGGAAGCTATCGCTTCTTCCACCTGCTTCGCATATTGGAGCGCATCATAAACCATATTTTTTACCGGCATCGCATAATGAATATTTGACTGGTTCTCGATTGCCAGAAGCAGATATGCGGTACTTTTATCCATCATCGCAACCACAGATTTTATGACATCCCTTGTTTTCTGTACTGGCTGGCCGGCACCCTTTTCCCCGCCATAAGGAACATCTATCTCACGGGTATCCAGTTCCTTCAGGCTCTCCGGATGGATGACCTGTTCTCCGCCATATACAAAATAGTTAAACGCATCCGCAAAGATTTCATTCTGTCTCATATATTTTGTTGTTACCGTATCTTTTACTCCCAAAGGATTCACCATCTTTATTATATGCTGCCGCTAAGCAAATATCCTTTTCTGTTACCTGTATCATACCATAGCAACTCAGGTTTTACAAGCAGGAAGCTGTGTTTCAGATTCCCGGCGTCAGAATAAATCTTCCTCCTCCCAGAACTCATCATCCTCTCCGGACATACCCGGGCGTTTGACAGTTAAATTAGAAAAAAATCTCTACAGACCGCATCAGTCCTGTATTTTTTTGTCAAATATTTTGTTTTAATATATAGTATTTTATGTATAATTTAGGACCTGTTGACAAATTCCCCTTCTTGCATTACATTATCGCTTTCTATGCCGGTTCATAAAACACAGGGCTGGTGAAAGCTATTATCTAAACGGCTTTTACCAGCCGTTTTAAGTTTAATGCCGTTGCTGATAAGAGGCATTCTTCCGTTGCTTTGTGGATGCCTCTCTTGTGGATCTTATTTAGTTTATGCTCCCGTTTTAATACTGCGAATGTGCCTTCAGCCCAGATCTGCCTTAGCCGCATAACTCTTAAATACTCCCGGCCTCCAACTTTTTGACCATTTCGATAAAAAGAGGGGTAGTATGCACTGGTATTAATCCTGACAGTTCCCAGATCCGTTGCGCAAGCCGCAAAACGAGGACATTCTTTACATTTTTTTCTGGAACGGCTATATAATCGATAATAGTTTTGAGAGGATTTTTTATAAATTAATTTCTTGAATTCCAGTTGATTACCGTTCATACAAATAAAGCAATCTTTTTCTTCGTCATATTGGAAGCCTTTTTTCATCGCGTTATTCTGATATTCCCGTATAGCGGTATACCCATTCACGCCTAATATTTCCAGCCCTCTGTGGACAGCGCCTATATCATAACCACCGTCCAAAGCGATTTCTTTATAATTACAGAGTTGCTTTTTTAAATGTTTTAATATAATGTCACTCTCTCTTTGACTGGCAGGACAGCAGTCCACTCCTGTAATAATACCATGCTGGGTATCTATTGTCATTTCGGTAAGATATCCGAGCCCTTTTTTGCGTTTTTGATGGATATAACCACAATCAGGATCTGTCCTGCTC
>URND01000112.1 GCA_900549105.1 uncultured Eubacteriales bacterium
TGATTATATACCCAATCCTTGAGAATGGGGTGTCAACTTTTTTTATACCACATCACTCCGGGCACTGTGCTTTGAATAATGCATTATGTTTTATAAGTATACTGCATATAAAAGAAAATTTCAAAGTAAATCTCAGTAACATCTCCGATGGCCAGGAGGCTGTTTGATTGACATTTTATGTGCTTTGTAGTATCATAAATAACAAAGATTTAAGGTGATGGAGGTGCTTATTATGAAAAAGATTAAGAAAAACATTGCGGCCAGTTGGTGTTGTGAAGCATCTACAGTGGTTGATATCCAGAAACTTGTGAAAAAGGTACGGAATACGGAATTAAAAGTTGAAAAAAGGTAGTACAGAATAGTTGCGATGAAACTTATAATTGATACAGCATTGCGAAAGATATATTTTGAATCGCTATATATTGTCAAGAATGAGCAGCCAGAGTTGTGGGAGTTTTTTTGTAAAAATGTGCCTACGCTTTCGGTTGCTTTTTATAATCATTTTAGTACTTTGGGTGGATTATTAACATATATTCGATATTATAAAAATATCCGGGAAAATGCTGTTTTTTACAGAAAAGTGTGGAATGTTCATAAAGATGACGTCATTGCCAGGCTTGATAAACTCTTCGGATATACAGTGGAGGATACGATTGTTGCTGTTATATGTGTTTCGCCGTTATATCTGAGGAATATTTATAAGAAGATATTTATTGTTCCGACAAATGCAGATGAAGAGCGTATTTTAGAAATTATAGTTCATGAATTATCACATTTTTACTTTTATAAATCAGAAATAGGTAATCAGATGCCAGAGTATAAGCGTTGGAAGCTCAGTGAACAAATTGTTCCGTTTATAATAAAAGAGCTTTTTTATGATATATGTTCAAATAGTGGGTCTTATGTGGATGCTCCGAATGATAATCTAAAGAGAAAAATATATTGTTGGATGGATGGAGAAATCTCATTTGAAGAATTGCTAAATAGTGAATGGGGAGAAAACAGATATGACGGATATGAAATATAAATTTTCACGTTTTTTTCATATGTTTGAGCGTGAGGGGATTGTTTGTTGTTATAATGCATTGACGATTTCGACAATTTATATTCCATGTATGGAGTTCGATAAAATAAAGGCGTATATCGCAGGAAACAATGTTGAATATGATGACGCAATTTTTCACAAGATGCTTTCCGAAAATATGATAATACCCTATGATACGGATGAAGAATTACTGTTGGAGCAGATTAGGAGTGAAGTTTTTAACGGCGTTAAAATCAGAGTAATGGTACTGCATATGACAGATTATTGCAATTTGCGGTGTAAATATTGTTTTATTGAAGGGGGACAGCCCGAAAACTATACTCGAAAAGCAATGAGTGAAGACGTGGCAAAGGCAGCCGTTGATAAATTTGTAGAGATAGTTCGCAGAGGTCATGTTGAAAATAATGCTCCTACAGTTGTTTTTTATGGTGGAGAACCTTTGGCGAATTGGAAGGTTTTACAGAAAACTTTAGAATATATTCAAAAGAAGGAAAAAGAGGAAAAAATAAAATTCGATAAAGTTATTATTACTAATGGAACATTAATTGAGCCGGCAATGACGGATGTACTTAAAAAATTCGGAGTGATGGTATCTGTTTCTCTGGATGGAGTTCAGGAAGTCCATGACGCAAATCGTATTGATTATGATGGTAAAGGGAGTTTTGAGAAAACAATAAATGGTATAAAAGTATTGCAGGCTGCAGGTATTGAGCCCGCGGTATCCTGCGTTATGGCCAAGGAGGGGCTCGATAAATATGAGGAAACTATCCGGTTTTTGATTGAGGATTTATCTATTACCGGGATGGGATTCAATCATGTGTCTATTATTCCCGGACTTAATTATTACGACCCTGAGTATGAAGAAAAATTTGCGGATTCCATTATTAAAGTTCAGGAGTTGATACAATATAAATATCCATATGTTTATGAACGGAGAATGGGACACAAGGTAAATGCTTTTATTGATAAAAAACTAATAAAATCAGATTGTACCGGTTGTGGGGAACAGATAAGCGTTAGTACAGATGGACAGATTGGAATTTGTCAGGGATATATGGGGAGCCGAAAAACCTTTACGCACACGGTGTTTGATTTAAACTATTATCCGGATGAAGATGAAACATTTATAGAATGGAGTAGACGCTCGCCTTTAAATATTGAAGAGTGTACTCATTGTTCTGCTTTAGCGATATGTGGCGGGGGATGCCCAAGAAATGCCGATATGCTGCATGGTTCAATCTGGAATGTGGATTCTGCGTTTTGTCATTTTGCACGCAAGGCACAAGAATGGTTACTGTGGGAGGATATCTATGAAAGATAAAGAGCTTGTATATTTTATTTATCCTTCGTGTGACGGGAATTGTAAACATTGTTGGTCGAGCGACATTGTATTGGGCCGCATTAAACCGATAGAGTGGCATTACAGATTGATTGAACAGTTAAGGGATATGGAATATTCAGTTATCAAGTTATCCGGCGGAGAACCGTTTTTCAACAGGGATATCGGGAAGATAGCTGCCAGGATACATGAGGTTTTAGGAAAAGAAATACCGATTCAAATATTTACATCAGGTCGACTTTTTGTTAATATAGACGAGGGCGAGCAAGGAGTGTATAAGACGAAAGCTGCATTAGATTCCCTGTTTGCTGATTACGATAACATCTCAATAGAGATGTCTGTGGATGAATATCATCTTCAAGTGTTGAAAAGAATATACAAAAGTGAGATAGATGATGATTTATTGCCATTTATGTATATAAGCAATTTCATGAAAGCATGTTTTATGATAAAAAAGGAACACCCTCGATTTTTAGGTCCAAAGCTGAAAATTCATTGTGAAGAAGGAAGGATGAAATATCACAAAGAATTGTTTGCATGGTTTCCTCTGGAATGGTGGGAGAAGTATGTATTGATAACAGAGGGACTGGCTTATTCCGGAAATGGAAAGAATTTGGAGAAAACATTTAAGGTTGTGCCATCGGATAAGATGAGTTATTTCCTATTGCCGGGTGTCGACTTTTATGATGAACCCCAATCGGACAGAGGGCAGCGCTTTCAAAAGAAAGGGAAAACTGTATACTTGGATTCTGCGGATTCAGCCGTTATAATAAGCGGCTGGTGGAATATTATTAACCGCGAAGCAGAGTATACTGTAATTAAGTGTTAACATTATAGTGAATAATTGCATTTGTATAGGAGGAAAAAATGGAAAAAAAGAAACGCCTGTTGTCAGGGCTTCAACCAAGCGGAGAATTAACAATCGGAAACTATTGCGGAGGTATCAGGCAATTTTTGGAATATCAAAAAGAATATGATTCCTTTTTGTTTGTTCCGGATATGCATACGATTACGGTACCCCAGAAAGAAGCGGAACTTATCAGAGAAAGAACCCGCCGTTTTGCAACGCTGTATTTAGCGTGCGGATTGGATCCTGAGAATTGTACATTTTTTATTCAGTCTGAAGTTCCTGCGCATAATCAGTTGACCTGGGTTTTAGAATGTACCACATATATGGGTGAATTGAATCGCATGACTCAGTATAAGGATAAGAGTTCAAAGTATACAAATATTGGCTGCGGTCTGTTTACATATCCGGTTCTGATGGCTGCGGATATATTATTGTATGACACAGATATTGTTCCGGTTGGCGCGGACCAGAAGCAGCATGTCGAGCTGACTCGGGATATTGCCCAGAGATTTAATAACAGGTATGGAGAGACATTTAAAATGCCGGAACCGATTATTGCAAAGGTAGGCTCAAGAATAAAGGACTTGCAATATCCTGAGAAAAAAATGAGTAAGTCGGCTGAAGATCCTAACGGCTCGATTTTTTTGCTTGACTCTGAAAGTCAGATTAAGAAAAAAATAAATAGAGCGGTGACGGACTCAGATGGTAAAATATGGTTTGACGAAGAAAAGAAGCCTGGTATTTCGAACCTGATTACTATTTATTCGGCATTAACAACAACGCCGTTGGAACAGTCCATTGAAAAGTTTGAAGGTATGGAAAGATATGGCGATTTCAAAAAGGAAATTATCGAGGTCGTTTTGGAGACATTAAGACCAATTCAAAAGAAATATGAAGAGTTGGAAAAGAGCGGATTTGTCGATGAAGTTCTTGATAAAGGAAAGTCGAGAGCTAATGCGATTGCATCGGAAAAGTGTCAGGAAGTATTCAGGAAGGTTGGCTTTGGACGTTAGTCTGCATAAAGCCGGGAATAATCGCTGGCACGCCTGTTTCAAAAAAAGAAATCGAATTTCAAATATGTAATATAATTAAATTGTGAAGGATTTACATTCCTAGACTCCCTTCTTATAATGATAGTATAGAAGCTGTTATTATGAGGAGGGATTTTTTATGGCGGACGAAAAAAGGATGAACGAACTTCGGAAAAAGTATAAGCTTCCGGCGGAACAGGCTGTGGCTGATGATTTGGAAGTACGCGAAAAAATTTCGAAGAATTTGAATTATATTATGTTTAAGTATGATATTAAGGTTCAAAAAGATTTGGCCGATATTCTGGATATTAGCGCGCCTCAGTTGACGAGAATTTTTAAAGGAGAGCAGATGCCGCCGCTGTTTCCCTGTCTGGCGAATGTAGTTAAGAGATTCGGTTATTCGATTGATGAATTTCTTTTTACGGATATTGAAGTCACGGAGAAGTGCCAAAATGGAGCGGATGATAACCTTCCGGTTGCGAATGATATGAAGTACCTGGGCGTTTACCAGTTTTATTATTTTGATACATCAGCGCTTAGGGGACGGGAGAGACATACCCATGGGGATTCGCTGGTAAGCGGCATTATGTATATTGAGAAGAATCCGAGGACGGACAAACACAGCGTCATGGCCATTTTCAATATGAGCAAGGAGCGGGCCGATTCATTTTATAAAAATGTACTGAAAGATGGTAAGGCAAATCCATCCTTCTGCCGCAGTATGATTATCAATTCCGGCGGCGGGCAGCATGTATATTATGGAGAACTGGAATTTTCCAACCAACATTTTTATATTAACCTCAGATTTGAGAATACGAGGGACAGGGTACAGATGATTTTCCACCGGCCGGACAGCAATTCGAGACAATATATCGGCGGGCTTGGAACAATGCTGTCTGTTTCAAAGGGGCGGGATTCAAAGCCATGTCTTCAGTATATTGCGTTGGCCAATGCTTCTCTGGATGTATCCGAGGAGGAATTAGCATCCCATTTACTGCTGCATTATCCGAGAATTAAGACCTATGATACAATTGATGGTTTGGTTGAGTTCACAACAGAACTCTACAGAGCAGATGTCGAAGAGAGTGACCGACTTTCTAAATTATCGGATGAGCAGAAGAAAACGCTTGTGAGAAATTATATGGACAAGATTGTCAATGACACTGTAGAAAAGAACCTGTTCCGTTCAGTGACTGTGTCCGAGACTGATGATGACCTGTTCTATCATTATATAAAAAGAGTGAAGGCGAATATGCGTGCGGAGGTGAAATGAAATGACTCCAACAGAAGAAAAAACTCAAAAGCAGGCAAAACCGTTAACTCCGAATGAGAGGGCCGATATCCAGGAGTACTTTGCGCTGATTCTTGCTGAGATGAAGAAGCATGGACTTCCGGATGTGGGACTCCTGAAGAAGGCCTATACTCTGGCGCTTACTGCCCATGGAAATACAAGAAGAAAGACGGGGGAACCCTATATCATGCACCCCCTGCGGGTAGCGAAAATTCTTGCCGATTGCGGCCATGAAAGCGATGTGGTTGCGGCTGCGATTCTTCATGATATTATCGAAGATTGCGATGTCACCAAAAGGGAACTTGAGACTGAATTTGGTTTAAATATTGCGGATATTGTCGATGTAGTGACAAGCGTCGGCGCGATGCTTGCGCCGGATGAATCTATGTCGAAGCTCGATTTGGATATTATGTCGGATGTCAAGTTTTTAAATGAAGGAGCCAGGGTTAAGAAGGCGGTATATATTAAGTGTGCAGACAGAATCAATAATCTTCAGACAATTTCGCCTTTCCCTGAAGAGCAGCAGAAGGCGAAAGCGTATCATACGCGGACTATTATTATTCCGGCAGCGAAAAAGCTGCATATTCATCATCTTGTGGATATCCTTGGAGATCTTTGCCTGCAGATTGAGAATCCTGAACAGCATCGGGAACTGAAAGATACATATACGGATATTTTGAGAAAAAATAAAGATACGCTTTATGGCTCTTATGGTTTGATTGAAGAAAGCCGGCGCATGGTACTTGAGGATGGACGTTTGGGAAGATTTGTTGAATCCTTTGATTTTAAAGAAAGATGCATCGACAGTATTCATTCCGAGTTATCAGGAAAACTCAGCGCATTGGACGATGTCAAAGGGGTCTTTAATAAACACGTTGTTCCATTGTTTGATGTTTATTTTATTTCCAGTGACTTTTATATGGACAGTCCGGACAATTTGTTTTTCGCTTTTTATGACAGGCTTCATGAAAGTCCTTATAAGTTTACGATTATCGGTCACCATCAGGATGATTATGAAACCTATTATATCATGAAAGATTGGTATGGCAATACATATCGATTATTTGTGCAGTCTGAGACAGAACATTTGGAGTTTACCCATGGCTTATTGGTTTCCTCGGAGTTTAATGAATTTCGCAATGGACTGGGGTATGTAAATACGGCAGAGCCGGGAGGACCGGAGCAGAAGATGATTCCTGTATTCAGAAAGGATGGGTCTCCCATGTCTATTGTTGACGGCGCCACGGTTCTTGATTTTGCTTTTGCCATTGATGCCAATATTGGGATTTGTGCAAAGTATGCCTATTTGAACGGCGGAACATCCCGGACGCCGATTTATACCCGGTTAAATCCCGGAGATATGGTGGAAATTGTCTCCGATTACAATCAGCAGAATCAGGGAAGCGATATTCCCCATGCAACGGTTCGATGGTTTGAGTATCTTCATTCCCGGGAAGCCACGAAAGCGCTTTCGCGATGGCTGGAGAAACATATGGATGCGGCCCTTCCATCGATGCTTGTCTATGATTCATCGGGTGCAGAATACGAAATTGATATGGCTTCAACGGTTCTTGACTTTGCTTTTGCCATCGGTGAACAGGTTGGCCTTCATATAAAAAATGCGTATATTAATAAGAGCCGGACGCCGGCTGCATTGGATACAACACTGAGATATGGGGATAAGGTACGATTTGAGTATGACCCGGAGGATTCGGATACGCCGATGCTTACATGGCTGAGTATTGTAAAGACGAAGCTGGCTAAGGAAAGACTTATAGATTATTTTAATAGGAAATTTACAAATGTTATTTGAGGGAGGGAACTCATATGCCAAATCATAGAATCACCAAAAAGCATATGCGGAAAAATTACATCCATCAGTTTCACGAAATGAAGCGGTGTATGGAGCGCCAGGAAGAAATGATGAATGAACTTATCGAGCAGCTAAACCGGCAGAAGGAAATTCTTAATCTTTATTATAAAGAATATCAGGAGCTGAAACGCCATCAGGAGAAACAGTATCTGATGACTTATATTCGAATGAGGGAATCCATGCTGAGGGATATGGAAATTTATGAACAGAGACAGCAAACCCATACCCAGGGATATCGCCTGCTTTCCATGTATGTTAATGAATATACGGACATGCTGGAAGAGAGGGGTGTGGAGATTGTGGAATGTCAGGTTGAAGAAATATTTGACCCTGAGATTCAGAAGCCTATTGAGCGTATTAATGTTGGCAGAGCAGAAGATGATAATGTAATCTGCAAGGTGTACAGTTCCGGCTACCGTTGGCATGGACTTGTTCTGAAAAAAATTGACGTTGCCGTTGGCATTTATAAATAGATCCGGAAGGTGGTATGTATGACAAGATTTCAAAGCAAAATAGTAGGAATAGATCTTGGAACGACAAATACAGTCATCAGTTATTATGATGAAATTGGAAAACGCGGAGAGTGCTGTGTGAATCAGGAAGGAACAAATCTGCTCCCGTCCGCAGTTTATTTTGAAAACAGTGAGACATATACGGTGGGTTCCATAGCGCGGGACGGGGCATTGTTGTATCCCGATAATACAGCGATGTTTTTTAAGCGGAAAATGGGAATCAGTAAGGAGGCGATTACTGTTGATGGAAAAACCTTTTCACCGCAGCAGGTATCTGCCCTGGTTCTTAAAGAAGCCGTTGAGAGCGCCTATGAAGAACTGGAGGAGAAAATAACAGATGCCGTTATTACAGTTCCGGCCTATTTTAGTTCCGAGGCCAGGCAGGCTACGATAGAGGCGGGAAAAATGGCTGGTTTAAATGTTCGGGACATTTTGGATGAGCCGGTGGCGGCCTTATATCATTGTGATTCATTGAATGATTTAAAAGATAAAATTGTTTTAGTTTTTGACCTTGGCGGAGGCACTCTGGACCTTGTGGCTGCCGAAGTATCCGGGAGAGAGATTAACGAGATTGCCATCAACGGAGATATCCATCTTGGCGGTTCAGATTGGGACCTGGCATTTGTAAAGTACATCAAAGAGAACTATCTTATAGGAAAGACCCTTCAATTGGATGATGAAGAGGCGCTTTTAATGGGGGTTGAGCGTGCGAAGAAAACATTTTCTAAAAAGGAAAAAACAAAAATAAATGTTTCAACCAAACAGGGGCGTGTTCCTGTGGAGGTGACGCGGGATGAATTCGATAAATGCACAGCCCATTTGCTTGAACGGGTGCGCAAGGTTGTGCAGGAACTGATGCTGGATTTGTTTGATAAAGGCGTCAGCGAATTTGACAGGATTATTATGGTTGGCGGGGCCACGAGAATGCCGCAGATCGAGCAGTTGCTTCGAAAATTATTCCCGGATACAGAAATCATTGCGAAGGATCAGGATGAGGCGGTTGCAAAGGGAGCGGCCGTATATGCAAAGATATTATCCGGCACCTCGAAAGAAAAAAGGTTATCCGTAAAGAAATCTTTCAAGCCAAAACATTTGAACAGAGTCAGTACCCGAAGCTATGGGCTGGCTGCCCGGTTGGGAGATGATGGCGAGCGAAAAATCTGTAATATGATTTTCCGTTCAGCAGAACTTCCAATATCTAAAAAGAAATACTTTTTTACAAGTTGTGAGAACCAGAAGAAGGTTAATCTGAGAGTATATGAAACAACCTCAAACGAGAGGTATGTGGATATTAATCCGGATGACTTATTGGGAAATTGTATGTTAGAAATCACAGATGATATACCAAAGGGCTCTGATATCGAGGTCACTTTTACTCTGAATGAAAATGGTATATTGACGCTGGAGGGAAGAGAGCCTAAAAGCGGAAAAACGGTAAAGGTAACAATGGAGTCAAAAGCGCTGCTGGAAGCCGATGAGATTATGGTTCAAAAAGGTGATATCGATAAGTTGAAAAAAGCTTATTGAGTGTTCGGATGACCAGAGAACAGGAGGTGGAAAACAAAATGGGAGAATACTCAAACCTTGTTGTGAAGTGTGATTTGATGTCCGGGATGGAAAAACTGGCCGGGTTTCATGAACAGCGGGGCAGACCGATGATGCTTGCCGGTGATACAAAGGTCGGAGACATTCTGGGCGGTGGGAAATCGACGGCCCTCCTGATTCCGGCCGGCACTTTGAACAGAGAAAAAGCGGATATGAAGAGAAA
>URND01000113.1 GCA_900549105.1 uncultured Eubacteriales bacterium
CGACCTGTCTGGTGGAGACACCCGCCAGGTACATGTCGATCAGGGATTCCTCGACGCTCTGCTCACGCCGCCGGTAGCGTTCGATGACGGCGGATTCGAAGACCTCGCCTTTGAGCTTGGGCACCTTCAAAGCGAGTCTGCCGGCTTTGGCTGTGAGCTTGCGTTCGTAGTGGCCGGCCCTGTATGCCTTCCGCTCCCCAGTGCGCTCGTATCTGGCGGCGTTGGCGATCTCGTCCGCCTCGGCGTCGAGCATCGCGTTGACGATCCGCTCGACCTTCTCTCGCACCATGGTGTCGAGCTTGGTCTCGAACATGGCCTGGTCGAACTGTATGATTTCCGCGGGTCTGGCTCCGTGCCTCTTTCCAATCGCGGTTTTTCATTGTCTGGCGACTGAAAATCGTACCCGGCACGGTCCATGTCCCTTTCCATCAAGGCCGAAATCCGAAAATGCGCAAGAATCCGGACGTTATCGTCTAATTCCGGTTATGCAGACATAGCACGCCCCTAATAAATGATTCCTCATCTGCATTCAGATTCTATGCTTATTCCGAAAACGTCCGTTTTTGAAACAGATTTTGTACGATGCTCCGGAGTCTTCAATTTGACGGTGAAAAGCGTCCCAAAACCCGTTTCAAAATCAATGTCCCATAAGACCAGCTGGTTAATGAGTAATGAAAAGAGACATCATCGAAGGTGGAAAATCTAGAAAATTAGTTTTCAGATTCCGCTGATTCGTGAGACAGCTGCAAAATAGGTGTTTCATCTACATCACACGCTTTTAAAGACAAACGTATAATCAACTCAGCACCGAATGCCACACCTGCGCACACCCATGCCCATTGGTTGCCATTATTAGTTCCTAAGCCAACGAAGAAAGTGCCCGCTGGAATCGCAAACGGTTCAATCGCCTTTAATATGGGAATGAATCTGTTGCTACGGTACTCCACTGAAGCGTTTCGTCTAATTATCTCTACTAGCCTCGTAGCTTCATGAAGTTTCTCCTCGTATAATCCCTCTACTTTTTCATCATTCGGAGGAAAAAGCTCATGGATCCTTTGAAGCTGAAGGAAGAGACGATCCGAACTATTGACCTGCCCGCCAAAAGTAGGAGCGGCAGTCCAATCTCTTAGCTGTTTTAATGCCAAGACCGCTGCCGCTTGGGCAATCTCTTCTTTCCAATTGTTCCCATCAATTATTTGTACTTTGGCTTCTCTTCCAGGAAGAGAAGTGTTGCCAAGCCACTCCGTACCACAATCGGCAATGACAGTACCAGTGGACACATTTTGACCTGTCACCACAGCAAATCCAAGGAAATGGACATAGAGGTGCGTCGACTGTTTCTCAAAACAGCATGATGAGTTCTTAACTTCGGAACTCAATTTCCATTTACGCTTTAATAGATGCTTCTTTGCCTCTTCGAGGGGATTGCCGTAGCTACGGGGCCAAGCACCGAGATTCAAGAAAAACGTTTCATTCCGATCAGCATCCATGCCATCGATTGGGCTCATCCCATCGCCTTTCTTTTGAAACTATAGCTAAAGACAATAATAACGGGAGACAGTTACTGCTTTTATGCAATTGAAACACTTTCAGAGGGTATACCGACACACGGTATCGACGGGTGCGGATTAAACCTAACATGGAGAAGCAATGTGAATCGGAGATGGGAGGGATTGGAATGAACAGACATGGAATTGTTGATGTCATTGGTCCGGAGTATCTAACAGCCAATATAGAAGAGGACGAGTGGAGCTATGCCAAGGATGCCGGTAATTTGGGCAAACTGACCGAGGCCCTAGGCGGCGTTAAGCCACATCACTATAAGCTGGATCGCCGGTTCGTGGATAAGGACGACACCGGAACATACACCGTGATTGTCGAGACTAAGCAGGAATTCGTCGATTCCGACTCCGAACAGCTCGCCTCCTATCTTGAGGAGGAATATGCGCTGCATCGCGGTGCAAAGGTTATAGCGATACTCGCCAACACCAATGATGACAAGATTCGTGTATGGAAAGACGAGGTGGACGACGACCATCTGCTTCCGGGGGAGACAGTCCTTGATTGCATGGCGCATTACAAGAAGCTGTTCGCGGTGGATCGTCAGAACGACCGCGAAGCCGTGATGCGCAACACCTATGCGCTAAACGAAATGCTTCACAAGAAGGATATTGACGAGCGCAATCGCAGCCAATTCGTCGGAACGTGTCTCCTTTTCGTCAAGGACGAAGTAGAGAAGAGATGCAGCGGTGGACGAGTGAATGAGACGACCAGGAAAAAACTCGCAGCAAGATGGTCTCAATTCACCCCTTCAGGAATCAGAAACGCCATTGGCGAAATGCTAGAAAACCTACTGGACGGAAGCCAGAATAAGCAAATCAAAATCCAGCTTCTGAATCGCGATGTGCTCGAAGAGCAGCACATCAAGGCGCTTACGCTGAAGGATTGGCTTGAGGTACTGTCCTTTATCCTCATGAAAATTTATAGGTTCATCGATTCCAATTCATCCGAGGGTCAGGACATCCTTAACCTGTTCTTCATCACATTCAACAAATATGTGGGAAAGGCCGATAAGAACCAAGCGTTCACCCCCGACCATATCACTGATTTCATGACCCGTCTCACCGAGGTCACCTATAAGGACAGGGTCCTTGACGCCTGTTGCGGATCAGGCTCCTTCCTGGTCCAAGCCATGGTTCACGAGTTGGCCGACGCACGATACGGTCATACAGACGCTGAGTTCAAGGAACTAGCAGACAAGATTAAGCAAGAACATATATTTGGCATAGAGAACGAGGAAAAGGCATACGGTCTTTCAACCACAAATATGCTCATTCACGGGGACGGCAACAGCAATGTCGAATTCGGATCCTGCTTCGATCTGAAAAACTTCATTGTCGGGGCGAAACCAAATGTGATTCTGATGAACCCTCCTTATAATGCCAAGCCCCGAGGTATCCCAGATGCTTATAAAAAAGAGTGGACATCTTCTGAGAAAAATGGCAAATCCGACCCTACCAAGGGCATGGTTTTTGTAAAATACTTGTCGGATATAGCTAAAGCCGAGAAGTGGGAAGGTACCCGTCTCGCTGTCCTTCTGCCGATGGCTGCGGCCATTGGCACAGGTACTCGTCTAACCAAGATGAAGGAGGAGCTGCTTCAGGACAACACCCTCGATGCGGTTTTCTCTTTGCCAAGTGAGATTTTTTATCCAGGTGCAGCAGTACAGGCTGTCTGTATGCTGTTCACGTTAAACAAGCCGCATTTTGATCACGCCACAGGAAAACCTAGGCGCAAAACATTCTTCGGTTTTTATAAGGATGATGGATTCATTAAGAGGAAAGGCCTTGGCAGGGTCGAACAGTTTGATTTCAATGGTCATAGCGAATGGAAGAAAATCGAGAAGGAATGGCTTAATCTATATCGTAACAAAACCGTGAAAGCGGGTTTCAGCGCCATGCATGCAGTCACGAAAGATGATGAATGGCTGTGCGAAGCGTATATGGAAACTGATTACACAACACTTACTGAAGAAGATTTTCAGCAAACCGTTAACGACTATTTGGCATATCTTGTGAAGACGGGGAGCGTATATGAAGCTTGATATAGATGCATGGGAATGGTTCAAACTCGGTGGGAAAGAAGGCCTTTTCGAAATTAAGAAGGGGAAACGACTCACAGCAGAAGAACAGGTAAAAGCAGGAAAAGGTAAAACCCCATATATTGGGGCGATAGATTCCAATAATGGCGTCTCAAATCAAATAAGCCAAGACCCCATTCATAAAGGGAATACGATTTCGCTAAGCTATAACGGTTCTGTTGGAGAAGCTTTTTACCAGCCTAAAGATTATTGGGCAACAGATGATGTGAATGCTCTATATCTGCGTGCTAGATACGGAAAACTCACCCCGGCGACCGGTCTTTTTATCTGTGCTGTGCTCAAACATGAGAAATGTCGGTTTTCATATGGTCGCAAATGGACTCTTGATAACATGAATAACACATGGATTAAGCTTCCTGCAAAAGATGGGCAACCCGATTGGCAGTGGATCCAGCAATATATGGAGACACTTCACTTCAAACCTCTTTCTACAGCTAATGATGCGAAAAAGGATGAGAGAATTGACGTTTCTGATTGGAAACCTTTTCTGTTATGCAAGCTATTTGATGCCTGTATGGGTAATGGAATAGATGCGATAAAGACAAAAACCTGCCATCCTAAATATAACTATGTATCCCGCGATAGTAACGGCAATGGTGTGGTGGCAAAAATTGATGAAGTTCCCGGGGCGAAGGCATTCCTAGCTGGAGATATGACTCTGTCTCTAGGAGGAAGCTATCTCGGTTCATGCTTCGTGCAATCTGCGCCGTTCTATACAGCACAGAATGTCGCAGTTCTCAGAAGTAGGGAAAACATCTCCACGGAAACGAAACTATTTATCGCAACGCTTATCCGTCTTGAAGCATCAACTAAGTTTCAAGCATTCGGACGGGAACTTAATACCCATTACAAAAAGGATTTCACAATCAAGTTACCCATCAAGAAGACTGAAGATGGTCATCCAATAATAGATGCGGAGCATCGTTTTTCTGATGATGGGTATATCCCCGATTGGGAATACATGGACTCGTATGTTAGGCAATTGCCTTACGGTGATCGCATTCCAGGTTCCATGTGATTCGGTATGGCGTGTGTCTCGCGATGTTTTGGCCTAACAGACATACGTCATACCGAATCTACTTGATTTTTTCAAGCGCTTAGCCGTTTTGCCATGATGATGTCCATGTCGGTGACGATGACGATATAGTAGTTCTGCCCAGACATGTCATGCCATTCGCAGGGACGTCCGATGAATTCGACCGTCTCGCCGCCCTTCAACGATTCCAATTCCTTGCGGATTCGACCGGTCGACGGCATGAGGGAGACGAAACGCGCCTCGTCGCCCTCGAACCAGCAGGCGCGGACGGTTTTGATGCGTCTGCCTCCGGTGAGGTTGAGCGTGGAACGTGGGCAGACGGGCGGGATCTTCACCCTGCCGATCTGCGGGCACACTCCGATGCCGCCGTTCCGTGGCAGTAGCGCTTTCCAAGAGCGGTTGTTCGTGGTGGCCATGTTCTCCTACTCCTTATCTTCCTTGAGGGTTCCCTGCGGTCGGCCGAACACTTTCTCCCGGTTCGTCGGATCGAGGTTGGTCGCGCAGCCGCTCATCGCCGTGGTCAGATTCTGCTGGGCTTTGGTCAAAGCGTCGTAATCATCCGACTTGGAGTCCACGAGTCGTTTCGCGGTCTCGTACGCGGCTTTGAGATCGCCGCAGCCTTGCGTGCCGGAAAGATCGTCCCGTTCGATGGTGGCGACCTCGCGCGCGGTGTTGTCCAATCCGGACGAGAGGTCGTCACGTCTCGCCTCGATGCCGGCCTGCATGGCTTGCGGATACCATTCGCGTGCGAGGCTGCGGATCGTGTCGATGTCCTTCTGCTGGCCGATCGCGTCATACAGATCCGTCGCTTCGGCTAGATCCTGACGGTTATGCCGGTACAGCAGGTTGCCGAGCGTGTCGACGTTCGAGTTCTCCGGCGCGTTCAACAGGTCGCGCACGTCGTCGGCGATCTGTTCCGCGCCGCCGATGAACATGGATTGTGCCTGCTGTTGCAGGGTGCCGGACGGTTTCGTCGTCTTCTTTTTCTTGTTCTGTTCCTATATCAAACATTGATACTTGTCCATTAAATCCTTTTTTCTTTCCACTTTGAATTGTGTCCATTATTGTTTCAAATGATGCTAATAGTGTTGCTCTTGTTTGTTCAAATTCGTCAAATACTCCTGCTTTTATTAGACTTTCTACACATTTTTTGTTTACTTGTGTTTCTGCTATTCTTTCACAAAAATCTGTAAAGCTTTTGTATTCTCCATTTTCTTTTCTTTCTGCTACTATGTTTTCTACTGGTACAGTTCCTACATTTTTTATTGCTCCAAGTCCAAAACGAATTTTGCCAACCGCTTCTGATTTATTAACTTCTACTGTGAATTTTTCAAAGCTTTTGTTTATGTCTGGCTTTAGTATTTGGATTCCAAGTCTTTTACACTCATCAATATATTGAGGTGCTTTGTCCAAATTTCCTAAATAACTATTTAAAGTTGCTGCCATAAATTCTGCTGGATAATATGCTTTTAAATATGCTGTTCTGTATGATACAACTGCATAACATGCTGCATGTGATTTGTTAAATGCATATTTTGCGAACTCTGCCATTTCGTCAAATATTTTATTTGCAGAAACTTCGTCTATTCCATTTCTTACACATCCTGGTACAACTACGTTTCCATCTTCGTCAACTTGACCATGTATAAATACTTCTCTTTCTTTTGCCATTACATCAAGTTTTTTCTTACCCATTGCTCTACGTACCAAGTCAGCTCTTCCTAGTGAGTATCCTGCTAAATCTCTAACTATTTGCATAACTTGCTCTTGGTAAACCATACATCCATATGTTACATTTAATATTGGTTCAAGACTTGGATGTGTATATTCATTGTGTCCTGGATTTTGTTTTCCTCTGATGTATCTTGGTATTTGATCCATAGGCCCTGGTCTATATAGAGAAACTCCTGCTATCAAATCTTCCAAACAGTCTGGTTTTAGTTCTTTCATAAAGTTTGTCATGCCTTGTGATTCAAATTGGAATATTCCTGATGTGTTTCCTTCTTGCCATAATTTATATACTTTTGGATCTGACATATCATGGTCAAATTCCACATCTATTCCATGATTTTCTTTTACCATATCTATTGTGTTTTGGATTACTGTTAAGTTTCGTAATCCTAAAAAGTCCATTTTTAAAAGTCCTAATTCTTCAAGTGTTGTCATTATGTATTGGGTGTTTATTTGTCCATCTCTTACATAAAGTGGCACATATGTATCTACTGGGTCTTTTGTTATAACAACTCCACATGCGTGTGTTGATGCCTGCCTTGGCATTCCTTCTAACCCCATTGCTATGTCTAATATTTTCTTTGTTTGTTCGTCTGTTTCATATCTGTCTCTTAATTCTTTATTTTGTTCTAATGCTTTTTTTATTGTTATATGAATTTCATTTGGTATCATTTTAGCTAAAGTGTCTGCTTCTGAATATGGATAGTCTAAAACTCTTGCTACGTCTCTTATTACCATTTTAGCTGCCATTGTTCCAAATGTTATTATTTGTGATACGTGGTCATGTCCGTATTTTCTTGCGACATAGTCTATAACCTCTTGTCTTCTTTCATCTGAAAAGTCAACATCAAAATCGGGCATACTTATTCTTTCTGGATTCAAGAATCTTTCAAATAGCAATCCATATTTTATTGGGTCAATATCTGTTATTTCAATTGCATATGCCAAAATAGAACCTGCACCAGAACCTCTTCCTGGGCCTACTGGTATTCCATTTGTTTTTGCATAGTGTATAAAGTCCCATACTATTAGGTAATAATCAACATATCCCATTTTTTTGATTATTCCTAATTCATATTCTGCTCTTTTTTGTATTTCTTCTGATAGATTTTTTCCGTATCTTTTTTCTAGTCCTTTGTCACACAATTCTTTTAAAAAGTCATAATGTGTTGGATATTCTGGTGGTACATCATAATTTGGCAATATTGTGTGTCCAAATTCAAATTCTACATTACATTCTTCTGCAATTTTTACTGTGTTTTCAATTGCATCTGGAAATGCTTTGAAATATTCTGACATCTCTTCTGGTGATTTTACATATAACTCATCTGTGTCAAATTTCATTCTGTCTTCATCACTCATTCTTTTTCCAGTTTGAATACATAACAATACTTCGTGGTTATATGCATCTTCTCTTTTTAAATAATGTGCATCGTTTGTTGCAACTAGTGGAATATCAAGTTTTCTTGCTAATTGAACCAACTTTTGATTTGCTAAAACTTGTTCTCTTATTCCATTGTTTTGAATTTCTATGTAATAATCATCTCCAAAAACTTTTTTATGCCATAAAGCAATTTCTTCTGCTTTCTCATTTTGTCCACTTAATAAAGCTTGGTTTACCTCTCCTGCTAGACATGCACTTAAACATATTAGTCCCTCATGATATTGCTCTAATATTTCTCTGTCTATACGTGGCTTATAATAATATCCATCTACAAAGCTTAAAGATACCAATTTACTTAAGTTTTTATATCCTTCGTTATTTTTGGCAAGTAAAATCAAGTGATAGTAATGGTTGTCTATTCCAGGCTCTTTTTGCAATCTTGAACGTGGTGCAACATATACCTCACATCCTATTATTGGCTTTACACCTTCTTTTTTACATGCTTTATAAAAATCAATAGCTCCAAACATTACTCCATGGTCTGTTATCGCTATTGAATCCATTCCTAATTCTTTTGCTCTTACTGGCAAATCTTTTATTCTGTTTGCTCCGTCTAATAGACTGAATTCACTATGTATATGTAAGTGTACAAATTTTGACATTTTTATTTATTTCTCTCCTTTTGTCCAAAAGTGTCCAAAAGGGACGGTTCTTTTTGGACATTCTTTTTTGTATTATATTATCATTTTATATTAAAGTCAATAGAGCAAAAAAAGAAAACTAGTGCCGTACAAAACGGCACTAGTTCCCTTTTTACTTACACATACTTTTTAATGTCTTCCAAATATTATTTAATTTGGATATCTGCAACCATGCCATATCTTCTTCCAAAAGACTTACATAATAAATTCCAACCTCCTCTGATTTATCATCCCAGTCAATATAAATCTCTTGAATGTATGGAGTTAAACTTAGAAGTTTCTTCTCTATATCATTATTCAATGGATCATATCGGGCTAGTTGCTCAAAAGTTGTTTTTACATCTTTCCTTTCCAAATATTTGCCTTCGTCTTTCTGGTTTTTCCATGATAATCTCATTTGACTTGGAATTTTACTTTCTTTTTCCTTTGCCTTTTGGATTACTGTGCTTAGCATGTTACAGATTTCCGGTCCATACTGGTCTGCAGCCTGTTCTTTCACATCTCCGCCTTCTAGAGTATATTGTAGTATATACGGCTTATTCTCTATTAGCGGTAGAAAATTAATTACTTTTGCCTCACTTATTATTAAGTTTAAATCAATTTCCTCCTGTTTCAGTTTTTCCATTGCTCCATCTGGCAATTTTTTTGAAAGTTCATTCATAGCATTTTTTGCTTTCCGCCTATCCAGCATATAGCAAATAGCCATTTCCTCTTCAAAAATAACTAGTTTGTTGTCCATATGTGTAATTCCTCCTTTTAATAATTTATTTCGGAGGTTATTAAAAATTACCCTCCGAAATTGTTTCGAAAGGCACTTTTACCTTTAACATTAGAATTATATCATATCTAAACCAATTTTTCAAATTTTATTTACAGGTTTTCTATAACTTTAACAACAAAATTATCTTTTCCCTTAGCTCTAATTTATTTAGAGCTATTGTAAGTGCGTCAAATAATATTTCCAACATTTCTTGTTCGTTAGTATCGTCTGCATTTACTCTCTTATCAGCTAAGATATCTTCTATTTTTAACTCCTTTCCGTTTTGATCTATTGAAATAACTTCTGATAGATATTGGTCTTTACTGCTTTTATTAATCCTATGGTACCTTATTTT
>URND01000114.1 GCA_900549105.1 uncultured Eubacteriales bacterium
CCGCCGCTGACACCGTAAAGACCGTTGACCATTGCATTGGTACCTTCCCGAGGGTAAAATTCACATGTATTCAGATCAATATTCTCCTCGGCAAGCCATGTTCGCAGTTCCTGGAAATCCAGAACCGCATCCACATAGGTTCCCCGGCACCGTTCGCGCACTGCCTCGCGCCCTCTGGCCGTGCAGCTTCCTATGTATATCACCTTGACATCCGGGCCGAATTCTTCTTTCAGCATCATAGCATGGGCTGTCATCGGAGAAACAATCGGCGCCATATAAGGAATCATATCTGTATAGTATTTTTCAACCAGTTCATTAATCGCCGTACAGGATGTCGTAATAATGTTGTTCATTTTCCCATCCCGGATTAAACACTCATAAGCTTTTGTCACATGGGTCGCACCCTCCGCTGTCTCCCGGATATGGGTAAAACCCAGTTTATACAAAGCGCCCCTGAGCTGTCCCGTACCCTTTTCCGTATCTCCAAAAACGCCCAGATAGGCAGGGTCCAGCGATGCAATCGTCACACAGCCCTCCTGGATATATTTTTTCGCCCTTTTCAGGTCACTGACATAAATAATGGCATCCTGGGGACAGGCCTCCAGACAGCGTCCACACAAAACACATTCATCGGCCACATAAAGCGCATGTTCATTCTTTATGTGAATAGCCTTCACCGGGCATATCCGCACGCATTTATAACAGTCTTTGCATTTTGCCGTCTTAAATCCAATTGCTGCCACTAATTAACCCTCCTGAGTACCTCTTCCGCAAAAAATGTATCTACAGTTTCCGGCGAAACGGAAAACAATTCATCATCAATTTTTACACACACACCCTTTTCACACTCACCCGTGCAAAAGGAGCCATTCAATTCAATTTTAGAAGCCAGATTATTTTCCTGAATTTTTTTCTGAAGTCCCTGAATAATATTTCTGGAACCTTTCAGATGACAGGAGCTGCCAATGCAAATTGTGATTACCATGAAATAACCTCCTTATTTTCTTTCTTAACTTTATTATAGAGTATTTATCTGTTCTGTCCAGAATTTTTCTAAATTTTTCTCAACCGAATCCCTGCTTAATTTCTGGAAAGGTATCCATTCCCTTGGAAAAAGCCGCTGGTAACTGCTATAATTAAACCGCTCGTCCATCAGGGCGATCACCCCCTTATCGGCCTCCGAGCGGATGACCCGGCCTCCCGCCTGAAGCACTTTGTTCATCCCCGGAAAGAGATAGGCATAGTCAAATCCCCGTCCCTTTTTTTCTTCAAAATAGGACTTTAATAATTCTCTTTCACTGCCAATGCCCGGAAGTCCGGTGCCCACAATAATCGCGCCAATCAACCGGTCCGCCTTCAAATCAATACCTTCGGAAAATATACCGCCGAGGACACAGAAGCCTAAAATCGTTTCATGGGGCTTCTCCCTGAAATTTTCCAGAAAGGCCCGGCGTTCATCCTCATCCATGCCGCTCTCCTGGCGGAATACCTGCAGCCCGTGGCCCGCCTTGGACAGTTCCCTCTCGGTAAATACGTCAAATACTTTATCCATAAAGGCATAGGAGGGGCAGAATACCAGATAGTTGCCATTTTTCCCCCGGATAATTTTCCGTATATATTCGGCAATCCGCTCATACTGGCCCTGATTTCTCGCTGTATAACGGCTACTCACATCATCTACCGTAAAAATCAACCGATTTTCTGTAGGGAAGGGAGAGTCCACATACATTTCATAATCCGCTTCCGGCTTTCCGCTGAGCAAATCTTTATAATATTGAACCGGGAGCAATGTGGCCGAAAAGAAAATACAGCTCCGGCTCATTCCAATCCGCTCGCTTAGATTCCCCGACGGGTCCACGCAAAACATTTTAACCATGGCGTCCCCGCCTTCACCCTCGGTATAAATAATATATTTCTCATCCAGCAAATCATAGGTGTTGATAAAACGCCGCGCCTCGAAATACAAATCTGTCACCATCTCCCGAAGGTCCGGCTCCATATCCTCTCTCAGATAATCCTCCATATCCGAAACCATGCGCATCAGGCTCAGAACAAATTTTCCGACCTCTCTAACCACCGCATACCGTCCGCCGCCCTCTTCCCGCTCTTCCTGATAATCCTTTAAATATTGGCCGCACTTATGCACCTTCCGGGCAATCTTCGGGCGGACCGGCTTTAACTTTCGATACACCTTATCAAAATCCCTGCGGTAAAGGGCCGCGCTGTACATTTCCCTTGCCCGGTCCACCAGGTTATGGGCCTCATCCACAAGAAATACCATGTTTGACGCCGCATCCGTAAAAAACCGTTTCAGATAAACCACCGGGTCAAATACATAATTGTAATCGCATATAATCACATCGCACCAGAGAGCTACATCCAACTGAAATTCGAAAGGGCAGAGCCGATGCTTTTCGGCATAGGCAAGAATACAGGCCCTGTCGATGGCATCCTCATGATTGATCATATCAAAAACAGCCTCGTTGACCCGGTCAAAATGCCCCTTGGCCCGCTCGCAAAACTCCGGCTGGCACTGACATTCCTCCAGGGGACATATTTTTTCTTTGGCTGTCAGGGTAATAAATTCCATCCTCAGACTTTTTCCCCGCAGCAGTTTTCCCGTATCCTCCGCCACCGTGCGGGTGATCGTCTTCGCTGTCAGATAAAATATACGGCCGCACTTTCCGCTGCCCATGGCTTTGATGGACGGAAAAAGGGTTCCCAGCGTTTTTCCGGTGCCCGTCGGCGCCTGAATAAAAATATTCTTGCTTTCATCAATGGAACGGTAGACCCCGTTCATCATCCGCTTCTGGCTGAGACGGTACTCAAATGGAAATGCCAGGGCGCTTATAGTTTGATTCCGAAGCTCCTGCCACTGAATCTGCCACTTCGCCCATCGGGCATACTGATGCACCAAATCGTGAAACCAGATTTCCAGCGCCGCCCCTGTCCGCTCAAACTCAAAGGTTTTAACCGCCTCTGTTTCCAGGTGGATGTATGTAATCCGCACCTTTATCTTTTCCAGTTCGTGGAGATTGGCGTAAATACAGGCATAACAGTCCGCCTGAGCCACATGGAGGATATCCGCCTCCTCTATGGCTTCCAGCTTTGTGAAGGTTCCTTTGATCTCATCCACCATAATATCCTTTGTATCCGCCGGATTGGTTATGATTCCATCGGCCCGGCCCTCCACCAGAATATCCAATGTATCGTCGACTTCCACCTTTCGTTTCAGGCTGACCTCCGCCTGATAATTACTGCCGCCCTGTTTCTGGAGTTTCCGGTGGGCCCGGCTCCCGGCCTGCATGGCGTCCACATCCTGCATGGCCCCCATTTTCTGGCTGATATCCCCGTTCCTCAAGATAAATTCAACAAGATTTCTCACCGATACACGCACTTCCTGCTTCACGCATCTCACCTCCATTCATGTGTAATACAAATTCAGGCATCCGAATACCCACAAAGAAATCCTCCCAACAGTCCCGCTGTTGAGAGGATTTTTCTCTATTTCATATAATCTTTAAGAAAATGAATCAGCGTTTCCATCTCCGCATCGGTTCCCACTGTAATTCTCAAATAATTATCAATCCGAGGCAGGCTGAAATATCGTACATAAATATTTTCTTTCCGCAGCGCCTCAAACAATTCCTTCGCCGGATACTTTGGATGGGTTGCAAAGATAAAATTCGCCCACGGCTCATTAAATTCAAACCCAAGAGCCTTTAATTCCTTTGCCGCCCAGGAGCGGGTACGCATAATTTTCTCAAGACATTCATTAAAATAATCCCTGTCTCTAACGGCCTCCGCCCCGAGAACTAAGGATGTCTGATTCATCGTATAGGAATTAAATGAATATTTAAAATCATTCAGCGCTTTAATCAGTTCCTCATTGCCGATGGCATAGCCAATCCGCATTCCCGCCATGGAACGGGATTTTGAAAATGTCTGCACCACCAGCAGATTATCATATTTTTCAATCAAAGCCAGAGCAGATTTTCCGCCGAAATCAATATAGGCTTCATCCACGATCACAAGGACATCCCTGTTGTGTTTTAAAATATCCTCGACAAAATCCAAATCTTCATAGACAGATGTCGGAGCATTTGGATTCGGGAATATGACGCCGCCGTTCTCCCCATAGTAATCTTCTTTTCGGATTCGGAAATTTTCATCCAAGGCCTTTGTCTCATAAGGAATCTTAAAGGCATCCGCCCAAACCGGATAAAATGAATAGGTAATATCCGGGAAAAAGATTGGTTTATCACTGTTAAAAAAGGTTTGGAAAGCCATCGCCAGAACATCGTCCGAGCCCACGCCGACAAACACCTGCGCCTGCGCCACATGGTAAAATTCGGCCAATGCTTTTGTCAGCACGCCGGCTGTCGGATCCGGGTAAAGACGGAATCTGTCCGTTTCCAGATGTTCTGCCATCTTAACGACCCCCGGCGCCGGCGGATAGGGATTCTCATTGGTATTTAATTTAATCATTCCCGGCTGATTTGGCTGTTCACCCGGTGTATAAGGCACAACCCGGCGCACAAAATTTCTCCATGTCTTCATCCGTATCACAACCTCTCTTATTTCAAGTCATTTATTCCGTCAAAATAGGTCTCTGCCAGAGCCCTGAAGGACGGCAGGGAACGCTCAATCATCTCATAGGATACACAATAGGCAATACGCACATAGCCCGGACAGCCAAAGCTGGAGGCCGGGACAAGCAGCAAATGATGTTTTTTTGCCTCTGCGACAAATTCTTTTTCATCTGCCACCGGAGATTTTACAAAAAGATAAAAAGCCCCTTCCGGCTTCACACATTCAAAGCCTAAATCCTTCAGAGATTTATATAAAAACCTTCGATTTTTATCATAAGCAGCCACATCCGTCCGTTCATTTAAACATTCTTTTATCATTAGCTGCTGCAACGACGGCGCATTGACAAAGCCGAGGACCCGGTTGGCAATCGCCAGCCCTTCAACCAATTCCTGATAGCCATCCGCTTCCTTCGGAACGGCCAGATAGCCAATCCGCTCTCCCGGCAGAGAAAGGGATTTGCTGAAGGAATAACCGATGATGCAGTTTCGGATATGTTTCGTCATAAACGGCACTTTCACGCCGTCATAGGCCAGCTCACGATAAGGCTCATCGGAAATCACATAAATAGAATGACCAATCCGCTTCTCTGCTTCCGCTAAAATAGCCTGCAGTCTATCCAGTGTTTCTTCGGAATAAACAACCCCCGTCGGATTGTTCGGATTATTGAGGATCAGTGCTTTTGTCTTTTCCGTAATCTTCCCTGCCAGCATTTCCACATTCGGCTGAAATGTCGGCGGGTTCGGCGGAATGACGACCAGATTTCCCTGATAATTATGGACATAATTTGTATATTCCCCGAAAAACGGCGCAAAGCAGACAACCTCATCTCCCGGGTCGATAATCGTTCTCAAAACAACATTTAAACCGCCGGCAGCGCCCACAGTCATAAGAATTCCTGTCCAGTCAAAGCTGGTTCCGAACCGCTCATTTAAAGAGGAGGCCACAGCTTCCCGAACTTCTTCGTAGCCTGCATTGCTCATATAGCCATGCACATACAGCGAATGACCGCTGTCCAAAATCTGTTTCATAGATGTCCGCACAGCTTCCGGGGCCGGAACACTCGGATTTCCCAAACTGAAATCATACACATTTTCCGCGCCGACTTCTTTAGCCATCTCTTTGCCCTCTTCAAATAAAGCGCGGATGACCGAATTCCCCTGAACCAACTGTGTCATGCTTTTAGATATCATCTGATTTAACCTTCTTCCTCCATGTTGCTCAGCTTGGCGGCCTGGTCCGCTGCAGTCAGGCTGTCAATAATCTCATCCAGATCACCGTTTAAAACATCGTCCAGCCGATGTAATGTCAGTTTAATCCGATGATCCGTACACCGTCCCTGCGGGAAATTATACGTACGGATTTTTTCTGAGCGGTCGCCCGTTCCAACCTGGTTTTTACGATTGGCTGCCTCTTCCTTTTTCTTTTTCTCCAATTCCAGATCATAAAGTCTGGAACGCAGAACCTTCAGGCCCTTATCCTTATTCTTTAACTGGGATTTTTCATCCTGACAGGAAATAACGATTCCCGTTGGAATATGGGTAATACGAACCGCTGAATCCGTTGTATTAACACACTGTCCGCCATTGCCGGAGGCACGGAATACATCGATACGCACATCATTCATATCCAACTGAACATCCACCTCTTCGGCTTCCGGCATAATAGCCACGGTAACTGTTGACGTATGAATACGTCCGCCCGACTCGGTTTCCGGCACACGCTGTACGCGATGGACGCCGCTCTCAAATTTCAGCCGGGAATAAACGCCGTTGCCGCTAATCATAAACACAACTTCTTTGAAACCGCCGATACCGCTCTCATTAACGCTCATCATATCGATTTTCCAGCGCTGTTTTTCAGCATATTTGGAATACATACGGAATAACTCCGCCGCAAATAAAGCCGCCTCATCCCCGCCGGCGCCGGCACGGATTTCAACGATAACATTCTTCTCATCCATCGGGTCTTTAGGAATAAGAAGAATTTTTAATTCCTGCTCAATTTCCCCAATCCGTTTTTTGGATTCAGCCATCTCTTCCTTGGCAAGTTCACGCATTTCTTCATCACTTTCCATCTCCAGAAGTTCCAGACTATCCTCCACATTCTGTTTTTCCTGCTTATATTCCGTATATTTTTCTACGATTGGAGCCAGGTCATTCTGTTCTTTCATCAGCTTACGAAACCGCGGCTGGTCATTTACCACCTCCGGGTCGTTCAACTCCTCCATTACCTGCTGATAACGGATTAAAATATCATCTAATCTGTCAAACATAATTTTTCCTCCAATTGCTTTCTATCTTCTTTGATTTCTATCTTTTTCCGTAGACCACCCGGTCGAGCCCGGCCAAATCTTTGACCGTATGTATATCCCGGAAGCCATTTTCCATCAAAATCCCCGAAACCTCTTCCGCTTGTTCGCAGCCGATTTCAAAAAACAGCCAGCCTTCCGGTTTTAAGTATGCTTCCGCCGCCCCGGCAATCTTTTTATAAAATTCCAAACCTTCATCGGCGCCTTCCAGGGCCAGCCGCGGTTCATATACCCTCACTTCCGGCATCAATGTCTCAATGACCGCTGCCGGAATATAAGGCGGATTCGACACAATGACATCAAACCGGCCGCTTACTTTTTCAAATAAATTGCTCTGCAGCCATAAAATGTCATTAGCCCCCCGGCCATTCTTTTCCCAGTTCTCCCGGTTAAATATGCCGTTCATCCGCGCCACTCTCAGCACATCCTCCGAAATATCCGCACCAACGCCCCGGCCATAACTTCCCAAGGCCATCAGGCTGATGAGAATACAGCCCGAACCGGTACACATATCAAGAATCTTGCCGCCCGGAATATCTGCCTTTTCAAGCACGGTTTCCACAAGCACTTCCGTATCCTGCCGCGGAATGAGCACCGACTCATTCACCATAAAATCCAGTCCCATAAATCCGGCCGTTCCCAAAATATACTGCAGCGGATAATGACTGCAGCGCCGCTCCACCGCTTCCCGATACCGCCGCTCTTCCTGGGGATCAGCCTCCGTATCCGCCTGCAGCAGATACTGGGCCCAGTTTAAATCGCAAATATATTCTAACAGATACCTTGCCTCCATGGTACTGTTTTCAATTTGATTTTCCATAAGGCGCTGTTCGCCTTCTTTTAGTAATTGCCTTAATGTCTTCACTCTGCCAATTCCTTCTGAAACTCACGCCAGTCATAAATAGCCTCAATCGATGCAATGGCCACCTCAAGCATTTCCAAATCCGGCTCTTTTGTTGTAAATTTCTGCATCCAGAATCCCGGTTTGCTCACCAGGCATACCAGCCCGGAATCATGGCGTCCCGCCCACTGAATAATCTCATAGGACACCCCCGCGATCAGCGGGACCATCAAAATACGGCAGACAACCTTCAACACCATGCTCTCTATCGGAAATATCTGAAAAAACAACAGAAAAAACGCAATACTCACAAACATAACAATAAACAGAAAGCTTGTGCCGCACCGTTTATGGAACCGGGAATATTTCGCCGCATTCTCCGGCGTCAGCTCCTCACCATGTTCGATACAGTTGATCGTTTTATGCTCTGCCCCATGATACATGAATAATCGCTGAATATCTTTCATCCTGGAAATCAGCACGATATAGGCAATGAAAATCATCAGCCGGACAAGGCCCTCGATAATTCCAAGAAGCAAACCGGAGTCCGTTGCCTGCCGGAATATATTTGAAATAAAAAAGGGCAGGACCATAAACAATCCGATAGACAGGGCCAGGGAAAGTATCACCGTCAAAACCATAAAGCCCTTATCCGAATCTGCCGCCGCTTCTTCCTCCTTTTTGCCGGAAACCTCCGCCGCCGCTTCTTTCTTTCGGCCAGCGGCATCCGCCGGTTCTTCCTCCTCAAAGAAAGAGGCTGACCATGTCAGCGTCTGCATCCCGAGAACAAGGGAATCGACAAAGGCAAAGGCCCCCCGAATAATCGGAATCCCGGAAACGTGAAACCGCTTCCCATAGCTGATATGGGTGTCCGACTTCACTTCGATTTCATGGTTTTCCTTACGGACAGCCACCGCATACCGGTCCTTATGGCGCATCATAACCCCTTCCATCACAGCCTGACCGCCAATATTTGCATACTTCATAATATCATACCTCTATAGAAAAATAGGTTGAGATTTTAAAAAAACCTCAACCTTACCTGTAACATTCCTCTTATTCCTGAGTAATACCATACTTACGATTGAATTTATCAATACGGCCACGAGCTGCAACAGCTTTCTGCTGACCTGTATAGAAAGAATGGCATTTAGAACAAATTTCTACGTGAATTTCTGGTTTTGTTGAACCGGTTACAAATTCATTACCGCAGTTGCAAGTTACTTTTGCCTGATAATATTTTGGATGAATTCCTTCTCTCATGTTTTTCACCTCGCTCGAACTTTCTCATTATAAATTATAAAACTGACGAATCAATTTTGTTCATTATAAAAACAGCTTTTTCATTATAGCATGATTGGCCCCTGCTTTCAAGCTTTTTTTCTAAATTCTTTAATGAAAAATCCTTTAAAATATCTTTGTCCGCTTCATCATGGAAACAAAGGCTTTATTATCCTCCGTATGCATGAACATATCCAGAATCCGCTCCAGCGCCTCATCGGATTTCATACCATTCAATGCCTTGCGCATCGCATAGGACGCATCCAGCTCCTCCCGGGAAAGAAGCAATTCTTCCCGCCGTGTCCCCGAACGGGCGATATCCACCGCCGGGAAAATCCGTTTTTCTGAAAGTTTTCTGTCAAGCACCAATTCCATGTTGCCCGTCCCTTTAAATTCTTCAAAGACAACGTCGTCCATCTTGCTTCCGGTTTCCACCAGGGCCGTTGCGAGCACTGTCAGGCTGCCGCCTTCTCGCATATTCCGGGCGGCGCCAAAGAATTTTTTCGGCATATAGAGCGCTGCCGGATCAAGACCGCCGGACAGCGTACGTCCGCTTGGCGGCACAGTCAGATTATATGCCCGGGCCAGACGTG
>URND01000115.1 GCA_900549105.1 uncultured Eubacteriales bacterium
CGCTCGGGGAGCTAAAAGACAGGTTATTCGATATGAGTAACCTGTCTTTTTGCGTGGATATGGAAGTACCCTCTAAAAACTTTTGACATGCAGGGACTTCAGTGTTAATATAATAACACTATGAATGGAGGTAGCCTTTAATGACACAGGAAGAAAAGGAGAGAATTGAACGTATCGCTTCAAATTTTCAGTTTGAAGGGAAATTGATGGGGCTGATTCCGTGGGGAAACGGGCATATAAATGATACATATCTGTTGACCTATGGAATTGGAAAGATGGGATATATCCGGGTTATTCTTCAGAGGATGAATAAAAATGTCTTTCCCCATCCGGTGGAATTGATGGAGAATATTGTAAATATAACGACTTTTCTCCACAAAAAAATCGAGGAAAATGGAGGCAATCCTTATCGTGAAACCCTGAATGTGATTCCGACAAAAGATAATATGCCTTATTATAAAGATTCGGATGAGGATTATTGGCGGGCTTTCGTATTTATTACCGATGCTTCCAGTTATGATATGGTGGAGAAGCCGGAAGATTTTTATCAGAGTGGGCTGGCTTTTGGAAAATTTCAGTGCCTGCTGGCAGATTTCCCGGCGGAAAAGCTGCATGAGACCATCGCTGATTTTCATAATACAAAACAGCGCCTTGCCAATTTTAAGAAGGCTGTTGAGGAAGATGTGGCCGGAAGGGCGGACGAAGTGTCAAAAGAAATCCAGTTTGTTCTGGACAGGGAGAGTGACGCCGGATTTTTCGTGGATTTGATTGATAAAAAAGAGCTGCCGATACGCGTCACCCATAATGATACAAAGTTAAATAATATTATGATTGATAACTACAGCGGCAAGGGTATCTGTGTCATTGATCTGGATACGACAATGCCGGGACTTGCTGTCTATGATTTTGGGGATTCCATCCGTTTTGGCGCCAGTACAGCCAAGGAGGATGAGCAGGATCTGAGTAAGGTGAGCTGCAGCATGGAGCTTTTCGAAGCTTATACGAGGGGCTTCATTGAAGGCTGTGACGGGAAGCTTACCAGGAAGGAACTGGAATTGCTGCCTATGGGGGCAAAAATGATGACCTATGAGTGCGGCATGCGTTTCCTCACAGATTATTTGCAAAATGACGTGTACTTCAAAACCTCCAGAGAGGGACATAATCTGGACAGAGCACGCACCCAGTTTAAGCTGGTGGAAGATATGGAAAGCAAATGGGAGCAGATGCGCTGTATTGTAAAAAAATATATTCAGTAATAAACAAAGTCAGTTATTTCTCGATTCGACTCTGTTTTCTGTATTCATTTGGACTAAGCCCGCATATCTTTTTGAAAGCCTGGGAAAAATAGCTTGGTGAAGAAAAGCCAAGGAACCGACTGATAAAAGAGAGCGGGTAATCGTCATTTTTAAGGAGTTGTTTTGCCTCTTCAATTCTGCAGGAAATCATATAATTTATCGGTGATATTCCATATTCCTTTGTAAAGGCATGAACCAGATAATATCTGCTGACATGGCTTATCTCAACTAAAGTATCCAGATTAATGCTTTCCCGGTAATGGGCTTCGATATATCTTCGAATGGCAGAGCATAAATGTGAAGATTTTTTTGGACCGGAGACAATGGACATGGATAATCCTGTCTGGCGGAGAATGAGTATGACCAGTATCTCCATTAAATCCTGGCAGATGATGTCATGATTAAACTCTTTATTTTCAATCTCTTTTAGCATGCTTTGAAGGTAAAATAAAACTTTATCCCGGATAGGACGGCAGTTTACAATGTAATATTGCTGATTCCAGGCGTTTGTCTCTGAGAGTTCAAAATCTTCAATGCCAAGAACAATATATTCCATGGGGTTTGCATTTAAACTCATTTCCGTGTGGAGAACATGGGGATTGACAATCACAAAATCATTGGCGCCGACAGGATGCAGTTGATTTTCAATAAAAAACTGGCCGACTCCATCGGTGACAAAAAACAGCTCACAGCAGTTGTGGGTGTGGGGCGTACTGTGCCAGTCGCCGCCATATTTAGCCGAACTGATATAGAGGAGTTTGGCCGAGGTGCGGATGTTTTTATTTTTATTTAATGCAATATCATAGCGATTTGTGCTCATATGTTAAGTCCCTCCAATTCGATTATAATATAGTCTTTAAAAACAGGCAATACCAATAGTCATATTGCATAAAAAAATATTTAAAAATATATATGTATTGGACAAAAAAACGAAAAATAACAATATATATAAAAAAGATAGCAACAAAGCGATTGAATAGAATCAGGAATCGGCTATACTAGGATTATAAAGACGGAACGACTATTTTATCATTTAAGGAGGAGAAAAAATGAAAAAGAGATTATTAAGTTTGCTTTTATGCACAGCCATGGTTGCAACAGCTCTGGTTGGCTGCGGCGGCGGCTCAAAAGAAACGAAGGCTGCTGAAACAAAGGCAGAAGAAACAAAAGCCGGGGAAACAACGGCTGCGGCAGGAGATGTCACGATCAAAGTTGCGGCAATTGAAACCGCTTATGGTTCAGAGATGTGGCAGCAGGTATGCGATGCTTTCACTGAGCAGACAGGTATCAAAGTTGAATTGACAACAGATAAGAATCTTGAAGATGTAATTGGACCATCTATGCAGGGCGGAGATTATCCGGATGTTATTCACCTTGCAACTGGCCGTGAAGCTGCTCTGACAGAACAGTTCATCAAAGGCAACCTCATTGCGGATATTACAGATGTGTTATCCATGCAGGTTCCTGGCGAGGAAGCTATTGTTTCCGATAAGATTGCAGGCGGATTTACAGAAACATCTTTAACAAATCCTTATGGCGACGGCAAAACTTATCTTGCACCAATGTTCTATTCTCCTTGCGGCCTCTTCTATAACGCAGGTCTTTTAAAAGAGAAGAATTGGGAAGTTCCTACAACATGGGATGAAATGTGGGAATTAGGCGATAAAGCCCTTGAAGAAGGTATCTACTTATTCACTTATCCGACAACCGGTTATTTTGATGCATTCTTCTATGCATTAATGTATTCGGCCGGCGGCGCAGAATTCTTTGATAAAGCTACAAAATATGAAGAAGGTATCTGGGATACGGAAGAAGCTAAGACTTGCTTCGATATCGTTGCTAAATTAGCTAAGTATACAAACCCTATTACACCGGCTCAGGCAAACGACCAGGATTTCACTCAGAATCAGCAGTTAGTGCTTGACAATAAAGCAATCTTTATGCCAAATGGTACATGGATTGTTGGTGAGATGGCTGAAGCTCCGAGAGCTGAAGGCTTTGAATGGGGTATGACAGCTCTTCCGGCCGTTGCAGAAGGCGGCGACCAGTACAGCTATACATGGTTTGAACAGGCATGGATTCCATCCGGCGCTGCAAACGTAGACGCTGCAAAACAGTTCGTTGCTTTCCTTTACAGCGATGTTGCATGTGAAATTTTTGCAGGTGCAGGCGCTATTCAGCCGGTACTTGGAATCGCTGATAAATTGGAAGGCGATAACGTAATGTTCTATTCCATTTATGATAATGGAGCAAAAGCCGCTATGGGTAACTTCGCAGCATTCGAAGCTATTCCGGGCGTAGAAGTACGTACAGCATTCTTTGACCCTGTGAACTCTTTAGTATCCGGTGAGATAACAGAGGAACAGTGGATTGAAGGCGTCAAAGCAGCAAGCGATCAGATGCGTGCTAATTTAAAATAGTCGATAAAAGTGTTTATTTTAATGGCGGCGGGCAGGATAATCTGCCCGTCGTTTTTCAATATGCAGGAATCAAGTTTAAGAAAGGGACGATAGTTTATGAAGAAGGATAAAAAGTTAAGCGGCTTTTTAGCGCTTTGTATTGCTCCGGCCGTTATTCTCTTTTTCATTTTTATGATCGTGCCTACGTTTAATGTATTTCGGATGTCCTTATATGAAAAAGGAGCCTATTCTCCGAATGAAACTTTTGTCGGATTAAAGAACTTCCAAATGCTTATTTCGGACACGAAATTTATTCAGTCCATGCAGAATATGATTTTGCTGGTTGTCGTAGTCACTATCATTACTTTTGCATTTGCGCTGGTATTTGCAGGAATTTTGTCAAGAGAAAAGATAAAGGGGCAGAATTTTTTCCGGGTTATATTTTATATACCTAATATTTTGTCTGTTGTTGTTATTTCCGGTATTTTCTCCGCAGTTTATAAACCTGAAAATGGTATGTTAAACAGTATTATCGGACTGTTTCGGGATATGAGTAATCCGATTTTATGGAAAGGTGAAAAACTTGTTATGGTCAGCGTTATTATCGCCATGGTATGGCAGGCCATCGGTTATTATATGGTTATGTATATGGCGTCTATGGCCAGCGTGCCGCAGAGCTTGTATGAGAGCGCCAGCCTGGATGGGGCCGGACGCATCGAACAATTTTTCCATATCACCATTCCATTGATTTGGACGAATATTCGTACAACATTAACGTTTTTTATCATTTCGACAATTAATATGGCATTCTTATTTGTCAAGGCGATGACTTCCGGCGGCCCGAACGGGGCGTCAAACGTTGCTCTGAACTATATGTACAGTCAGAAGGATGCCGGTTTATATGGATATAGTATGGCGATTGGCGTTGTGATTTTCCTGTTTTCCTTTGCCCTTTCGGCACTGGTTAATAAGGTAACTGAACGCGAACCGCTGGAATTCTAAGGAGGAAGGATAATGAAAAATAAAAATGAATCCACTTCCGCGGAACGCTTATATAAAATATTTATTTATGTGGCTTTGCTGACACTGGCTATTGTGATTATTGTCCCGGTGGCCTGGGTGTTTATGGCTGCATTTAAAGAGAACAGTGAGTTTTATGGAAATCCGTGGACTCTGCCTGCCGGTTTATATTGGCAGAATTTTGTAAATGCGTGGAATACGGCAAAAATGGGCGAATATATGCTGAATTCGGTGATTGTGACGGCTTTGGCCTTAATCATTTTACTGGTGGTAGCATTGCCGGCAGCCTATTGTTTGTCGAGATTTAATTTCCGGGGACGGAAGTTTTTAAATGGCTGTTTTATGGCCGGATTATTCATTAATGTAAACTATATCGTCGTTCCGATTTTCTTAATGTTGAGAGACGGAGATTTGTGGCTTACAAAAATGATGGGCAAAGGATTTTTGCTGAATAACCTGATCATACTGGCAATTGTTTATGCAGCGACGGCGCTGCCTTTTACCATTTACCTGCTTTCCGGCTATTTTGCAACTCTGCCTCATGATTATGAGGAGGCTGCCTATATTGACGGGGCAAGCTATAACCGGGCTATGTGGGATATCATTTTCCCTATGGCAAAACCGTCGATTATTACAATTATTTTATTTAATTTCCTGTCTTTCTGGAATGAATATATTATTTCAATGACTTTGATGAGTTCGGCCACAGGGCAGAAAACTTTGCCGGTAGGACTGTTAAATTTGATGCAGGCACAGCAATCTGCGGCGGAATATGGTATGATGTATGCCGGACTTGTATTGGTTATGCTGCCGACATTGATTTTGTACATCTGCGTGCAGAGCAAATTGACCGAAGGAATGACTGTAGGCGGATTGAAAGGATAAGGTGAAGCCATGGAATTTTGGAAAGAACATGTAAAAGTCCGGGTTGTATTGATTGCGCTGTTTTTTGTCGTGGGCCTGATTCTTGTTTTCGCGGGCTGGAAAATGACCGGAAAACTGGCTGGCCTGGGCATTATGATCGTGGGCGTGATTTTATTGCTGGCAGCGCTGCTTATTTATAATAAACCATTTGAGACACCAAATAAGAAATAATCAGTAAGGAATGTTGGAACATGAAGCAAAACGAGACATTAAAAACAGGGCGTGTAACTATTCCGACAAATTTGGATGTGGTGCCGGAGACAATTGAAATTTTAAAGCGTTGGGGTGCCGATGCGATTAGAGACTGCGATGGAACAGAGTTCCCGGAAGAATTGATTCATACGGGGGCAAAAATTTATTCGACATATTATACGACGCGTAAAGACAATAAGTGGGCCAGGGAAAATCCGGATGAGGTGCAGCAGTGCTATATTATGACCGGGTTTCATACGGCAGTGGACAGCAGGCTGGAAATCGAGCTGATGAAAGGGGTTTCCGCCGAATTGATGCAGGTGAATACACGGGATGATATGAAACGGTGGTGGGAAGTCATTGACCGTTCCGCAGGAGAAATTGTTCCGGCAGATCAGTGGCATTATGAGGAAGAGCGCGGCAGTGTTATTATAGAGAATCCGGTGAAGTTTCATGAGTATACGGTGAGCTTTCTGGCTTATATTATATGGGACCCGGTACATATGTACAATGCGGTCACTAATGACTGGAAGAATTTTGAACATCAGATTACATTTGATGTAAGACAGCCAAAGACCCATAAATATTCGATGGAGCGGCTTCGAAAGTTCTGCGAGGAGCATCCCTATGTCGATGTGATTCGATATACAACATTTTTCCATCAGTTTACATTAATTTTTGATGAACTCAAAAGAGAGAAGTTTGTGGATTGGTATGGCTATTCTGCATCGGTAAGTCCTTATATTCTGAAGCAGTTTGAAAAAGAGGTTGGCTATCCATTCCGCCCGGAATATATTATTGACGAGGGCTATTATAATAACCAGTACCGTATTCCGAGTAAAGAGTTTAAAGATTTTCAGGCTTTCCAACGGCGCGAGGTGGCAAAACTTGCAAAAGAAATGGTGGATATCACCCATGAATACGGTAAGGAAGCAATGATGTTTCTGGGAGACCACTGGATTGGCACAGAGCCGTTTATGCCTGAATTTGAATCCATTGGCCTGGATGCGGTTGTCGGCAGCGTGGGCAACGGAAGTACGCTTCGGCTGATATCCGACATTTCCGGGGCAAAATACACGGAAGGACGGTTTTTGCCTTATTTCTTCCCGGATACTTTTCATGCCGGCGGAGAACCTGTCAAAGAAGCAAAAATAAATTGGGTGACGGCACGGAGGGCGATTTTGAGAAGTCCGATTGACCGTATTGGATACGGCGGTTATCTCAAACTGGCGCTGGAGTTCCCGGATTTTATCGACTATGTGGAAAGCGTGTGCAATGAATTCCGTGAGCTTTATGAGAATACCCGGGGAACGGAGCCATACTGTGTAAAGACTGTTGCTGTATTAAACTGTTGGGGAAAAATACGAAGCTGGGGCTGCCATATGGTGCACCATGCGCTGTATCAGAAGCAGAATTACAGTTATGAAGGCGTTATTGAAGCGCTTTCCGGCGCTGCTTTTGATGTGAAATTTATTTCCTTTGATGATATCCGGGCAGATGGTCATATTCTGGATGATATTGATGTTATCATTAATGTGGGCGACGGTGATACGGCCCATACCGGCGGTTATCTGTGGGAAGACGCAGATTTGACGGCCAGAATCCGTGAATTCATTTATAATGGCGGCGGCTTTATCGGTGTGGGTGAGCCGTCGGGGCATCAGTATCAGGGACATTATTTCCAGCTTGCGAATGTACTTGGCGTGGAAAAAGAAACCGGGTTTACTTTAAACTATGATAAATATAATTGGGAAGAGCATCCGGACCATTTTATTCTCGCGGATATTACGAAACCGGTAGATTTTGGCGAGGGTAAGAAAAATATTTACGCTTTTGAGGGGACGGAGATTCTTGTCCAGCGCGATAAGGAAGTCCAAATGGCGGTGAATATTTTCGGAAATGGCCGTGCGGTTTATATCAGCGGTCTTCCATATAGTTTTGAAAACAGCCGGATTTTGTACCGGAGTATTCTTTGGAGCGCCCGGAGTGAAAATGAGATTTATAAGTGGTTCAGCACAAACTATAATGTGGAAATTCATGCTTACGTGAAGAATGGAAAGTACTGTGTTGTCAATAATACCTATGAGCCTCAGGATACAGTCGTATACCGGGGGGATGGAACCAGCTTTGAACTTCATATGGGAGCAAATGAAATCCGGTGGTATGGGATGGAGGAACAATAATGGCAAGTTTAAAATTAAAAGATATTAAAAAGATATACCCTAATACAGAAAAAAAGAAAAGTAAAAAAGGGGAACAGGAAAAGAAAAGTAATCTTCTGGTGACGGAAGAGGGCGTTGTTGCTGTTCAGGAATTCAACCTGGATATTGCGGACAAGGAATTTATCGTATTGGTTGGGCCTTCAGGCTGTGGAAAATCCACAACACTTCGGATGGTCGCCGGACTGGAGGAGATATCTTCCGGCGATTTGTATATTGACGATAGACGGGTCAATGATGTGGCGGCAAAGGAACGGGATATTGCCATGGTATTCCAGAGTTATGCGCTTTATCCGCATATGACGGTATTTGAAAATATGGCTTATCCGTTAAAACTGAAAAAAGTCGATAAGGCGACGATTGAACAGAAAGTCAGAGAAGCGGCGGAAATTCTTGGAATTACCGAGTATCTGGACAGAAAACCAAAAGCCCTTTCCGGCGGCCAGAGACAGAGAGTGGCGATTGGCCGGGCGATTGTGAGAAATCCAAAGGTGCTTTTAATGGACGAACCCCTCTCCAACCTGGATGCGAAACTTCGTAATCAGATGCGGGCGGAGATTATTAAGCTCCGCAAACGTATCGACACCACATTTATCTATGTAACCCATGATCAGACAGAGGCTATGACATTGGGGGACCGGATTGTTATTATGAAGGACGGCGTTATCCAGCAGGTGGGGACACCGCAGGAAGTATTTGACCATCCGGCCAATCTGTTCGTTGCCGGTTTTATCGGTATGCCGCGGATGAATCAGTTTGATGCGGAATTGATAAAGGAAGATGGAAAATATGCAGTCAAAATCGATGGATTGACGGTTGTATTATCGGAAGAAAAACAGCAGCGCCTGCTGGAAAAAAATGTGGAGCCGCAGGCAGTTGCGCTTGGCGTTCGGCCGGAGCATTTAGTGCTGGATAGAGAGTCGGATGCTGTCATCCGGGGAATCGTGGATGTATCTGAAATGATGGGCAGCGAAATCCATTATCATGTGACAGCCCAGGGAAAGGATACGATTATCATCGTTCCAAAAATCGGAAGCGGCTCATTTATCCCTATGGGAAAAGAGATTACGTTTACATTCCAGGGCAGCGTGGCTCATATTTTCGATAAAGAAACCGGAAAAAATCTGGAATTTTAAATTTGTGGGGCGGCGGTGACAGCCGCCCCGTAAACGTCCATATATCCGGCAGATTGGATGTTATGAAAAAATCTGTTTTGGGCGGAAAAGCTCGACAAAAAAGTTCAGAAAAAACAAAAAAATGTCTTGCCAAACGAATTAAGATATGGTATGATAGTTGTCGTTGAGGCTCCATGGTCAAGCGGTTAAGACACCGCCCTTTCACGGCGGTAACAGGGG
>URND01000116.1 GCA_900549105.1 uncultured Eubacteriales bacterium
AACAAAGCGGAGCGGAATTGGTTGCTCTTGATGGGGAAATCGCAACATACCGAGCGGCTCTTGATCGCATCAAAGCTGACCTTAAGAGTTTGCGGGGGCAGACGGTCGAAACAGAGACTGCCAAGGATAGCATCAATACCATGCTGCGCGATTCGGGAATGCAGGGCTTTAGTCTCCAGCCGAAAGCCGGTGCTGATCATGCGTATGAGGTGCGCCGCCCTGATGGGTCCATTGCCGACAATTTGAGCGAGGGCGAAAAGAACTTCATTGCTTTCCTGTACTTTTATCATCTGGTATACGGAAGCGATTCTGCAGAAGGCGAAACACGAGATAAAATCGTGGTCATCGATGACCCTGTTTCCAGCATGGACAGCGGCTCCTTGTTCATTGTCAGCTCCCTTGCTCGGGAGATGATTGAGGTTTGCCGGAACAACGCCGATAACAGGGACAGAAAAATAGCCGGGAACTTTATCAAGCAGATATTCATTCTGACACACAACACCTATTTCCACCGGGAAATTACTTACAGTTATCTCACCAAGTACGAGTATGTTTCGTGCTATCTGATTCGGAAGCTGGACTCCCGGTCCACGATCAAGCTGTGCGATGCCGTTAATCCGAATATCCCAACAGAGCGCATGAACGTCAACCCGGTCAAAAACTTCTATGCCGCCCTGTGGGACGAGTACAAAACGGCGCAATCCGCAGTATTACTGATGAACGTCATCCGACGGATTCTGGAGTATTATTTCTTGCAGCTTTGCGGCTACGAAAGCATGAGCCTGCGGCAGACCATTCTGGTTCAGGGCAAAGCTGAGGGAAAATTCAAGGATGCGGACGGTAATGACGACGAAGAAAAATTCCAGCTGGCCGCCGCCATGCTTGCCTATATAAACGCCAGCTCCATGGGGATGCACGATGGAATGGATTTTGTGGAGGATTGCATCGATGCCGAGGAGTGCCGGAATATATTCAAGATGATTTTTGAATCCATGAATCAGAAACAGCACTATGACATGATGATGGGGATTCATTAAGGAGGATATGGTTATGCGTATCAGCTACAACAAATTGTGGAAAATGCTAATCGATAAAAACATGAAAAAAAGTGATCTTCGCGATCTAGCGGGTATTAGTTCTGCTTCTATTGCCAAGCTTGGTAAGGGCGATAACATCACTACGGACGTATTGATGAAAATATGTGAAGCTCTAAACTGCCATTTAGACGATATTATGGAAACGGTCGATAAGTAAGGAGACTTTTGCGATGTGGATTGAGCTTATGATAAACGCTTTGCATAGCTACGATAAGTCTAATGATTTTAGAAAATATATTAGGGAACTAACTTTGATGGTGCAAAACTCGTTGAAAGACTTTCACCCAATGGATAGCGCGTCATATAAAAATAATCCTATTCAACTAATTGACTTTTTCTCTGGCGCCGGTGGGACTTCTTTGGGATTTGCTGCTCTCAATGGAGTGCTTCCAGCAATAAAAATGCTTGGAGGTTGCGATATTAACGAAATATCTGCAACAACATACAGTCATAACTTCGGCACGCCCATTATTCACGAAGATATTACTACTTTGGCTTTTGAAAACGGAAAACTTGATGAATTTTTGACAAAAATCGGATATGATAGCAGCAAGCCAACGATCATGATAGGTTGTGCTCCTTGTCAGGGTTTTTCTTCTCATCGAAAAAAAAATTGGAATGAAGAAGATGATGTTAGAAACAGCCTGATTATGGCTTTTGCAGAAATTGTAAAAAAAGTCCAGCCGGATGTAATTATCATGGAAAATGTTCCTGAATTTCTATCTTCTCGATATTGGAAATACTTTGCTGCCGCAAAAACATGTTATGAGGAAAATGGATATACAATAAAAGCAAATATTTACAATGCTGCTGCTTTTGGAGTTCCACAAGAGCGCTTTCGCTCCATCGTAATTGGAATGAAAAAAGAATTCTTGTTGCCTGAAGGTTATTTGCAGTCTTCTGATTATAGAACAGTGCGGGAGGCTATTGCGTATTTGCCGGCTGTTGCAGCAGGAGTTGCATCTCCAGATGACCCACTGCATAAAAGTGCTTCACATAAGCAAAGCACGATCGATGTTATCAAGCAGGTTCCACACGATGGTGGAAATAGACCGGCCGGAGTAGGTCCAAAGTGTCTAGACAAAATAAAAGGGTTTTCTGATGTGTATGGTCGCCTTTTCTGGGACAAGCCGTCAATCACTATCACCCATTATGCAAGGAATCCGGCCAGCGGACGATACATTCACCCAGAACAAGATCGTGGACTTACTGCGCGAGAAGCGGCAATCCTTCAAAGTTTTCCTTATGGCTTTGAGTTTTGCGGCAAATCCGACGATATATATAGGCAGATTGGAGAGGCGGTTCCCCCTATGCTTTCTTCAGCTATTGCCGCAAGCGTTATAACTGAATTGCTGTCCATGATGCCTACGGATGCTGAATTAGCAGAGAGTCCAAAGTCGATTACCGCTCCGGTAAGTAGTTCATATTCCAGCGTCATCGCAGGCATCAAAACTCGCGGGAGGTCATAAAGGATGGAACAGTATACATGTATTGACAGTTTTTGCGGTGCAGGCGGCCTTGGCCTCGGCCTCAAACGTGCAGGATTCGAAATCTTACTAAGCTTTGATATTGATCAACGCTGCATTGAGACGATCAATAGCAATAAGAAGTATTTTAACCATCCTGCAGTGAGGGCCGATATTGCTAATATGCTCAATGGAGAACTTCTTAAACGTTGCGAACTTAAACGGGGGGAATTATTTTTATTGGCAGGAGGGCCGCCATGCCAGGGGTTTTCAATTCAGAGAAGAGGCAGCGATATTGACGCTAGGAATGAATTAGTGCTTATGTATGGGAAGCTAATCAATGAAATATATCCTAAGTACTTTGTAATGGAAAATGTATCTGGAATCGCTGGGAAGCGGGGAAAAACAATATTGGAACATCTGATTGAGAGCGTTGAGAAAATTGGGTACAACGTACATATAAAGTTGTTGGATGCCCAAGACTATGGTGTTCCACAGAGAAGAAAAAGATACATAGTTGTCGGCGAGAGAAAAGACATAGGGAAGAATTATACTTATCCTGTCCCTAACGGAATACACCATACTGTTCGGGATACGATTGGTTATCTCCCCGTTCCACCAGAAGATGGGTCAGATTATCCAGGCATCACGCTTCATAGACGGGATCATTTATCTGACCGGAATTTACAGAGGATTCGCGCTATTAAAGAGGGACAAGGGCGAGATGATCTTCCCGAGAACTTGTTAGCTGATTGTCATAAGATCGACAGCTCTGTAATTGGTTTTCGTAACGTATATGGGCGTATGGCCTGGGATGATGTTGCACCAACAATAACGGCTAGATTCGATAGTTTTACCCGAGGGAAGTTCGGACATCCCGTTCAGGATAGAAGTATTTCCCTCCGTGAGGGGGCCCTGCTACAGACATTCCCGCTTGACTTTGAATTCGTAGGGAATAAAGTTGAAATTGCTAGGCAAATAGGCAATGCCGTTCCCCCAATTATGGCAGAATATATCGGTAGAAGCATTATTGAGTCTTACGATAAGGTGGGTGAAGGTAGTGGCATTTGATGCTGACGTGAAAAATTATCTGCGCGAATATCAGAGAGAATATAATAATGCTGTTCGCGGCGGGCAACATACTGCCGAAATGTCGTTTCGTGTACCCATGCACACATTGTTTACCCGTATCGCGAAAGATCTAAATCCCCAAGGACATTTTTCTATTGTTCTTGAGCCTAAAAACCAGGGACGCATGGGGAGACCAGACTGGATAATACAAGATTCGGTTTCTCTTGGTGTATATGGATATATTGAAGGCAAGGGGCCATCTGCAGAACCGTTTGATATTTCGCCATATCAAAATCAGATTGATCGGTATTTGACTTTGGGGCATAAGTTGGTAATAACTGATGGCATAGACTTTGTCTTCTGTTTTGCCGATACCACTACAGTCGTCTCTCTTATCGATAAGGGAAAATTGAATACAGCAGACTGGTCTCGGTTGCCTGTAAATCCCTGTTTCCGCTTTTATATGGATCAGTTTTTTTCGAATCCAACAGCGCAAAGAGTGGATGAAGAGAAACTGGTAGAGATGGTTGCAATTCGGACCAGAAATCTTGCCAATGATATTCTGGCACAGGCAGATTTAACGGAAGAAGAGGCTCTAAATGACGATGAGCGTAAAATCATAATTTTGCTTGGTGGATTAAAGGAGCTGGTTTATAATCATAATGATCCATCGCTTCGAACCAGTGCGATTTTTGCTGATTTTACGGCTCAAGTAATTATGTTCTGCTTGTTATATGCACATCGTGTGCTTTGTTCAACCGCTGATTCTCCTGCTGAAAAGGCAGAAAAAATCAGAGAATATGCATTCAATGATGTTGTCGAAGGAGAAGCTTTGCTTCCTTTTCGCAATTTAATGGTGTATCTGAGAGATAACGAGGGAGAAAACTCTTTCATAGGGCAATGGGTTGATGAATGCATATCCTTCTTGTCTTTTGTACAAATGACGGAGCATCAACTTATGAATCCGGATTATCACCATCTGTTTGAAATGTTTTTGAAAAAATTTGACAAACAATCCCGATTTGACTATGGCGCGTACTATACGCCGAAGGTTCTTGCAGACTTTATTGTAAGGCTTACAAACCAAGTGGTAAATGATAATTTTGAGGGGGCCACTATCTATGATTCTGGAAATACCATCATTGATCCATGCTGTGGCACAGGATCGTTTTTAGAGCAAATTATCGCACATGATGACGGTGATGGGGCATATAACCTGTGCGGATTTGAAATATTACCCGCGCCATATATGCTTGCCAACTATCGAATGTCTATTGTAGAACGTCAATATGACAGGAAAAATTTACATACTAGTGTTTTATTGGCGAATACTTTAAACAATTGCCTTCTTGGAGAAACCGCAAACTCAGCATCAATTGAAGGTAGAGAACTTATCCGCGCGAAAGAACTATCATCTCGACCGATAAAATTGATTATTGGTAATCCTCCGTGCTCTGACTCTGCAAGGAATAGCGTATCTGATGATTTTTCTCGCATATTATCATTAATGGAGGATTTTCGCCCCCCGATTGAGAGACGTCAAGGTCGTCAAAATATCCAAAAGCAAATAAACAACCCATTTATGCAGTTCTTGCGTTGGGGGTGTGAAAAACTGGCGAATTCCAGATGTCACTCCGTTTTAGCCTTTATTGTTCCGCTGTCTTTTTTGGAAGCGGAGTCGTACAAATATGCCCGTAAATACCTAGTTGAACGTTTTTCACATATATGGGCTGTGGCTATTGATTCAGATGCTAGAACAGGAATTCGTGGAGATAGCCTCTTCAACACTCTACAAGGACGGGCAGTTATTTTGCTGACACAGAAATATGACGACAACACAGGCATCAAAGAAATCAACTATATCGATATGACCAAGAAAGGACGAAATGAAAAGATCACTGCTCTTGAAGCTGATGTACATACTATTATGACGCTATTCGAAACTTTTCCTGTTTCAGATTCCATGTATTCATTTATGCCATCAAGGCCCTTCAATCAGGAATTATATTCCATGTTCTGGCCAATTAGCAATGATAGCGGTAAATCCGTATTCCTTAATCAATGCTCTGGTGCAAAAATGGCTCCGACAGCACTATTAACGCATGTAAAACAGCCCATGCTAAAAAGACGTAGTCGGGAAATAGCTACCGGGGGCATCGACCGCGCGAATGAATGGATTGGGCGTCAGGACAAACCGGTTGCAGATGAAAAAATAATCGCTTTTCAAAAAGCCTTAAATAGTGTCAATAGGCAGCAATTGGATGTGGTGCTGAATGACAATATATGCCCCTGCTCATTTAGACCCTTTGTCAATTCGAATGCATTTTTATGGGATACTGTATTCGAATATCAGTCTGGTGTTGGCGGTGGCGGCGCTAGAATACGGCCAGAAATTAAAGCTGTTTATGAGCAAACAGATACGATTGGATTCGCCCTAGCTCATGCGCCTAAAGACCTTAATGAATCCCTAGGGCAGTTTGTATCATTTTGCTGGTATTTCCCCGATAATGATCTTTGCCGAAGAGGCAATGGACATATTTATTTGAATCAGTATATTCGGGATCCTAGAACAAATGAGGTAATTAATAATGTGCAAGAAGAAATTGTTGTGCATCTAATCTCTCTTACTGGTTTGAACGCAAGAGAGTGCGCCCGCAAAATGGTTTTCTACTCATATGCTATTTTTTGCTCTCAGGTATATTTGGATGAGTTTTATGGCGCTCTTTATGTTGTGAATCAATCTGAGAGTCGCGCACGAATTCCAATTGTAGCCAATAGAGATGTTTTTTTGAAGCTAGCTGAACTTGGAGAGCAACTTGCTAACCTAGAAAAAAATGGAGCAACCGTAGAAAATCTTCTGGGATTAGATTATGCTGCGCTCATTGATCAACTGCCTGCAGGGTTTCAATTGGAACATAGTAGGGCATCGTCAAGAAATCCTTACGACGAAGAGCATGAACTGTTTATACTCCGGAGTGAAAATTCCGATGCTGAAATAGGAATTTATTGTCCTGTTGCAATTCAAAAATTTACTGTGGCAGGATATAATGTGATTAAAGACTGCTGGTTGAAATTTCACTCCTACAGATTCACGCATTGTGAATTTACAAGAGCAGATTTTAAAGAACTTCTGGATCTATTCAATAAGATCGCGCAACAAATGCAGTATGTTTCCGAGGTTGATGATATAATGCATGGGATCATCAACAAAGAAATCTCTCTTTTGCCTTACTGAAAAAGCAGGATTCCTGTGATTTATGGAATGTATTGACAGAAGGAAGGTGGGTTTATGGCAGATGTCTTTTCAAGAGCAAAGAGATCGGAAATAATGCAGCATGTGAAATCCTCGGGCAATAAGAGCACGGAGATACGACTTATCAGTTACTTTAACACCCACCATATAACCGGTTGGAGACGAAAATACAATGTTAAAGGACATCCAGATTTCGTTTTCCTTAAGAGACGCGTGGCAATATTTGTCGATGGATGTTTTTGGCATGGACACGATTGTAGAAATACACGCCCGAAAGATAATTCCGAATATTGGATGGTAAAACGGAACCGAAATATAGCTCATGATAGAGCGGTGACAGCTCTCTTTCAAGAAAGAGGGTGGACAGTTGTGCGAATATGGGAATGCGAACTAAAAAAGAAGAATCAGGCAATATTAGAGGAAAAATTGAAGCTACTTCAATAATCCATGGAAAGATACGTTTGTATTCGAATAAAAGCCATGTCATCGGTGGGCATTAGCTGTATGGTCTTACTATAAGCTGAAAGGTCTATGTATATTACTAAGGAGGAAAAGTCCATGTCTCTGTCTATAGTGCGCTCTATTCTGAGTTCCTTAAATACAACGCAAGCTTGGATGGTTTCGCTTATTAAAATTCACAACTCAAAGCGAAATGGCACCACATATGCAGCTAGAGGAATAACTTTAGCCCCCAAAGGCGCTCTTATAAGAGTTATTGCTGATCTTTCCAAGGTGTATACAGAGGGCGATTCCGCGCATCTTAATAAATACATATCGGTTAAGGAATATGATGGATCTGCAGAGTCAAATAGAATATATAGGATTCCATCGAATAGTGAATTGATCTCAGATGAGTATTCTCGATTGATTCAGGCTATATCTACCCCTGAAATGACTGGGGACCCTTTTGATTTTGCTGCGACTGCTTATGCATTGAAGGCTACACTCGAAATAGAAGGCGAAGAGAAAAATGTTGTATTGTTTTCTCTTCAAAATCCTATCTGCGTATTGGAAAATAGGTTTCTATATGATGGTAGTACTTTTTCGGAAATCAATAAGAAGGTATTGAATTTAAGACGAAACATTGACGTTATTATTCTAGATGATGCGGTATATTTGCTTACGCTGAATGGTGAAAAGCTATTTAATATGGAGCGCTCATATAAAGCCGTTTGCCAAAAAAAGACAGAGGACATATGCCAGTCTGGCATTATCTCCGATGCAGAGGCATTTCAACAGATTGCTACGCGTGGTCATAACCCTAGACGCTTTGTTGCATTTAATTCGCAAAGATATGCTAGTATGAAAGACATCACAAAGCGTAAAGAGATGGCAGCCAAATTCCATTTGAAATTAGATGATTCTGGGAAAATTGATACATCATCATCAGATATTTCCGAAAAGCTCATAAAAGTTCTTTGCAACAAAGGAATGGTCGATCCATTTGAAGATGTTCCTGTTGAGGTATCAGCGGTAAGCAGGTGGTAAGTATGAAAAAAATATTCAAGTTCAGCACGTTCTTTGCTTCATATACACCCCTGTGGTTATCTATCGCATACATTGACTTGATGAATGTGTTCTATCACCAAACGCCAAATCGCTGGACAGAGATATTGAGTGTCGCCTGTATTGTTATAGGTTATTTGATTTCGATCCCTAACATAGTATTTACGATGAAAGCTCTGAACAAAGAGAACGCTGAACACCTAACTCTTGAAACAGTTCATGAGCAGAAAACGGCATCTTTGGAATATGTGTTATCTTTCGTATTGCCAATGTTCGCATTCGAATTCACGCAATGGGAGAATGTAATTCTTTTCATTCTGTACTTTATAGTTCTTTCATATCTGGTATTAAAACATAATTTGTTGGTGGCCAACATTGTTTTTGAGGTTTTGCATTACCAGTTTTATGATATTACAGCCAAGAACGGATTCTCGGTTACAGTAACGAGGGAAGTTATTAGCAAAAGACGATTAGAAAACAAACAGGCAGATGAAATTTATCTGCGTTCAATGAATAATGGCTTATGGTGTGATGTAACAGATAAGGGATAGCCTGATTCTTGCTAAGTGGATTTGCCTTGGTATATATCCGAACCATGAGCACTCTCCAACGATGCGTCCACTTTCCAACGATACTCCCTGTATCATTTGGGAGTGAAACCACCTGAATGGCATCTGCCTCACAGGTTCATCCCAAACGCCTACGCAGACATCAGAAGCCTCGGGAACCCCTTATTTTCAAGGGATTTCCGGGGCTTTTTTGTATCAAAGTCGAAAGGGTCTTAGAGCCGGCCATGGGCGTGGGCAATTTCTTCGGCCTGCTGCCGGAGAGCATGGCGGG
>URND01000117.1 GCA_900549105.1 uncultured Eubacteriales bacterium
GTGCGGTACAGCCACATGTAGGACTTGCTGGTGGAGGAACGTCCCGGCTCTTTCAACACCTGCAAGGTCGTCTCGTCGGCGTGCAGCACCGGCTCCTTACAAAGCTGCTCGCGCAGCGCATCGTAGATCGGCCGCAGCCATTTCTCCGAAGTGTTCAGCAGCCAGTTGGCCATCGTCTGCCGGGATAGCCTCAAGCCCTGTCGGTTAAACTCCTGCTCCAGACGGTACAGCGGCGAGTACATGACGAATTTCTGTGCTGCCAGATACGCCACTGCCTCCGCAGAGGCAAAGCTGCCAGGCAGCAGCGCAGGCTCCTTCGCCGCCTTCACAATGTTGGCTTCACCGGTCTCCTGCTCGCAGTTCTTGCAGGCGTAGGTGTAGTACACGTCCTCGCGCACCCAGAACTCTGCCGGCTTCATCATTAAGCTGCGGCGGACTTCCTTGCCAATCTCCACCAATTTGCTGCCACAGGCAGAACAAGTCCGTTCGTTCCCCGGCAGGCGGTGCTCCACCACCTCGGTGGGAGTACCCTCTGGAACGACATCCAGCACATTGCCGGACTGCCGTTTGCGCTCGTGCGCCTTCACGGTGATCTGCTTCTCCGTGGCGGCTTTGGTGCCAAAGGCGTAGGCCTCCAGCTCGTTGTAGGTCAGGCTCAGCTGCTCCATGACCATCTGCTCCGCCTGTTCCGAGGAACGGCCAAACAGCTTCTTCTTGGACAGCTTCAGCTGCTCCAGCAACCACTCATTTTGCAGCGTAAGGCTGGTGATGACCTGCGCCTGCTCCTGTTCGAGGGCGGCAAACTTTGCTTCCAGCTTTGCATTCCGTGCTTTTTCCTGCTGCAAATGCTCATATTCCGCACGGGAAATGGTCACCATTTCTTCCGTGTTGCTTGTCTGCATTTCTCTGTTTTCCATGAGGAAATTATACCACAAGGCAGAGAGAAAAGCCAGTATTTTCAATGGTTTTGGACATTCTTCCTTGCTCAGACTGTGCTCAATCCTGTCACCGGACGGTGGGCTTTCGGCTGTTCGATTTGCAGTCCCTCCATGAGCCAGCGGTACTGCTGCGGCGTTAAAGTCTTCACCTCAGATTCTGAGCGCGGCCATTGGTACGCGCCCTGTTCCAGTCGCTTGTACAGCAGGATAAAGCCATCTTTTTCCCAGTACAAGCCCTTGATACGGTCCCGCCGCCGTCCGCAGAACAAAAATAATGTGTTGGTAAACGGATCCAACTCAAACTGCTGCTGGACGAGCCGCGCCAGACCATCTATGCCTTTACGCAGATCCGTGTAGCCGCAGGCAATATAGACTTGATCTGCACCGGTGAAGTCGTTCAGCATAGGCGCAGGAGCTCCACCAGCAGTCTCAGCTGTTCCGCGTCACAACCGGGGTAAATGTCCAGACTGGCCTTCCCAATATGCAGTGTGGCGCAACGTTCCGCTACGTTGCGAGACATTTTCTTCGGTTCCGGCAGCTCCGCAAAGGTCACGGCCGTTGATGGCGGTGCTCCGTTTTTCCGTACGCCTGTCAACAGTTCACGTTCCCAACGGTAATAGGTGGCTGTCGTAACACCCCGCTGCCGGCACCATTCACTTACAGAGAGACCGCTGCCCCTGCATTCCTGTATAGACATGCTCCATTCCTGCTTCTTGGCTTCATGTTTCAGCTCATTGCTCGTCATTTACTTCACACCCTGAACATTATAGTGGTGGAAAGTTTCACAACTCCCCACCACTATTGTCCCATGTCTGTCCAGCCGCTGCCTGCTTTGACGGTTACTGATAATCTCAAAAAACGCTGACATGCCAAGGCTTTCGAGATACAAAACGACCCTACCCGATCCGCAAGTCTCATCAACTTGTTCGGATTGGATAGGGGCGTTCATTTCCTTCTTCCAATTAGTTTCACCCGGATTGTATTCAGTCTAGAAATTTCTTCAGTAGTTAAATCTGATTCTAGTGTTTTTGAGTTGACGAAAGCAACAATTTGATTAAGATTCACATTATTACTAAACATCGTTTTTACACGTTCAATATCACAAGGTTTAATTTGACGATATGGAACTGAGATAGTTCTAAATTCGTTAGGGGTGAGTTCTGATACTCCACCTGCGTAATATCTACCAACAACTTCGCATTGAGCAAGTGTTAGTGAATTATAAAAGCAAAACACTAAACTTTCGGGATCTATGCCCTCATGCAGTCGAAGATTATACGCAATGTCTGTGGTATATATTTCGGCAGGATTAGTAGAAATTCGCGGGCATAAATCATATCTTTTGAAGAATATTACTCGGCCACTTTTAACGATTGGAACCCCATACCAAGGTTTGCGTTTAGAACATTTGTAACTTTTCTGAATTTCCACACCGTTTCTTTTTGTGGAGGCAACTATAGACAAATAGTTTTTTAAGGAAACTGGTAACTCGTCTGGTTTTGTTCCTACCAGATCTAAAAGATATACTTTTTTTCCCGCTGATGCTAATTCGGAAATGAGAGCATGATTTACCTCAAATTTGTTTTTTGCCATTATCCCCTTAGATATAATGGGTTTTACATACTGAGCACATTCATATTGATCGACTTCTTCTTTTGTCAAAATAAATTTATTATTTGCGCCAGTCACAATCCCGGGAGCACTATCTGAAAGTTTTGCAATAGTAGTATATTGGTTTGTAATTCGATTTAATAAATCAATTTCTTCATCAGAAAGAACTGCATTAGACCATTTTTTCAAAGGTTTATTTCGTTCAATTCTAGATTCTAGAATTGGTGTTTTAGAATCTAACTTTGCATATTGACGATACGAAATATAGGGAAGCCCTTGATTTTCATTAGTGAGGTATACCAAGCAAGCCTCTTGCTCTATTTCAGGAAACATACGCTCTTCAAAAGAAAGAATATGTATAGTGTTAAATTTCTTTTCAAGAAATCCTCTAAGCTTTTCGGCATACTGTACTTGCAAAAACTCTGTGGGAAGCACAAAAAATACCGTACCGGTTTTTGATAAAAGTTGAGTGGCCACTATTACAAACGCAACCCAAGCATTTTGAATTAAGCTCTCAGGTAAGTTTAAACTTTGACATAAAGAACGAGCAGCCTCCAAGAACTTCTTGTCCATGTTTTTTATGTTGATGTATGGTGGGTTTCCTACAACAAGGTCAAACTTCGCTTTACAAGTGGAAGAATATTCCAGAAAGTCAGCGGCAATCATTGTTACTTTAGGAGAAAGAATTCGCTCATTGATGGCCTGTACTTTCTCTTGGTATAACTCCACTCCTACAATATTGTCTACAGAATTGGATTTGGAAAAAAGTCGAATGAACCTTCCATCTCCAGCGCTGGGCTCTAAAATTGATTTTATAGGCTTATGTTGCTGTTGTAGGTAATTGTATATAAAGTGAACAGTTTTTTGGGGGGTATAATAAGACCCCGACAATTTTTCATCCATAGTTTTCCTGATAACTTTAAGGTGTTATATTAAAGTTTTATTCCTTTTCATTATTAGAGCACCAAGGCATTGCTCCAGTTTTTCTGCAACAGTGGGAGTGCTTGTGCGCTGTGTAGAAATAAAATTCTTTATTTCCAGTAACAAATAGTCTAGGCGACGAAATTCACTGCCCAATAAAAGTTTCTGGTAAAAATCTACGACTACTTGATCTTCAGCATAATCCGGTCGGATACATATGTAGTAATCTTCGTTCCTATCAAAAACCTGTGCAATAGATCCATCATCGGGATTCAGAGTCCCTTGGTGATCTTCATCAATCATCAATTTCCCTTTGCCACGGTTGCAAGAGTAACAAGCGAGTACAAGGTTGCTCACTTTACCGGCTTCACTTCGACCTGCTGTATCTTTTGAAAAAGCATCTTCACAAATAAAATGGTCAACTTCAAATAGCCGTATATCAGAGATTCCAATCCAAGCACCACAATAAGCGCATTTGCAGTTATATATTTCAGAAAATGGCTTAAAATAGACATCTTGTTTATCGTGAACAAAGTTATACATTATTTTTGCGCGCTTGTGATCTTGCTGGATTTTGCGCTCTAAAGCACATTTTTTAAGCGCAACATCAACTAAAACCGGACAATTTGTTGTGTTCCTATAATCTTTATTTGTGTCCGTAAGCATCTTTAATCTCCCTAAAACTGCAAATCAGATTATCAATATCACTTTTCGACAAAGCATCATAAGAATCATCGCCTTGTAACGAATTTAACACTTTATCAATAAGAAGCTTTTCCACATCTTTGCTCTGAATCAGATCATCTGCCAAATCCTCAAAGTCTAGAACCTCTTTAATAGCCCTGTCTAAACACGGAGCTAATTTTTCCTGATAGTATTGAGTGGCATCCTCTCCATGCCGGCCAGAAAACTTGCGGATTACATTTTCGCCAGCCAGTGTTTCATCTTGGGTAATAATTATGACTTCTACATATGGCAAAATCTTTCTAAGAATAATTTTAAATTGCTTACCAGAAAATCGACCAGTGCCAATAGTGCGTTCTTCAAATAAATGATTGTCGATCAAAATCACATTTGCAGCTTTAACAGTAACATTTTGGAGTAATGCTTCATAACCTTCATCCCCACAAAAACGGACCTCTTTATAGACTTTTTCAATTTGTGCGATATCAGGTTGTTGAAACGGTGTGGCGCAATACTCCTTGTTCATGTATTGAGACAAAATTTCATCACTATTATCATCGATATATACGATGTTAATCTTTTTGTCCGGCATTTATAATTTCTCTCCTAACTCAAAGTTGAAGTGGAAACCATTATGGCCATCGATGCTAATCACATCCCCTCCGGCCATGCGAATTGTATTATGCACAATCCACATACCGAGACCGTGACCATTTTCTCTGGAAGATTCATGAACTTCAAGTATACGCATTGGATCATTAATATACTTTGGAGGCAAACCAACACCAGAATCTTCATAGGCGATTTTTAACAAGCCACCGACTTTATGGATGGATATATTAATTACAATTTGACTTGAAGCTTTATTCTGCTGCCATGAATTTAGAATCAAATTATCAAAAATCGCTGTAAAAATGTCCTCTGATGTTTCAAAGTAAACCGATTCATCAACATTTAGGTTGATCAACAAAGAGGCGTAGTCTCGCATCCAATTAGCCTTAATGTTCTCCATAATACTGTTAACAGAAAGGCTTCTAGGTGAAAACTTTTTCTTCTCAATTTCATCGAGCATTGTGTCCATAAAGGCAACGATTTTTTGATTGATCGCCTTGTTGTGGCTTAAAAGTTGAGGCACATTTTTATAACTATATTCTGTATATTCTTGCGAACACAAGTCTTCCCAAAAACCGTATTCCTTTAACGCCTCTACAATATATTGGTAGTTTACACTAACACTATTTCTGTCATTTTTTAACTCGTGAGCAATAGACGATGCTTTTAGCCCTGTGGTTGCCAAAACATTTAAAATTCTGACATCGTACCGGTATTTCTTTTCGGTGGATTCTTTCTCGTCCTGAAAGCTCTTCGATTCTGCTTTCACCGCAGAAATTTCTTGGGCCAACGCTTTAGTCTCATTAGATGTTAAATGGATTTCTTTATTTCGTCCCCTAAGGATTTGTTCAATCATGGGCGTAGTAGGAGATGGCTTAGGAGCATTCTTTTTGTCAATTGAGCGGATAATTGCTTGCCTGTATCGTTCAAAGGCAGCAATACCAATGGTGATTATTTTTACAAACAGCTTAAAATACTCATTTTCCTCCAACCCTTGTCTGTTAGCTAAATCTCGAAGCTGATAATTTTCTTTTTTATCAATTTCGACTTTGCCAGAAAGTTGGTTTGCACGAACCCGCCATGCTCCTGTAGGATGTGTTGCAGCGGCAGGAGATTTTCGAGAACGCTGGTTAAGACCCAACCAATCTTTTTCTCCATCAAATGAAGCTATACTAAATGCGTTTCTATATAAAACGACTCCCTCATCATATCTATCGGAGAGAGCAGAATAGTTATAGCAAAATCTTTCAACATCCTGTTTTGTAGGTGTTTTTAAAGAAAAATACAGTTCGGCCGAAAAATTTCCCAATTCTTTTAACATTGAATACAATTCGCCATCTGAAGAATCTATTTCTGTATTCCCAGCAAGTTCATCTAAAATAGATATAGCACTTGAAAAATGCTGCAAGTCAGTCGAAGGGCAATAATTTTTAGCAATATTAGAAAACTCATCACTTTCTATTGTATAATGAAGTTTCATTTCTGAAGCATTATAAAATAGTGCGATTAGGGTCACAAAGTTTTCTCCTAATTGCGGTCTTTTAAAAATATAAGAAACCTTTTTTCCGTAATCAGGGAAAACTTTTATGTTCATCCGGTTATCATTGCAGGTAATGGACAGATAATCAATTAAATTCCTGATTGATTTTTCAGTCCAACGATCCCGCAAAGCAGAGATTTCAATCCGTGTCCCTGTCGGCAAATTTTCTTCATTGAGGAAGTCATCTAAAATGCTTTCAGACCAGTCGGTAGTCCATTTTACTGGAACTTCACCTTTCTTTACACTATAAACAGCAACTGACTCTCCAAGTCGAGCTAACGCAAACCGACCTACACCTTTAGACCCAGCCAATACACGTCCATCATTTTCTCCAACGCCAAAGAGGCTATAGCCCTTGTCGCTCTTTCCGACATGCATCCAGTTTTCATAAATTGTGCTTTTGCTCATGCCAATGCCGTCGTCAACAATGACTATGCTATGATTGGAAAAAGTGATGCTGACGGTACTTGCTTGTGCATCGTAAGCATTTTTTACAAGTTCAAGTATCGCAGATTCTTTATTGGTAAAGTTCTGGACACCCAAGAGTTCAGCTATTGTGCTATCTTCCACAATATATTTAAGTCGTTCCATAAAGAATCGCTCCATTTCTTACACTTCCTTTTATTATATCATATAAGAAAATAATCAGCAATAATGACCGAGAAAATTGGCGAACAATTGTGACGATTTGGGTATGTTTTTAGTTTAGTATTCAGTTCCTTCCATATAATATGTCAAACTCATTACTCATACGTCCGCAATTATTTTGTTCATATTTGCGAATACTATGTTCATTATTTCAGCCGTATGATTTGCTCATACAGCATCACAAATTTCTTTTCCACCACCATGTTTTCATGGTAGTGCCCGAAGAACCAGTATTTGAACTGGCATCGCTCTCGAACCTCATCGAGAAAGTCTGTCAGGGCATCCCGTTGGAACAACCCGCCGCTGAATGTGTCCTGAATGCTGCTGGGGCAGCAGTGGGTGATGATGTAGTCCACATCCCAACCTGTTTTGTCCAGTGCTTCTCTTGCGGTCCGGTATTCGTCCTCGCCGGGCAGTTCCTCTTTCCACCAGAAGCGGTGATTGACTCGGTAGAGAGCACCTGCGGCGTTGAGTTGCCTAAGCTTTCGCTCATAGTTTGGATCGTCAGGCTCCAGAATGCCGTCCCGAATGTCGTGACTGCTGGCCCCACCCATGGTAAAGATTTTCTTTCTGCAGATCTCGTAGAGCTGTCCTCGCATCAGGTGCAGGACGCTGGGACGGATCGGCTGCACCAGACCGCCATGCCACTCACTTGTCGGGTAACTTCGGAGCAGATCATAGTTTTCGTGATTCCCACTGACGAACAGGGTGGTGAATGACCTGTCCTCCAGCCAGTCGAGCCATTGTTGTTCAATCTCACTGCCATCCCAGACGCCGCCAAAGTCGCCACAGATGATGAGGTAATCGTCTTTGGTCAGGCCCCCTTGCTCGCGGAATGCCACAGGGCGGAGCCTGCTGAAATCACCGTGGGTGTCACCGGTCATAAAAATTGCCATCTTTTTTCGCCTTCCCTTTTCATTGTAATCCCTGCTCGAGCACGATATCGGAGTCTCTAAATTGGATACGGATCGTATCAGCGTCCTCGACTGTGATCTTCTGAATGATCTGCCGGACGAACTCATCGTCGAACTCCGTGTAGCCCTCGCTGCATTCGATCAGGCTGTCCCACATTTGCTGGCGCTTGGCAACTTGTTCTTCCAGACCGACTTCTTCCTGCTGGGTCTCTAAAATTTGTTCCTTGAGAGATGCCTTCTCATCCGTCAGGGCTTTCATTCTGGCGTTCAGATCAGCGTCGGCCATGTTGGACAGCAGCATGTCCAGCATATCTGCCTGCTCATGGCTGACTTCGTCAAGGCGGCGCTTCAGCGTCAGCAGTTTTGTACCGGTCTGAGTCAGCGCCTGCTTGGCTTCCTCCACCATCGCCAGCACATCGGGGCAGACCTCCTGCCGGATGGCTGCGTACTCGTTCATGGCGTTGAGGATGGCGCTGTGGAGCTTGCCTTCATCCAGCGTAGGCGAGGCATGGCAGTATTTTGTACCGAACTCCAGCCGGGAGACACACCTCCAGACGATGCGCTTTTTTCCGTCTCTGGCCCATGTCACCCGCTTGTAGGGGGAACCGCACTCACCGCACACTAGCAGTTCCGTCAGGGCGTATTTGCCGGAATATTTCCCGAGTTCCGTTTTTCCGCTCTTTTGCAGCACCTTTCGCTTGCTGGAGCGGCGCGTCATTTCTTTCCGCACCAGATCGAATGCCTCTCTTGAGATGATGGCGGGGTGGTTGTTTTCAACATAGTACATGACGCGCTCACCGCGGTTTTTTCGAACCTTCTTGGAGAGGCAGTCCGTAACATAGGTTTTCTGCAGCAGAGCATCCCCAATGTACTTTTCGTTGGTCAGGATGTTATGGATGATGGCGGGTGACCAGCCCTCCACACCCTGGGCTGTGGGAACACCGTCCTCGTCCAGCTCCCGTTTGATCTTGCCTAATGTGCAGCCGTCCAGATACCTGCGGTAGATGCGGCGGACGATTGCGGCTTCCTCCGGCACAATCTCCGGCTGGCCGTCCTCACCCTTGCGGTAGCCCAGCATTTTCTTATATTGAAAGTGGACATTGCCTGCCTTTGCGCTTTTCTCTTTGCCCCATGCAACATTTTTGCTGAGTGACTCAGACTCTGCCTGGGCAAAGCCGCTGAACAGGGTGACCAGGAACTCACTGGATTCCGTAAGAGTATTGATATTCTCCTTTTCAAAGTACACGCCGATGCCATTGGCTTTAAGAAGTCGGACCGTATCCAGACAATCCACCGTGTTTCTGGCAAAGCGGGAGAGGGACTTGGTGA
>URND01000118.1 GCA_900549105.1 uncultured Eubacteriales bacterium
CCGCCGTCACTCGCACCCACTGCTTGTTCTTCAAGCGGGATGCAAATTTGCTTTTGCAGAGGAAGCCGAGGAAAGTAATATCATCCGCACAGCATGTCATCGCCATACGGCCCGGAACAAAATATCCCTCGTCAAAATTTTTCGAACGGAATACCATGCCCTTGATAATTACCTGTTTTCCCTCATACCGTTCACCATGGTCCAGGGCATCGAGATACCATATGCCGTAATTATCATCATCAATTTCAATAATATCCTGATTCACATCATATGGCAGAATATCTTCTCCCGGGTCAAGGATATCTCCGTTTTCCGCTTCAAAAATAAGTTCTGCTCTGCTGTTAAGCACTTTCACATTGCGAATCAGATAAGAAATATCTGTTGTTTCTTCATTACAGCGATTAAAAATCGCCATCTGAGTACAGGTCAGAATATCAGCCATCAAAGAACGCATATTGTTCATATATAATTGGAAGGTAGACGCATCCACAGTGGAAACAACCTGAAAGAGCTCCCACCGATATGGAAGCTGCATGCGGATGAATTCGCTGACCGGCCACATACCGTTATATTCGATAATAACCTGCTGAGGGCGATGCTCACGGCGGCATTTCTTCAGAAAATCTACTGTAAAATCTTCTTTATCATCGACAGTCACCACATCCACATTATACTGTTCCAGCAGCTTTGGATCAATTTCCACTTCGCCTTCTTCTGTGAGAATCAACAGCGTCTTTTCATCCTCAACAAAATTCCCTTCCAAAATAACCTGTTCAATGAATGTTGTTTTACCGCTCTCAAGGAAACCGGTAATTAAATAAACAGGAACCTGCATTTATCTTTCCCCCGTTCTAGTTCAGCCCGAATAACTCTGCCAGCTTGTCCTCTTTCAATTCGGAACCGATGACACAAAGCCGGCCCGTAACATCCGGTTCGCCATCGCGCAGCTCAAATTCTCCGGGAACAAGGTCAAAATATATCCAACCGCCTTTTGTGTCCGGAACCATGCCTTTTGCTCTGAGAATCATACCATAATCTTCAGAATGGGCCAGCACATCCAACGCCATCTGCATCTGCTCACGGTCATACTTTTTAGCGGTCTCCTGACCCCAGCTTGTAAATATATCATCCGCATGATGGTGTCCATGTTCGTGCTCATGTTCGTGATCATGGCAGCCGCATGTGCAGTCCGGACCATGGTCATGCTCATGATGATGTTCATGCTCGTGATGATGCTCGTGCTCATGGTGATGCTCATGTTCGTGATGATGCTCGTGCTCATGGTGATGCTCATGCTCGTGATGATGTTCATGTTCATGATGATGGTGCTCATGTTCTTCCTCAAGAAGTTTCAGAACAAAATCATTTTCTCTTTCCATAGCATCCAGAATCTTCATACCGTCAATATCATCCCACGGTGTTGTGACAATCGTTGCATCCGAATTATGTGCCTTAATCATTTCAAGACATTTCGCCAGCTTGTCCTCAGACATTTTCTGAGTACGGCTTAAAACGATGGTTTTCGCATGTTCAATCTGATTATTAAAGAACTCTCCGAAGTTCTTCATATACATTTTACATTTCTGCCCGTCGACAACCGCTGTATAACTGTTCAATACAATATCAACTTTTTCTCCGACACCCTCTACCGCACGGATAACATCAGATAATTTACCGACACCCGAAGGTTCAATGATAACCCGGTCCGGCGCATAATCGTGAATAACTTTTTCAAGGGCTGTACCAAAATCGCCGACCAGAGAACAGCAAATGCACCCGGAGTTCATCTCTGTAATCTCAACTCCGGCATCCTTCAGAAATCCTCCGTCAATGCCAATCTCACCAAACTCATTTTCAATAAGAACAACCTTTTCATCTTTAAAAGCCTCGGATAAGAGCTTTTTAATCAATGTGGTTTTTCCGGCGCCTAAAAATCCAGAAATAATATCAATCTTAGCCACTATAGTCACTACCTTTCCAGTTTTAAAAACACATTGTAAAAAATTCCGTCTGACTAAAACTGACGGAATTACCATCATTTAGTGTACCACACCAAAAATGGTTTATCAAGTTTTAAATCCAATCTTTTGTTTTCAGGAAAGCCTCATAGCATTTTTCTGCTTCGTATATATCCGACTTGCTTGTGATTTCCCATGGCGCGTGCATGCTGAGTACCGGGACACCGCAGTCGATGACATCCATATCATAAGCCGCCGGAATCCAGGCGATGGTATTGCCGCCGCCGGCGTCCACCCGTCCCATCTCTGATACCTGATAGGCCACCTTGCTGTCATCCATAACCCGTCGAATCCGGGCAACATATTCTGCTCCGGCATCGTTGGAGCCGGATTTTCCGCGGGCGCCGGTATACTTATTAAATACAACGCCGTGTCCAAAGTAAGCCGTATTATTTTTTTCGAATACGGAAGAAAACGCCGGGTCATAGGCCGCGCACACATCCGAGGACAGCATCTTTGAGTTTGCCAGAGTCCGGCGAAGGGTAATATCATTCAATTTACCCATGGCATTCAAAATCTCTGCAATGGTATTTTCAAAGAATTTAGAACCCATGCTTGACGCGCCCACGCTGCCGATTTCTTCTTTGTCCACAAATATGGCAACGCTGGTCCGCACTACATCATCTACGGCTAACATAGCCATCAATGATGTATAGGCGCATACCCGGTCATCCTGCCCATAAGACATCACCATACTCCGGTCCAAGCCAAAATCTCTGGCCTTTCCGGCCGGCACAACTTCGATTTCACCGGAAATGAAATCCTCTTCTTCAATGTCATATTTATCTTTTAAAAGTTTTAAAATATTTGCCTTAACTTTATCCTTTGTGTCCGAATCCTTTAATGGACGGCTGCCCACAAGAATATCCAGATTTTCTCCCTCAACAACAACCGCCGCCTTCTTCTCAAGCTGTTTGGCTGAGAGATGTATAAGCAAATCCGACACGCCAAATACCGGGTCGTTTTCATCTTCTCCGATATTGATTTCCACATGGCTTCCGTCCTTCTTCACGATTGTACCGTGAAGGGCCAGAGGCAATGCCACCCACTGATACTTCTTTATTCCGCCATAATAATGGGTATCCATATAAGCCAGTTCCGTATCTTCATAGAGAGGATTCTGTTTCAGATCCAACCGCGGGGAATCGATGTGTGCGCCGAGGATATTCATTCCTTCTTCCATCGGGAAAAGTCCTATATTGACAAACATCACTGCTTTGCCCTTTGTCTGGGCATAAATCTTACTTCCGTGTCTCACCAAATGCCCGCCGCGGACAACCTCCTCCAGCGGAACATAACCGTACTGCCGTGCCGTTGAAATCATCTGGCGCACACATTCTCTCTCTGTTTTACCGTTATCCAGGAAAAATTTATATCCCTGAATCAACGCATCGATCATCTCCATATCTTCATCGCTGTATGTATTCCAAACATTTTCCTTCATTTGTATATTCCTCCTTGTCAACCTAAAAATGATAGTTCTTTTTCGATTCCCTGAATATCCGCCATAATCGCGCTCTGGCGTTCTCCAAGCAATAATCCCTGATTATACTGATAATATTTTTCGCAGCCATTTTCTCCGATAAACCAGAGAGCATAATGGCTTGAATTCAACTCGGTGATAAAGACAACCATCTCCTGACTTTCGCCGAATGCCGCTTCCACAAAGGCAAAGGAATTGTCAAAAGCTGTTTTCCATTGTTCAAGCATCGATTGCCGTTCATCTACCGCCTCGTTAAATTTCCCTTTCACCGCTTCAAAATCTGCGCCTTCACGGACAGCCTTCAGATAATCTTCCAATGTATTCATCAAACGGATGCACATGCGTACTTCTGATTTTTCCATCGTCTTCCCATGTTCGCTCTTTTCCCATTTGTCTTTCTCCTGCCCCAGAGCTTCCGAGAGACCTTCTGTTAAATCCGCCTGTCCTTTGACAAATTTTAAGACGGCAAAGAGCCGCTCCACATAAATATCCCATTCATAGCACTCTCTGGCCCCATCGCTCAATGCGCTGACCAAAAGTCCGAGCACACTCAGTTTTTCATCAAATGGCGCAGAGGCAATCCGCTCCTCAGCTCCCGGATGAATTTGACCGCGTAAAATATCTTCCACATTATAATCGGCAGCATATTTTTTGTATAAATCCATATAGGCCGAAAATTCTTTCGCAATTCCCGGATGCTGCAGATACTGGCCGATAACGCCTTCTGTCACCGGAATATCCAGCTTCTCATAGGCCCGAATCATCTGGGATAAATCCTCCCAGCCGCGGGCGGTCACAAAGCGTTTGCCTTCGACGGTCGTTTCCACCGTATAGAAATTCTCTTTTTTGACATCCAGATAAGAAATAATACTTCCGTGAATTCCGGCTTTATAGGCATACTCTTTCCAAACCGGAAGATTTTCCGTCACATCAATCCGTTTTACCCGGTCCAGAGTGACAATATCAAATTCCTTCACCGATTTGTTGTATTCCGGCGGATTTCCGGCGGCAACAATAATCCACCCCTCCGGCACCTGATGATTGCCAAAGGTCTTTCCCTGCAAAAACTGGAGCATGGTCGGCGCCAGTGTCTCAGAAACACAGTTGATTTCATCGATAAATAAAATACCCTCTTTTAATCCGGTCCGCTTCATTTGGTCGTAAACCGAACCGATGATTTCACTCATCGTATATTCGGTTACCGGATATTCTTTTCCGCCATAGTCCTTATGCTCGATAATCGGCAGACCAATGGCCGACTGGCGGGTGTGATGTGTAATCGTATAGGCCACCAGGCCGATTCCACATTCTCTGGCGACCTGTTCCATAATCGCCGTCTTTCCGATTCCCGGAGGTCCGATTAAAAGCACCGGCCGCTGATGGGTTCTTCCAATCACATAATTGCCGAGCTCATCCTTTGCGCTATAAGCCCTCACCGTATGAATAATTTCTTCCTTTGCTTCTTTAATGTTCATTTTACTCACTCCATGTTAATATATCGTCCGGCTCAAGAATCACTTTCATCGCCCATGGCGGAACCTTGATATCCGTATAGTCCTCTTTGACAAAAATAAATGCCGTCTCAAATCCCGGTTTTTTCGGCGGAAATTCGCCGTAGCCATCGGTAAAATAAAGAACTCCTTTCAGATTTCGGAATTCTCCGTCCCGCACAAGCCTTTCCACATAGGCGATACCTTCTTTAAAGTTCGTGCCGCCTCTCCCCCGGATAACAAGATGTTTCATACATTCCTTCAGTTCTTCTTCATTTTGAATCTTCATGTCCATCTGAACTTTCGCGTCACATTGGATGATATGCAGATTCATATTTTTGAAAAAGCTGTCCATACTGTGAAGAATCTGAAATGTTTCATGGAAGAAACGCCTGAGAATCTCATCGCCGCAGGATTCGGATGTATCCACGATAATCGCCAATTCCTGAATTTTTTCCGACTCCTTATACTCTAAAGGTTCCACCAGGGGCACATTGCCGTAGGTATTCAGGCCATAAGTATAAAATATATAATCAAAGCTGTCCAAATCCAGCTTAATTTCCTCATTCATTACCGTAAACTTTCTTAAAAATTTCCGGTAATCATAGGTCTCATGCAGACTGATTTCCATCTGAAGCAGCAAATCGCCTGCTTTTTCACCCATACTCTTGGAAAATGTGGAAAGATTCGTTTTCATTTTCTCACTGATATCCTTCCATTTATTATCATTTTCCTGCTGCTTCTGCTTTCCCTCCGGCGTGTCCTCCTGACCCTGCCAGAAAGAATGGTCATCCATCGTGAAAATCCGCTCTGCCGCCATCAGCTCCCTCGGGGACAGAGGGTGGTTCATCATCCACCGATAAACCGACTGGGCATTTAAAACCTTTGTCTCCTGCCCGATCCGATAGTACCAGGCTTCTCGCTCATCGCTGACTACCCGTTTAACGCATACCGCATCAAACCGGTCTACCAGCGACTCCGCCGCAATATCGCAGGCCAGATTCCAAAGGCGTTCATCCCGCTCCATCCTTCCCGTCATATGGCGGAAAATATTGTGCATCAGCATATGTACATACACCCGGTTCACATCCTGGGGCCATTCTTTATAAGCCGATGTCAGCCAGGAAGGATTAAACAAAATTTTAAATCCATCTGTTCCAATTGTTTTTGTGCTCAGATTCAGTTCATAGTCCAGCGCGCTTAACGCAATGTCAAAATAGCGCATAGACATATAGATTTCATTTCGGGAGGCCGTCAGAATCTGCAGGCCAACCCGGTTGATTCTCTCTCTTATTTCATTCATTTTCAGTCGTCCTATAAATCAAAAGTTTTCTTCATTGATGAATAGTGGGCATTTTTATACTGCATTAACATGCTGACAAATTCCGGCACCTGATTTTTCCGGCCAAATTCAATTCCGGCGTCAAGCATATCCTTTGGCAATGGTTCACCCTCCGTGAGCAGCGGAAACATATGCCAACGCCTTGTCTCAACCAGATAAAAAAGCACCTGTGCTCCCATAGATTTCAAATGTTCAATATAAAATCTACGGGCCTGGGAAGCCAGTTCATAGGGATAACTCAGCCGTTTCAGGGCTAAATCCATCACCGTCTCCGGCTCATCCCGATGAATCGTCAGCTCAAAAATTTCATCATATTTCATATAATCAATTCCCGTACTGCTGATACAGTTTCTGTAAAGACTGCCGGAACCATAGGTCTTATGATTAAACTGCCGGGCCTCCTCATTGGCCGTCTCCTCATAAAAGAAATCCGTAAAGACAAGTTGGGATACATTGCCGTCCTCATAGTGAAAGGTGACTGTCAGTTCAAAATTCGTATCGCTTAAAATCGTATTAATCTGACTCTCCATCCCCTGTACCGTATGCAGATGAATATCCTTTAAATCCGAATCATTTCGAAATGCACCGTAACCCATATGTCCAAGAGTTCCCGGCAAAACAACACGGGCCAGCCGCGTACAATTATAAAAAGCATAATCATCAATCCGCTCCGTCCCCTCCGGAAATTCAATCTGCTCCAGAAAACGACACTCGGAGAAGGCATGATTTTCAATCGTTTTCAATGATTTCGGCAAATGAATCCGAGTCATTTCCCTCTGCTCATAAAAGGCATATTCTCCGATGGCCCTTACCGGATGGTCCTGCCACAAATCCGGCACAGAAACAACCTTATCCGGCCCCTCGGCTTTCATCAGACGGGCTCCGCCGTCTGCCATTATTTCAAATGTGAACTCCATGTTTCTTTCCCTCACTCGTTATCCGGCATCTCCGCCAGCAAATCCTGTATAACAACCGAAGCAATCAACAGTCCCGCACTCCCCGGCACAAAGGACATGCTCCCCGGTGTCCGATGATTAGCCACCGGCTCCTCCGTTGAATACACCACTTTTTGATGTTTGATTCCGCGGCTTTTCAGTTCCCGGCGCATCACCCGGGCCAGAGGGCAGACGCTTGTCTTATAAATATCTGCCGTCTGCAGCTTTGACGGGTCCATTTTATTTCCTGTTCCCATGGAACTGATGATCGGAACACCCAACTCCTGACATTTTACAATAAGTTCTATTTTTGCGGTTACCGTATCCACCGCATCCACCACATAATCAAAACTTTCAAAAGGAAAAGTATGGCTGTTTTCCGGCAGAAAAAAAGCTTCCCGCGTATGAACCAGGGCACTCGGATTAATTTCCCCGATCCGCTCTTTCATCACCCGGGTTTTCATCCGCCCGACCGTCGATTCCAAAGCGATAATCTGACGATTCAAATTCGACATGCTGACCACATCTTTATCAACCAGCGTAAATTCTCCGATACCGCAGCGGGCCAGCGCCTCCACGACATAACCGCCCACGCCTCCGATTCCAAAAACCGCCGCATGGCACTCGGACAACCGCTTTAAACCATTCTCGCCAATCAGCATACCTGTTCTCTGAAATCTTTCTTCCAATAGCTCTTCCTCCTTAAATCACATCGTTCCTATCATATCATATTTGAAATCAAAAATAAAGGGACACAGTCAGACTGCATCCCTTATTATTTCTAATTAATGATGGAAAAGGCGAATACCCGTAAAGGCCATGGCCATGCCGTATTTATTACAGGTTTCGATGACATTGTCATCACGGATGGAGCCGCCCGGCTGAGCAACATATTTCACGCCGCTCTTATGGGCGCGCTCGATATTGTCTCCAAATGGGAAGAAAGCGTCGGAGCCAAGAGCCACATCCTGCATACCGTCCAGCCATGCACGTTTTTCTTCTTTTGTGAAAACTTCCGGTTTCACTTTGAAGATTTTCTCCCATGCGCCGTCGGCCAAAACATCCATATAGTCTTCACCGATATATAAATCAATGGCGTTATCTCTGTCAGCCCGGCCGATTTTATCAACAAAATCCAGATTTAATACCTTCGGGCACTGGCGCAGATACCAGTTATCGGCCTTGCTGCCGGCCAGACGGGTACAATGAATTCTGGACTGCTGTCCTGCGCCGATACCGATAGCCTGTCCGCCTTTGGCAAAGCATACCGAGTTGGACTGGGTATATTTCAAAGTAATCAGAGAAATAATCAAATCGATTTTTGCCAGTTCCGGAATTTCTTTGTTTTCTGTAACCACATTGGCAAGAAGTTCATCATCCACTTTCAGTTCATTACGGCCCTGCTCGAAAGTAATACCGAAAACTTCTTTATGCTCAACCGGCGCCGGAACATAATCCGCATCAATCTGAATAATATTGTAATTTCCTTTTTTCTTAGCCTTCAGAATTTCCAGTGCTTCCGGTTCATATCCCGGGGCAATCACACCGTCGGACACTTCTCTTTTGATAATCTTTGCGGTGGAAACATCACAAACATCGGAGAGAGAAATAAAATCACCAAAGGAAGACATACGGTCCGCTCCTCTGGCTCTCGCATAAGCACAGGCCAGCGGTGAAAGTTCTCCCAAATCGTCAACCCAATAAATTTTCTTCAGCACATCATCCATTGGCAGACCAACAGCGGCTCCGGCCGGAGATACATGTTTAAAAGAAGTTGCTGCCGGAAGACCGGTTGCCTTTTTCAGCTCACTG
>URND01000119.1 GCA_900549105.1 uncultured Eubacteriales bacterium
GTGGCGGCCCCATGGAGACGATGGTCACCGTGCCGCCAACCTCCTCTTTCAGTTTTAATGCTGCCTCGATTCCTGCTTTGTCGTCCGGGTTGATAATGCTTGGGACGCCATCACGAATCAAAGTGTTTGTTACAGGGTCTAAACGAACTTCTGTCGTATCCGGAACCTGCTTTACACATACAACAATTTTCATTTTCTTTTCCTTCCTTTCTTTGTTATTTAAAATTTGCCTGCCTTTTCTCAAGAAAAGCGGACATACCCTCCTTTTGATCCGCCGTCGTAAATGCCATCGCAAATAACGCGGCCTCATGCTCGATACCTTTCGATAATTCCATTTCCAGGCCTTCATTAATAGCTTTTTTGCCTAACCTAATCGCCTTAATGCTGTTCTTACAAATCTCTGCGGACAATTCTTCTGCTCTTGCCAGAGGATTTTCTTCAACAACATAATTGACAAGCCCCATCGTTTTCGCCTCATTGGCATTAACTTTCCGCGCCGTGGAAAGCATTTCTTTAGCTGCAGCCGCCCCAACTACCCGGGACAATCTCTGTGTTCCTGCAAATCCGGGAATAACACCCAAAGAAGTCTCCGGAATACCCATCTGCGATTTTTTTGATGCGATACGGATATCACAGGCCAACGCCAATTCACATCCTCCACCCAACGCAAAACCATCAATAGCCGCAATGACAATTTTAGATAATTTGTAAATTTTATTAAAAGTCATCTGGCCTAACCGGGCATACTCATAAGCCTCTGTTGCCGTCATATTCTGCATCGCTGAAATATCAGCCCCGGCCACAAAGGCTTTTCCGCCTGCGCCGGTAATTATGACAACTTTTACCATGTCATTCGTTTCAGCCATCTCCAATGCCTTTGACAGTTCTTCCAGTGCCTGTCTGTTTAAAGCATTTAAAGCTTTTTGACGATTGATAGTAATATACCCAATCTCATGCTTTACCTCATAAATAATTGTTTCAAACAACACTTTACCTCCTCTTTTCAACATTTCTCTCTGATATGTGATGCCCTTATAATCTGCAATTTGGATGCCAATTTATCTCAAGTTTTTTTTCGCACAAAAAAACAGATTGGAAAAAGCCTGAATTTATCAGGTTTTTTTTCCAATCTGTTTATTTTTTCACCTATTAAATTTTAATTCTCACTCAATAAAATAATTTTTCAAGAATCGTAACAATATATTACGAATTTCTTATTTTGCCCCCATTTCCTGATGTAACGCTTCGTTACGCCGTAATACTTCGATACGGTTTCTCAACAAGCGTCTTCCGGCATTATTTTTTTCATAATCCGATACAGCCTCGGACGGGATATTTTCAATATATCTGCTGTTTTTGTTATATTATTGCCTGTTTTTTTCAATGTTTCAACCACCAGATGTTTTTCCAGTTCTTCGACCATAGAATCCATGCTTTCCCCTGCAGACATATCCGTTACAGGGACATGTTCCGCATATCGTATATGCTTCGGAATATGAAATACTGTAATTTCGTCACCATCTGACATATAATACAGCTTAGATATAATATTATTTAACTCTCTCACATTTCCCGGCCATCGATATTGTTTTAAAATTTCATCGGCATCCTTTGACAGAAATTTTCTCATTCCATTTTCATCTTTTAATTCATCCAATATATGACTCGCAAGCTCAGGGATATCTTCCGGATGCTCTCTTAAAGAAGGCGCCCGAATATGCAATATATTTAAGCGATAATATAAATCCTCTCTGAACTTTCCTTCCTGAATCATCTCTATAAGATTTCTGTTTGTCGCCGCTATGATTCGAACATCAATAGGAATTGTTCGATTACTTCCCACCGGAGTAATTTCCCTCTCCTGAAGAACCCGAAGCAGTTTTGACTGCATGAAAATCGGAAGTTCTCCAATTTCATCCAAAAAAAGCGTCCCGCCATTCGCCAATTCAAATTTACCCATTTTCCCTGACTTCAATGCGCCCGAAAAACTGCCTCCGACATAGCCAAAAAATTCACTTTCAAAAAGATTTTCCGGAATTGCCGCACAATTCACCCGCACAAACATCCGTTCATGACGTTCGCTGCAATGATGAATGGAATGGGCAATCAGCTCCTTACCCACGCCGCTTTCACCAGTAATAAGAACTGTCTGACGCACCGAAGCAACTTTTACAATCTCTTCCTTCAACAGCCGAATTACTGTGCCATTCCCAATAATATTATCCAAAGAATACTTCGAGCTTTGTAATTCAACAAGTTTGGTTTTATAGTAAGATAATTCATTATTAATTTTCTGATTTTTCTCGGCCAAAGCCATTAAATCTTCAATACTTGTAAACAGCAGTAAACCAAACATCCCAAGCGATTTTCCATTTTCTATAATGGGAATTCGATGTACAATAATCTCCTGCCCCTTCACTTTTCCCTTCGTATACTTGTGCCGGGTCGCATATTCTGCTTTTTGAGTCTTTATGACTAACGGAGCTCTCGAGTTGTCAATAACCTCATAGACATGCTTACCAACAGCTTTCTCAGGGTCTACCATTAAAAATTCTCCATAGGATTTATTCATAAATAAAATATGTTCGTCCGCACCAACCAGTATGACCGGCATCGGCAATACTTCCAGTGCTTTTTTATATATATCTATATCTTGCTCTCTGCCATTCATCAAATCTCTCCTTTCTTAATTTATCACATATCAGAGAGAATGTTGACATTTGTAGGATATTAGATTTATCGTTTTTCTTATATTTTATTCATACCTTATCGCGCGGAGCCTGACGAAGCGCGCCCATGCGAAGCATCTGACATACGGGGTGCCCGAAAGGGTATAGTTATTCCGGAATTTCGCCTACCCCATTCAAAATAATTCTCGGACAATAAGGATATGTCTCCGCCTCTTCCCTGGAAGTCACGCCGGAGAGCACAAGGCAGGTATCCAGCCCCGTTTCAATTCCCGCAATGATATCCGTGTCCATGCGGTCGCCGATAATGGCGGCATCCTGAGAGTGAACGCCTAAAAGCTGAAGCCCGGTACGCATCATAAGCGGATTCGGTTTTCCGACAAAATAGGCCTGTTTCCCGGTCGTCATCTCAATCGGAGCAACCAACGCACGGCAGGCCGGAACAATTCCCTGCTCTGTCGGCCCGGTCAAATCTGTATTGGTTCCCACCAGCTTTGCGCCATTCTGAACATGATGCACCGCCTGGCAAATGCTGTCATAATTATAATTATTCGTTTCGCCGATAATAACATAATCCGGGTTAATCGAATTATTGGTGATTCCGGCTTCGCTGAGCGCCAAAAACAACCCCGGGTCTCCAATCACATAAGCCGAACAATTTGGTTTCTGCGAACTGACAAACTTCGCTGTTGCCAGAGCGCTTGTATAAAAATGTTTCTCATCCACATCCAGCCCCATGCGGCCTAATTTCTGCTGCAATTCCTTTGGTGTCTTGCCGCTGGCATTGGTGAGAAAGAGAAAGTTTTTATTCTCTTTATAAAGCCACTCAACAAATTCCTTTGCCCCCGGCAAAAGTCTGTCCCCGTGGTAAATGACGCCATCCATATCACAGATATATCCGGCCTTACTTCGAAAATTTTTCATATTCTATTCCTTTCGTTTTTAAGCGGTGACTTTTTCCGCTTCTACATATTCCGCAATATTGACCGCATGGTCAGAAATACGCTCTAAATTACTTAAAATATCCAGGAACACAATGCCCGTATCCGCCGAACATAATCCCTTTGAAAGACGCTCCATATGATTATGACGCATGTCTTCTTCCATGCTGTCCACATCATCCTCCAGCATATATACCCGTTTAGCATCCATAATGGACTCCCGGCTTCTCGAACTGATAGCTAAATCCACTGCCTTTAAAACCACATCTTCAATATCCCTCAAGTCTTCAATCGCATCACTTGAAAGCTGAATATGCCCCTTGACAAGCCCTTCGGCCAATTCCGCAATATTATCGCAGTGGTCGCCGATACGCTCCAAATCGCCGACGGTAAAAAGAAGATGGCTGACCGTCTGAATCTGCTTTTCTGTCAGAGATTCATGGCTCAAATGCACCAGATATTCGGTCAAATCCTTTTCGAAAATATCCAGAGTTTTCTCCAATATATTCGACCTCCGAATCTTTTCCTCGCTGACATCAAATACACTGCCCATGGAAATCTCCACATGTTCTTTGGCCAGCTCGCCCATATGAGTCACCTGTTCCGCCGCACTCTGAATGGCAAAGGACGGTGAACTTAAAATACGCAAATCCAAATGAGGCCGTTCAAGCGCCGCTTCATCCACAGAAACTGCAGATATTTCTGCGGCCGCCAGACTCTCCGGCTTTTCCCGGACAATCCGCCCTGAAAGGGTTACCAACTGTTTTGCAAACGGGAACAGAAGCAATGTATTGGTAATATTAAATACTGTATGGAAAACTGAAATGCCCACGCTGGTTACCCGGCCGCCCGCAAAGGCCGGATTCATGGTAAACACAACAAACATTAAAATGCCGAAAACAATTGCGCCGATCACATTAAATAAAAGGTGGATAATGGCCGCCCGTTTCGCCGTGCGGTTCGCCCCCGCACTGGATATCAGCGCCGTCACGCAGGTACCGATATTTTGTCCCAGAGTAATATAAATCGCCGAATTCCAGGATACAACGCCGTTGAGCGCCAGTGTCTGGAGAATACCGACAGATGCCGATGAACTCTGAATAATCGCCGTTACCACGGTGCCGGTTAAAATGCCCAGTATCGGATTCTTGCCAAGCACCTGAAAAGCCGTCGCAAAAATCGGCGCTTCCTTATATGGTGTGATAGCGCCGGACATGAAGCTGAGTCCGATAAAAAGGACGCCGAAGCCGACAAGGATTTCCCCAACCTGCCGCAATCGTTCTTTACTCGAAAACAAAACAATAAACGCGCCCAAACCAATCAGAAGCGGTGCAAAAAATTCCGGTTTAAGCATCTCGCCCCATTCACTCATAGATACAAGCCAGGCTGTGATCGTCGTACCGATATTGGCACCCATGATGACGCCCACCGCCTGAGTCAGACTGATGATCCCTGCATTAACAAAACCGACAACCATGACTGTCGTTGCCGACGAACTCTGAATCACCGCCGTCACCAATGCGCCCACTAAAACGCCCAGAATCCGATGATTCGTCAAAATACCCAATAACTGTTTCATCCTGCCGCCGGCCGACTTTTGAAGTCCGTCCGCCATCACGTGCATGCCATATAAAAACATACCGAGTCCGCCAACAAACTTAAACAGCATCTCAATATCTGCGATAGACATGTAATCTCTCCTCCTCTAATGTCCTTTCATTGAACCGCCTGTTTTACGATATTCGGTTTCAAAATTCTGGTCATAGAGTTTCGACAACTCATAGGCATTGCCGAGGAAATCCCCAACAACCACCAGGGCTGTTTTTGTAATTCCTGCCGCTTTTACTTTATCTGCAATTGTCTCCAATGTCCCGTAAACGATTACTTCCTCCGGCCAGCTTGCTTTATAAACAACAGCCGCCGGTGTATCTCTTTCGTAGGACTCGCTCAATAATTGAACCAAAACTTCGATTTTACCTACACTTAAAAATATTATCATGGTAGCATGGTGTTTTGCAAGGCTAAGAATTTTTTCCTTTTCCGGCACGGGGGTACGGCCCTCAAGCCGGCTTAAAATCACGGTTTGCGATACCCCCGGGAGGGTATATTCTTTTTTCATGCTGGCCGCCGCCGCTAAAAAAGAGCTGACTCCCGGGATGACCTCATAGGAGATTCCAAGCCTATCCAAAGCATCCATCTGCTCACGGATTGCCCCGTAAATCGACGGATCCCCCGTGTGTACCCGGGCAACGGACAGGCCCTTTGCCTCCGCTTCCTTCATAACCTGAATGACTTCCGGCAAGGTCATATAGGCACTGTTATACACAACAGCGCTTTCCTTCCGGTCATCCAGAACTTTTTTATTCACCAAAGATCCGGCATATATAATCACATCCGCCGAATCAATCAGCCTTTTTCCTTTAATCGTCAACAATTCCGGGTCTCCCGGCCCGGCGCCGATAAAGTGAACCATCACATCCCGCCTTTCTTGATAATCAATGTCGTAAAATAACCATAGGTCCTGTCCGCTGCAGGCGGACCAATATATTCATCCGCCATCCCGATGTTGCTGAGAACCACCGTTTTATCTAATAAATTCTGTTCTCTCAGAATCTCTCCAATCTGCATCATCGAACTTCCGGCTTTCATTACCACAAGATTATCACACATCTTTAAGGCTTCTTTCAGAGATTCCATCCCCTTCAAAGAGGAGAGCACCATCATATTTTCATTACCTTCCACAAGGCTTGTCTGGGCCAGGGCAGCGCCGCCGGAAAAAGCCGAAATCCCCGGAATCGTTTCCGTCTCATAGCCTTCCTCCCGGATATACTTAAATGCCTGATGATAAGTACTATAGACAGATATATCTCCAAGAACAATCATCGCCACATTTTTACCCAAATCCAACTGTCCTCTTATCTGCCCTGCGGCCCGTTTCCGGCACTCAGCCCGTTCCGCCTCGGAACGTTCCATTTTAAAAATCACCGGCAATATTTTTTTATTCCTTAAATCCACCATCGGGCGTATGATCGACAGCGCCACGCTTTCCTCTCCCGGAGCTTTCACCGGAACAGCAATCACATCCGCCGATTCCAGAATCTCCTTCGCTTTTATTGTCAATAATTTTGAGTCTCCCGGCCCGACGCCCACGCCATATAATTTTCCAGCCATAAACTACTCCTCTATGTTATTTATCTTTATTTTGTAAAATATACAGCCAGGATGTGCCGTCCTTTGACATCGGAATCTTCTGAATCCGTTTCAGCCACGGATGTTCAGCCAGCTTTCTTTCCATAAGCTTTCCATCTTCGCTGTAAACCGCCATCACGCCCTGAGGAGCAAGAAGTTCCCGCCCTCTCGTAAACAAAAGCTCATAGCAATATTCCGTCGAATCCTTTCCGCGGAAATTTGCTGGCCGCGGCATATCGGTCAATATCTCATCAAACTTGTATTCATGCTTAAAATCATTAAAATTCCGATGAATCAGATGGATATTCAGTCCGGCCCGCCGGCTGTTTTCCAATGCGGCCTGAATCGCCTGCTCCGAAATATCCAATCCGTATATACTTTTATAGGGAGCCGCCAGGGCTCTCTCGATAAGCAAAGCAGCCGTGCCGCAAAACCCATCCAGAATATTTGCTTCCGGCCGAAAATAAGGTTTCATATAATACATCATCAACGCCGCCTTTGACGGCTGCATCGATGTGGAAGTCGCGTACTTCCGATAGGAAAAACGTTTATCCGGCATAGAGGTCAATTTCAGGAAAACCCGGCTTCCCTTTGTTCCCGCCAGAATTACCCGGATTTCAACCTCATAAAATGAAGGCTCATTAATAAGCATACCATCGCTGTTTTCTTCCAGATATGCGGATAAAACCTTTGCCAATTGATTTTTTGCCGCAATATCCTTCGTTCCCCGCACATCTACGCGGAATAAAAAGGGATGCTTTTCCGCATGCCTCTCCTGAATATATGGGATGAGCCCCTTTTCTAAAATCTTTTTTCCTATGATTTTCCCATCAGAAGCAGGAATGAGTGCCGGATAAAAATCAAATAAAAGGGCCTGATATGTCCGTATATCACGCACATTTTCCAATTTTTTCGTCGTTACCAGACAGCCGCCCGTCATAACCCGGCCTTTTGTCTGAGGAATACCCTCCGCCTGCTTTAAGACAGTCTCCTCATGCCCCCGGGGAACAATGAGCAGCACCCGGTTTTCCATCGACTCGCCACAGAATTTATGATGTTTTGGCGGCTCCGCCTTCCATATGAGTTTTTGAAGCTGTTTTATTTCTTCGGCGGAATGTTTCGTCCGCTCCCGGGCCTCTAAAAATTCCCATCGCTCCTTCAATTCCGGAAGATAAGCCTTATATTCAAAACCGGCAAGAGCCGTCAGATAATCGCTTTTTAAAAACTGGGTTTCTTCTGCCTCATAATGCTGAAAAAGAATATCCAGCAGGGTTGAATCTCCAACTCTTCCGAGAAGCTTCACCGCATTTTTTCGAACTTTCGCATCCTCATGCTCCAAAAGCCCGATAAAATAATCTTCATGCTCATAATATTCATCCAAAAATTCATCCAATGCCGCTTCTTCCCGGACAGCCTGATTTAACTGAATCATATTTTCCCGAATCTTATTTCCATTATATATTTCTGCACATAACTTTTTTATCATCAGTATTCTTCCCCTTCATTCCATGTTTCCGCAATAACCAGGGTCACCGGATGGCCGCCTTCCATCAAATGATAACTGCCCACCGGCCTGTCCGTTTCAATACGGATGGTCACTATCTCCCTGCGCCGCAGCCCCTTCATCGAATCCAGCAGACTGTAGGCCTCCGTCATCGTTTCCAAAGTCACACAGGCAATCAGAATCCGGATTCCCGCTCCATACCGGCAGATTTTTTCCAGAATCCCCGACAGGGCTCTGCCGGCACCGCCGACAAAAACATGGGTCGGCCGCGGAAGTCCCTCGAAGGCCTCCGGCGCTGTTCCCTCAATTATATCCATATTGGCTGCCCTCAAATGCTCCCTGTTCTGATATAAAATCTTAAGGGCCTCCGGATTTTTTTCAATGGCAATCACCTTTCCCGCCGGGCAATGCCTTGCACATTCCAGGGAAACGGAACCGGTTCCGGCCCCCACATCCCAGACAACCGAATCGGCTAAAAGCCCCATTTTACCAAGGGCAATCCAGCGGACTTCCTCCCGTGTCATCGGAGTCCTGTTCCTCAAAAATGTGCTGTCACGCATCAAAGGTGCACTGTCACACGTCAAATCTTTATTGCCGGCTTCACAGGCCCCGAACTGTTCCGCCGGGTCTGCTGCTTCCGAATTTTTAATCATTACCAGGCTTAAAGCCGGGTATTTCTCACGAGAAACAGCCGCCGGGCCGCCGGATATGATAACTTCATCGGGATAAGATATCCGGCTTCCCGCCGCCA
>URND01000120.1 GCA_900549105.1 uncultured Eubacteriales bacterium
ACAGGAAGGGCGGAATCAAAATCACCGGAAGATAGTTCGCCACCTTGATTTTTGTCACTCCTATCAGATTTAAGCCCAGGGCAATAATAAGAACCGACCCTGCGCAGGTCATCTCCCCAATGGCATAATCTGTCAGAAAAGGCGCGATAAATCCGGCTAAAAGCACCAGTCCGCCCTGAAATACAAGTACAAAAGCATCCGCCAGCAGAACGCCGATTCCCAGACTGGCCGACAAAACACAGGAGGAAATCAAATCCAGCGTTGCTTTGGTATAGAGCATTTCACAGTCCCCGGTCAGCCCGGCCTGCAGAGAGCCGACAATCGTCATCGCCCCCACGCAGAATAAAAGGCTTGCCGTCACAAAGCCCTCGGCCACCGTAACCTGGCCGTCCTTCTGCTTAAACCGGGTTTCCACATAAGCGGCCAGCCGGTTTAACTGCCTGTCAATGTCCAGCAGTGTGCCGATTACTGTGCCAATCGCCATCGATAAAATAAGCACCAGCGTATTTTCCCCCTGGAGCGCGCCGGAAATTCCGATAAACAGCGTGCATAGGCCGATTCCAATCATCAGAGCCTCCGTGACTTTCTCCGGGATACCCCGCTTTAAGAACAGGCCGACCAGGCTTCCAAGCAGCACTGTTCCCACATTCACTATAACGCCTAACATCTCTATCCCTCGATTCCTAAGTATCTTCAGTATTATTACTATACATAACGTTGATTTCATTGTCAATCCGATTTCTTTATTTAAGTAACGTATTTATGTGTAAAAGTAGAAATTAAAAAAAGAAAGTACCGTCCGCACTCTGCAAAACGATACTTTCTGTTTAAACTGTAGGTTTGAACTGTAAATTGAAACTGCGGATCAGGATTCGGATTCCGTCTCAGCTTCTGTTTCAGTCTCTGCCGAAGTTTCCGTCTCATTTCCGCTGTTTCCGGTTTCCTCCGAAGTTTCTCCGGTTTCCGCGCCGGTTTCATCTTCCGCCGCTTCGGATGTCAGCTTATATTCCTTCCAGGCATCAGATTCGGTGTAGGCCGCCTCATCCATCAGCTTATTCAGCTTTTCATCCAGGCTTGCCGCCTTTTTACTATCCTCAAAGGTTTTAATCGATGCCTGGGTCGTTTCCTCATCATTTAAAGAAACGCATTTAATAATATGATAACCATACTGGCTTTCCACAAGTTCGCTGATTTCACCCTCTCCAAGGGCCCAGGCCGCCGTATAGAACGGCTCCACCATGGAAGTCATATTTACCGGGTCATAGCCGTTTTTATCAAAGGAGAATTCAAATCCGGCGTTTTCGGAACTGTACTCGTCCGCCAGCGCCTTGAAATCCTCGCCGTTTTTCGCCCTTGCCAGAGCTTCCTCTGCCTTTGCTTTCTGCTCTGCCAGATAGGTTTCCTTCTCTTCATCCGTCATATCCACGTTGTTGCCCTCGGCATCCTTTTTGGTTGTATCCGTTGTGGAGATCAGCACATGCTGAACTTTGATGCAGGCGGCGTCGGCTTTTTCTTCATCCGTCAGCTCCACTTCTTCCGCATCAAGCATGGCCTGATATACATAACCTGCCAGCGTACTCTGCTGAACAACGGCTCGCACATCATCCTCGGTGATACCCTCTTTTTCCATCACGTCCTCACCGATATTTGTTTTGAAATTTTCCACATAGTCTTCAACAGCTTCATTATCTTCTTCACTCAGAGATACGCCGTAATCCTCTGCCTGACTGTTCAGGACAATCATCTGGGCAAGCTGCTCTGTAATCATATTTTTCATGGAATCGCCAAAGGTTGTGCCGTCCTCGACTTCCATATCCCAAATGGAAGAACCGTAATACGATTCATACTGGCTCTTCATCACATAGGCGTAAAGCCGGGCTTCTCCCATGGAAATGCTGCCCTGCTCCATCGTCACAGCTACTTCCTCAGCCTTATCGCCGCCGGCGGTATCCTTATTGCCGCAGCCGGCCAAAAGGGCCCCGGTCATCGCGCCGATGGCAGCCATGGAAATCATTCGCTTCATAAATGCTTTCATTTAATCTAATTCCTCCTGATATTATGTTAATATTCACTTTGTCCATTATAGATTATTTCACATTTTCAAGCAATCCCTTTACCTCTTTTATCACATTTTTTTCACATTTCAAAATGTCCTGCTGCTCTTCTTTCCGCATTTTCAGCAGGAAACAGGGATTATCTCCCGGTTTGAACCGAAGACGCTGCCCGTATTTTTGAATCAGCGCCGGAATCCGCTCAACGCACACGGCCGCCTGCTTATACATAAATATCTTTGTCTCATCGCCCCGGCAGGAGAGTTGGGTAATGCACGCCTCATGGGCCTGGGCTTTTAACAGGGCAATGTCCAGAAGATTCTGCGCCGACTTCGGAAGGTCGCCAAAACGGTCGCTCAGCTCATCCACCATTTCGTCATATTCTTCTTCATTGGCTATGGCGGCAATCCGTTTATAAATTTCCAGCTTCTGAACCTCATTTCTAATGTATGAAGCCGGAATATAGGCATCCAGATTTAAGTCCAGCACCGTCTCAAAATCATCCTCCACCACCTTCTCGCCTTTAAGTTTTAACACCGCCTCATTAAGCATTTTACAATACAGATCATAGCCCACCGACTCCATATGGCCGCTCTGCTGCTGTCCGAGAAGATTTCCGGCCCCCCGGATTTCCAAATCCCGCATGGCGATTTTAAAGCCTGAGCCAAACTCCGTAAATTCCCGGATGGCCGCCAGACGTTTTTCAGCAACTTCCCGAAGAATTGTATTCCGGCGATAGAGCAGAAATGCATAGGAAGTACGGTTGGAACGGCCAACCCGGCCCCGGAGCTGATACAACTGGGACAGTCCGAAACGGTCCGCATCATGGATGATGATCGTATTGACATTTGAAATATCCAGCCCGGTTTCGATAATCGTTGTGGAGACGAGGACATCAATCTCCCCGTTAATAAAACGGTACATCACCTTCTCCAACTCCCGCTCGCTCATCTGCCCGTGGGCAAAGGCCACCTCGGCTTCCGGGGCCAGCTTCTGAATCGCCGCCGCCATTTCCACAATCCCGTTTACCCGGTTAAATACATAATATACCTGGCCGCCCCGACCAATCTCCCTCGCAATAGCCTCCCGGACCATTTCCTCATTATACTCCATAACATAGGTCTGCACAGGCATCCTGTCCATCGGCGGCTCACTCAGGGTGCTCATATCCCGAATACCGATTAAACTCATGTGGAGGGTTCTCGGAATCGGTGTGGCCGACAGGGTGAGTACGTCCACATTTTCCCGGAGTTTTTTTATCTTCTCTTTATGGGCCACGCCGAAACGCTGCTCCTCATCGACAATGAGCAGGCCCAGATTTTTAAATTCGACGTCCTTCGACAATATTCGATGGGTTCCGATCAGGATGTCCACCATGCCCCTTTTCAGCTCTCTGACCGTCTCCGCCTGCTCTGTTTTCGTGCGGAACCGGGACATGGCGCGAATCACCACCGGATAATCTTTCATCCGCTGGACAAAAGTATTATAGTGCTGTTGGGCCAGAATCGTCGTCGGCACAAGCAGGGCCACCTGTTTGCCGTCCTGAACCGCCTTAAAGGCCGCCCGGATAGCCACCTCCGTTTTGCCGTAACCCACATCGCCGCAGATGAGCCTGTCCATAATCCGCCGGCTCTCCATATCCCGTTTCGTGGCCTCGATAGCCAGAAGCTGGTCATCTGTTTCCTCATATGGAAAAGCCTCCTCAAACTCTCTCTGCCAGATGGTATCCGGCCCGTAGGCAAAGCCCTCCTGAGACTGACGGGCCGCATAGAGCTTTAATAAATCCTCGGCCAGATCCTTCACCGCGCCCCGCACCCGGCTTTTTGTCCGATGCCATTCCTGTCCGCCGAGCTTATTCAGTTTCGGCTGCTTTGCATCAGCCCCCGCATATTTCTGAATCATATCCAACTGAGTTGCCAGTATATAGAGGTTATCCCCGCCGGAATATTCAATTTTGATATAATCCTTTTCCACTTTATCGACTTCAATCTTTTCGATGCCCTTGTATACGCCAAGGCCGTGATTCTCATGAACCACATAATCGCCGATATTCAGATCCATAAAACTGTTCAGTTTCTGTCCGCTGTATTCCCGTTTCTTCTTTCGCCGCTTTTTTGTCTCGCCGAAAATATCACTCTCGGACAAAATAACAAACTTAATCAGCGGATACTCCACACCGCTGTGGAGATTTCCGAAACAAACCACAATCTGCCCCGGCTCCGCTGTCCGCTCCATGGATTCGGTGACAATGGCCGGAAGTTCATACTCCTGCAAATCCTTCGCCAGATGCTCCGCCTGTGTTCTTGAGTTTGCCACCAGCACCATGCGGTATTTACTCCGCTTCCACCGTTTTAAATCCCGAACAAGAAGTTCAAAATTCCGATGATAGGACTGGATGGACTGGACTTCCAGATGATACTTTTGAACCGGGGTGATATACCCTGTTTTCTGCTCCAATGTACTTAAAAGCAGACACCGCTGTTTTTCCAGCCGGCGGAACAAATCCTTCTCCGAATAAAGAACCGACATCTGCCCCGGAATAATATACCCCTTCTCCAACCGGCCCTTCATGCTCTCCTCGAACTCCCGGACAACGCCCTCCGCTTTTTCCTGGAGTCTCGCCGGTTCATCCAGAAAGACAAGGGTCTCCGCCTTCGGGAAATAATCGAGAAAAGAGACCGTATCCTCATAAAAATAGCGAATCAGGCTGTCCATATTCGTGCTGCCGAAGGAATACTCAAAGGCTTCCTTCGCCTCTTCATAAATATGTTTCAGATGGCCGGCCTCCTCTGCTTTTCCTGCTTTTTGAAAAGTCCGCACGCCTTTATCCACATCTTTTTTTATTTTCGCCAGCCCTTCCTGAATTCGGGCCGCCGTAAAGACCATTTCCGCCGCCGGATATATGGAAATTTCCTCATGGCGCTCAATAGAGCGCTGGCTGTCCGCATCAAAGCTTCGAATGGTATCGATTTCATCATCCCAGAATTCAATTCGATACGGACAGTCATCCGTCAGATTATAAATATCCAGAATTCCGCCCCGGACAGAGAACTGTCCCGGCCCCTCAACCTGCACCGCCCGCTCAAAGCCCATATAAATGAGCCGCCGAACCAAATCTTCCTGGTCGCATATGCCGCCCTCCCGCAGCCGGATTATCTGCTGCTGCAGCTTTTCCATCGGAAGAAGGCTGTCCATCAGGCCATCCATCGTCGTTACCACAGTCACCGGCTCACCCTCCAGCAGCTTCCGGACAACCGACAGCCTCTGGCGCACTAAAGCCTGCCCGTGGACATCCGCACTGTAAAAAATAATATCCCTGGCCGGATAGGCAAGTATATTTTTGTCAAAAAAACGATATCCCTCATAAATATCATTCACCCGTTTTTCACTGTGGGTTACAATAAGTTTAAAGGGGTAATCTTCAGAAAAGCTGGCCATCCAGTGGGTTTTCTGGGCATCCACGCAGCCCTCCGCGTAAACCGGCCCCACGCTGTCCTCCAGATTCTTCCGAATCTCCTCATATTCACTTAGCTGAAGTAACGGCTCTCTGAATAACTTCATCGCGCATCCCTCTTCTTTACATTATACCGGTTCATTGCTCCGTCAATATCATCTGCCAGCATAAGCTTCAAGGCGCCGACAACGCCCTCCGCCGCTTCCTCCAACGCTTCCTGCTCCGCCTTTGAGTATCTGGACAAAACATAGTCTGCCAAATCCCACCCCTCCGGTTTATTGCCAATGCCTACTTTAATCCGCGGAAACTCCTGGGTCCCCAGATGGGCAATAATGTTTTTGACGCCGTTATGCCCGCCGGCGCTGCCCTTTTTCCGTATGCGGAGCTGTCCCACATCCAGGCTGATATCATCATATATAATAATAATATTTTCCGGCTCTATTTTATAGAAGTCCGCAATCTCACGGATACTCTCGCCGCTCAGATTCATATAGGTCTGGGGCTTCGCGAGAATCACCCGCATGCCGTCAATCACGCCCCGGCCCACAAGGGCCTTATGCTTTTTTGTCGTCACATCAATATCAAATTTATTGCCGATAACATCTATCATTGAAAAACCGACATTGTGCCGGGTTCCCTCATAGGTTTTCGATGGGTTTCCCAAACCTGCAATTAAATACATCTCTTTTCCTCCTCCGCTATCTTCCAAATTAGAACACACAAAAAGCGCACGTCCCCAGTCAATCCCGCGCGTGCGTCCATTCTATCCAACTAACCTCAGTGATTAAAAGCATACACAAAAGGCCCGGGCTTTGTCAAGTTTTCCCCGCATTTTCAACCGAAAAAAACAGGAAGAAATTCACTTTCGTGGTTCTTCCTGTTTCCATTCATCCCATATTATAAATTCTAACTCTTAGAGCGCCGCTTCTTCTTCGCTCTCCAAAGCTGCTATTTCATATTTCTCCAGAATAATACTCTGAATCCGCTCTCTTGTTTCCGAATTAATCGGATGGGCAATATCCCGGTACTCACCATCAGCCGCCTTACGGCTTGGCATAGCGATAAATAATCCCTTTTCCCCTTCAATCACCTTAATATCATGTACAACGAATTCATTATCGAGTGTGATTGAAACAACTGCTTTCATTTTTCCTTCTTTTGTTACTTTACGTACTCTAACGTCTGTAATCTGCATGTTATAAGTCCTCCCCAGGTTCTTTAATTATAAGATATACCGGTCGCTCTTCTCCACTACAATGCGAACATCTCCGGCTTCGCCTATATAGGAAGAGTTTGCGCGAATTGTATCCCTGCTTTCCACAATACAATTCTCAATAACGGTGTTGTCCCCGATATAAACATCATTTAAAATGATGGAATTTCGAATGACACAATTATTGCCGACATAAACTTTTTTAAATAAAATGGAATCCTGAACTTCTCCGTTCACGATACATCCACTTGAAATCAAAGCGTTTTTAATTTTTGAACCCGGGTTAAATTTTGCCGGTGGTAAATCTTCAACTTTCGATAAAACATTTGGGTAATCTCTGAAGAAATACTCACGCACATCCCGCTTCAGGAAATCCATATTTGTCTGATAGTAAGAAGAAATGGTAGAAATATTCTGCCAGTAGCCTTCATGCTTATAGGCAAAAATCTTCTTCACATCTTTATATCTTACCAGAATATCCTGCACGAAATCATATCTGTTCTCTTCATGCGCCTTCTGAATCAACTCGATGAGCAGACGGCGGCGAACCACATAAACGCCGATGGAAACGGTGTTCGTCTGCGCGATCAGAGGTTTCTCCTCAAAATTGGTAATCCGTCCATCCTCAGCCATCCGCACAATTCCAAAACGATGGATATCCTCGGAGGCATCGGTTAATTCTTTCACCGCCACCGTGATATCTGCCTTTGTCTGAACATGATAATCCAGAATCTTATCATAATCCATCTTATAAACACAGTCACCGGATGTAATGATGACATATGGTTCATGGCATCTTCTCAGGAAATCCAGATTCTGATAAATAGAATCCGCCGTACCCATATACCAGGAACTGTTCTCTTCAGTAATAAACGGTGTCAATACAAATAAACCGCCCTGCTTACGTCCAAAATCCCACCATTTGGAAGAATTTAAATGCTCATTCAGGGAACGTGAATTATACTGAGTCAATACAGCAACCTTCTGAATGTGGGAATTGCTCATATTACTTAAAACAAAGTCGATACACCGATAACTTCCGGCTACCGGCATCGCGGCAACTGCTCTTTTCTTTGACAGTTGACCCATCCGGTTGTTGCTGCCCCCTGCCAATACGATTCCAACTGCTTTCATCACATCTCACCTGCCTTAACTATAGCTTGTCCGCTCGCAAGAAGTCCATCCGGATAGTCTGCCGCATCCGTCTTTCCTACAATCGCTGTGTTCTTTCCAATCCGGACATTTGGAGGAATCACAGAATTCTCTGCAACCGTCACCAAATCAAAGGCATAAACCTTTGGATTTAAAGCGCTCTCCGCATATTCGCCAACGCTGAATACAACATTATCGCCGATTTCAACGTTCTCAGCCACAATACCTTTATCAATGGTGCAGTTCTTTCCGACACGGGTGCCGCTCATAATGATCGAATCCCGCACAACCGTACCTTCATCAATAATTACGCCGGAACCAATGACGCTGTTATAAACTTCCCCATAGATTTCAGAACCTTCACCGATAATACACCGGTCAACCTTTGAGCTGTCCGCAAAATACAGAGGTGTTATCATATCATTATTCGTATAAATTTTCCAGAACTCTTCATATAAATTAAACTCAGGAATGATATCGATCAATTCCATATTGGATTCCCAATAAGAGCCCAGAGTTCCCACGTCCTTCCAATAGCCGTTAAACTCGTAAGCATAACACTTATGAGTTTTCTCATGAACATATGGAATAACATGCATACCGAAATCACAGTTAGGCTGATCCTTCAGTTTAATAAGTGCATCCCTTAAAACCGGCCAGCTAAATATGTAAATACCCATTGAAGCAAGATTGCTCTTAGGATTAGCTGGCTTTTCTTCAAATTCTGTTATTCTGTTGTCTGAATCAGTAACAACTATACCAAATCTGCTTGCTTCCTCAATTGGAACAGGCATAGCTGCAATTGTAATATCGGCATTATTAGCCTTGTGATAATCTAACATTATCTTATAATCCATCTTGTAAATATGGTCGCCAGATAATATAAGAACATACTCTGGATTGTACTGTTCCATATATTCAAGATTCTGGTAGATAGCATTAGCAGTTCCTGTATACCATTCACTATTGGTACTCTTCTCATATGGAGGAAGAACTGTTACACCACCTACATTGCGGTCCAGATCCCAAGGAATACCTATTCCGATATGGGAATTAAGACGAAGGGGACGATACTGTGTAAGGACACCTACAGTATCAATTCCTGAGTTAATACAGTTGCTTAATGGAAAGTCTATTATTCTGTACTTACCACCAAATGCT
>URND01000121.1 GCA_900549105.1 uncultured Eubacteriales bacterium
ATTTCACAAACCGGATCAATTCGCCGATTCTTTCCACCGAAAGGGTTGGACGGGTCTGATAGCCTTTGGAACGCTGAATGGTGACAAGCTTTGTCCGCTCATTAATGGCTTTGCGGATATTTTCAAAATCAAAATCCCCATTTGGAAGCAGATCCACCTGCCGGTAAGTGACTCCATATTCGGCCAGAGAGCCCGTCTGAGGGCGGATGCCAATAACGCCTTCCAATGTATCATAGGGTTTTCCCACCGGTGAAAGCAATTCATCTCCCGGTCTGAGATTGCCGGACAATGCAATCGTCAGCGCATGGGTGCCGCAGGTGATATGAGGACGCACAAGGGCATCCTCCGTATGAAAAATATGAGCGTAGACCTTTTCCAGTGTATCCCGTCCCAAATCATCATAGCCATATCCGGAGGAAGGCTGAAAATGAGCCTCGCTGACCCGGTTGGCCTGCATAGCCATAACTACTTTTAACTGATTATATTCTGCCGCCTTATCGATGGCTTTAAACCTTTCTTCCAGGCTTTCTTCGATATGGCCGCAAAAATCATAAACCTCCGGCATAATTCCGGCTGCCCTGTACATATCTTTCATTTTAACAAACTCCATTCTTTATTCATTGTACTTAAAATTTCTTTTAATATTTCTTCATCAGACATCCGGCTTTTGTCCAGCCAGCGCACATCCCGTTCCCGGCGGAACCAGGTAAGCTGACGTTTTGCAAAATGCCGGGTATCCCGTTTTAGAATATAAACGGCTTCCTCCAGGGAACATTCCCCCTGCAGATAGGGAATAAACTCCTTATATCCAAGCCCCTGCATGGAAACCAAAGAACTATCATACCCCTTTTTCAGCAGATTGTCTACCTCTGAAATCAAACCGGTTTCAAGCATTTTATCAATGCGCTTTTCTATGCGTTCATATAAAACTTCCCGCTTATGGGTCAAAACGAAATAAAGAAAATCATAGGGAGATTTTTTCTGCCGTTCCGCCGCATTGTGGGCCGATATTTTTTCACCGTGCATCCGATAATATTCCAGGGCGCGAATCACCCGTTTGACGTTATTGGCGTGAATCTGTTCCGCAGATTCCAAATCTACCTCCCGAAGCATGTTATGGAGATATTCGGGGCCCTTTTCTGCTGCAATTTTCTCCAGTTCCTTCCGTATGGAAACATCCGAATCCTCTTCAGAAAAATCAATATCATAAAGAAGGGCCTGAATATAGAAGCCTGTCCCGCCGACAAGTATCGGAATGTGGCCGCGGTCATAAATCTCTTCGACGGCCGCTTTCGCCAAATCCTTAAACACGGCTACGTTAAAGGCCCTGTCCGGCTCAAGGATATCAATCAAATGATGGGGTACGCCCTGCATTTCCTCCGGGCGGATTTTTGCCGTGCCGATATCCATATATTTGTAAACCTGCATAGAATCGGCGGAAATAATCTCTCCGCCAATGGATTTTGCCAGTGCAATTGATAATTCTGTTTTTCCGACGGCCGTCGGCCCGGTCAATATAATCAAAGGTTTCATACATACACCCCGTTTGCTAAACGATACGTTTGAACTTCTTCTCAAGTTCAGTTTTTGTCATGGAAATGATGGTCGGACGGCCATGGGGACAGGTATAGGGATTTTCTGCCTGCAGTAATTCTTCAATCAAGGCGTCTGCCTCTTTAAAGGAAATCCGCATATTTCCTTTGACGGCAGCTTTACATGCCATCGTTGCAATTCGGTCGCCTATCATATCCGTCCGCATCCTCGGCGCTTCGCCGGACAGCTCATCCAGCAGCTCCGTGACCATCTCTTTTTCGGTAAAGCCATACAAATCCGAAGGCACGCCCCGGAGAGCATATTCTTTGCCGCCAAAGGATTCAAATTCAAACCCCATGCGTTTAAAATCATCCATGTACCGGTTTAATAAATCCGCCTCTCCCATGGACAGGGTTAATATAACCGGCGGTTCAAGCAGTTGAATCATCGGCTTGCTTTCCTTAAACCGTTTCATCAGTTTCTCATAAAGTACCTTTTCATGGGCGGCATGCTGGTCGATAATAAATAATTTTCCATCATATTCGACAATCCAATAGGTTTCAAACACCTGCCCGATTAATTTGTGCTGTATCCTGGCTTCCTTTGTGAGAAGTCCGGTTTCAAATAATTCGTACTGCTGCGGTTTTTCTTCGACAACCGATGCCCGCATCGCTTCCAGCCGTTTTTTCTCAAAAGGCTCGGGGAACTTCTCTTTCGCTGCCGCTCCTGCTCCGGAAATTTTCGGCTGCTCCGCCGGTTTTTCTGTTTTGAAAATTTTCGGCTGTTCCACTGGTTTTTCTGTTCCGGATTTTTTCATGGGTTCCGATGGTTTTTCCGGCGAATGGTCCTGCGGGGCCGCCGGCCTTACCGCCGGTTGTCTCAGGGATTCTTCCCTTTTTGGAGCCGCCGCCGGCTTAACCTCGGGGATTAATTCCCTGCCAAGCAGAATCCGCCGCAGCGTCTCATAGACAAAGCGGTACAATTCCTGCCCGTGACTGAAACGGACTTCCATTTTTGTCGGATGGACATTGACATCCAGCTCCGCCGTATCCAATGTAAAATGGAGAACGGCAAAGGGAAATTTATGAACCATTGTAAAGGTTTTATAGGCATCCTCAATCGCCTGGGTAATGACCGGGCTTTTGATGTATCTTCCGTTGATAAAATAATTTTCATAGGTACGATTCCCACGGCAGATAATAGGTTTTCCGATAAACCCGGTCATCTGAATTCCATCCTGTTCTGCCTCCGCCGGAAGAAGGTTTGCCGAGATATCTCTGCCATAAATATGATAAAGGATATCTTTTAACCGTCCATTTCCCGATGTGTGAAGCCGGTTCTGCCGGTTGTTGATAAATTTAAAGGAAACCTCCGGGTGGGACATGGAGAGCCGGGCAATCAAATCATTAATATATCCGGCCTCTGTCATATTGGATTTTAAAAATTTCCTGCGGGCCGGTGTGTTATAAAATAACTGTCGGACAATAAAGGTCGTTCCATCGGGACAGCCGATGTCCTCCATTGACTTCTCCACGCCGCCGTCTATCCGATAACGGCACCCGGTCATGGCATGGGCTGTTTTTGTCAAAAGTTCCACCTGGGCCACCGCCGAAATGCTGGACAGGGCCTCTCCCCGGAATCCAAGGGAACGGATTGTCTGCAAATCCTCTGAATTTCGGATTTTACTTGTGGAATGGCGCAGAAAAGCCATGGCAATATCTTCTTTTTCCATGCCGCTGCCGTTATCCGTAATCCGAATCAGCGATGTGCCGCCGTCCTGAATCTCTATCGTTATTGCTGTCGCCCCGGCGTCGATGGCATTTTCCACCAATTCCTTGACAACTGAGGAGGGGCGTTCTACAACCTCGCCGGCAGCTATTTTATTGATGGTCTCCCCATCCAATACCTGTATTTTTCCCATATTATCACCGTTTCTTTATCTCATCCTGATATTGATATAAAAGGTTAATGGCTTCAAGGGGCGTCAAGCGTCCCAAATCCAGCGCCGCAATCTGCGCAATGATTAAATCATCCGGCAAAGCGGCTTCCGCGCGGCTTTCTTCCACAAAGGAAGGTTCGGAATTTTCAAGATATTTTGCTTCCTCCCCGGCAATCTCTCTGGCCGTTGAGGCGATATCCGCATTCACAAGCTGGAGCACAATCTCCTTTGCCCTGTCTGTGACAGAAGAAGGTATTCCGGCCAGTTTTGCCACCTGAATACCATAGCTTTTATCCGCTCCTCCCTGAATGATCTTGCGCAAAAATATAATATCGTCCCCCTGTTCCTTAACGGCAATGCAATAATTATTTACGCCCGGGAGACGGCCTTCCAGTTCAGTCAATTCATGATAGTGGGTGGCAAAAAGGGTTTTCGCACCGAGTTTCTTTTTATCGCTGATATGCTCCACCACCGCCCAGGCGATGCTCAGACCGTCAAAGGTCGACGTTCCCCGGCCAATCTCATCCAGAATCAATAAGCTGTTTTTCGTGGCATTTCGAAGAATATTGGCAACCTCATTCATTTCCACCATAAAAGTACTCTGGCCGCTGGCCAAATCATCCGAGGCGCCGACACGGGTAAAAATCCGGTCCGCAATACCGATATCCGCACTGGCAGCCGGGACAAAGGAACCCATCTGGGCCATCAGCACGATAAGGGCCGCCTGACGCATATATGTAGATTTTCCTGCCATATTCGGCCCGGTGATAATGGAGATTCGGCGGTCATCATTGTCAAGAATAGTATCGTTCGGCACAAAGGCATCATTTGGAATCATCTGCTCGACCACCGGGTGGCGTCCATCTTTTATATAAATCCGCCCGTCCTCATTAATCTGAGGCCGTACATAATGGTTGCGCTCAGCCACATAAGCCAGCGACGCATAGACGTCCATTTTAGCCAGCGCTTTGGCTGTCTGCTGAATCCGCTTCACCTCCGCGCCAATCTGATCGCGAATCATGGCAAAGAGGTCGTATTCCAGAGAAAACAGTTTTTCCTCAGCCCCGAGAATCATATCCTCCAGTTCTTTCAGCTCGGGAGTAATGTATCGCTCCGCATTTGCCATGGTCTGCTTGCGTGTCCAGTCTTCCGGGACAAGCTCTTTATAGGAATTTGTCACTTCAAGATAATAACCAAATACTTTATTGAATTTAATCCGAAGATTTTTAATACCGGTTTTTTCCCGCTCCCGCTGTTCCATCTGGGCCAGCCATTGCTTCCCCTCGGTTTTGGCATTGCGGTACTTATCCACAGTTTCATTATAACCTGTTTTTATAATTCCGCCCTCTTTGATGGAAATCGGCGGTTCTTCCTCAATGGCCGTTTCAATCAGCTTTGTGATATCTTCAAGTCCATCCAGATTTTCATAGATTTCTTTTAAATCAGAGGTTTTCATGTTCCGAAGCAGATATTTAATCGGCGGAATCATGGATAAGGAATTCTTAAAGGAAATCATATCCCGGGGATTGGCGGATTTATAGCTGATTCTGCTCATCAGCCGCTCCAAATCATAAATCGCATTTAAGTATTCACGGATTTCATCTCTGGTAATCACGTCTTCATTTAACTCTTCCAAACTTTCCAGCCGCCGTTCAATCAAATCCTTTTGAACAAAGGGCTGTTCAATGCAGGTCCGCAGATAACGGGCCCCCATGGCCGTTTTTGTTTTATCCAGCACCCAGAGAAGGGAACCCCGCTTCTGTTTTTCCCGAAGAGTTTCCAAAAGCTCCAGATTTCTGCGGGTAGCCGTGTCCAGCACCATGAAACGCTCCGTCTGATACGGGGTGATTTTTGTCATCTGGGGCAGGGCGTTTTTCTGAGTTTCATATAAATACTGGAGAAGCATTCCGGCTGCAATAGTCCCCGTCGGATAATCCGAGAGGCCGAGACCTTCCAGAGATGCCACATGAAAATGCTCCTTTAATTTCTGAATACAAAGCGACTCATCGGAATACCAGCTTTCCAGAAGAGAGACAGATATACGCATTTTCTCTCCGATATCCTCCAAATCGATGCCGCACATTGGAAAATAGTCGTTATAAACAATTTCCGCCGGTGTGTATTTCGTGATTTCATCCATGACTTTTTTATCCGAATCGACTTCCGTCATATAATAATCGCCGGTTGAAATATCCGCGACACTGATGCCAAAACGCTCGTCCATATAAAAAAGACACATGAGATAATTATTTTTCGTTTCATCCAAAGACTGTATACTCAGGTTTGTGCCCGGCGTGACAATGCGGATAACTTCCCGCTTAACAATCCCTTTTGCTGTTTTCGGGTCCTCCACCTGCTCACAGATAGCCGCCTTATATCCCTTTTCAATTAATTTTGTCAGATAGCCGTCCAAGGCATGGTAAGGAATACCGCACATCGGGGCGCGTTCCTCCTGTCCACAGTCTTTTCCTGTCAGGGTGATTTCCAAAGCCTTCGAAGCCACAAGCGCGTCTTCAAAAAACATTTCATAAAAATCTCCCAGGCGATATAATAAAATGCAGTCCTTATATTGTTTTTTTGTCTCTACGTATTGCTGCATCATAGGTGTTAATGGTGCCATTCGTTTCCTCCGGTTTCTATATAAATCATATTATAAATAAATTCTTATAACATCTTATCTTTTTCCCAAAATAATGTCAACAAATTCCACGCCCTTTCGATAAAATTCATCAGATTGACAAAAAACACCATTTTATTAACTTTATCCCCACTTTTTTCAAAAATAGGTTGATTTTTCGTAAAAAAAGGGCTATGATAACCATAGTTTTCCGTTTTTCGAACCACTTTCAACCCACCAAAAATATTTTTGGATTGTTTGAAGCAGAGAAAGGACATAAAATGCTCTTACAGTTGATTAAAGAAGAAGATATTGCTGAAGTTCTTGAAATTTATACGCCCTATGTGCAGGATACGGCCATCACTTTTGAATGTGAAATTCCAACCCTGGAAAACTTTTCGGACCGCGTTCATCACTATATGGAACAATATCCATGGATTGTAGCGAAAACCCACGGCAAAATTGTCGGCTATGCCTATGCCTCCCTCTATCGGAGCCGGGAAGCCTATCAGTGGTGCTGTGAACTTTCGGTTTATCTCCGCCCGGAAAATAAGGGAACAGATTTGGGACGTACCCTTTATTCCGCATTGATGGATCTGCTGACACTTCAGGGCTACTATACCGTTTACGGCGTGATTACCCTGCCAAATGAAGCCAGTCTGACCCTTCACAAGCGGCTCGGCTTTTCCATGGATGGTATTCAGTCCAACTGCGGTTTTAAACTTGGAAGCTGGCACAATACGGCCATCATGTAAAAAGCGCTGAGGGATTTCGAACCGCCCCTCGCTCCGCCAAAATCGATTCACGAACTTCCCAATGATGTAATCAATGCCATTCTCAGCAAAGGTACGCTGCACTAAAAAAGGTGTAAAGTTATTGATGATTCAATAAAACTTTACACCTTTATTTTTTATGCTTATTTATACGTTAAATAACAAATCTGCATAGGTTGGGAATGGCCATAGGGATTTATCCACGAGCATTTCCAGTGCATCCGCCGGCTCACGAAGCTCTGCCATGGTGGAAAATACATTATCCCGGTAGGCAATGGCCTGGGCTTTCGCATCCTCAACAGCCGCCGCTTTCTCCGTTGCTGCTTCCAGTTTTTCAAGGGCTGTATTCATAGCCACCAGATGTTTCGAAATCTCAGCCAGGGATGCTTCCTGCACAGAAGCGTCGGCGCCCACAGCTTTGACCGCCGCAACGGACTGGGCCACTGTTGTCGTATATTTGATAACGGCAGGAATGATTTCTTTTCTTGCCATGTCAATCATAGTTTTTGCTTCAATATTAATCGCCTTTGAATAGGTTTCATAACCAACTTCCTGGCGGGAGGATAATTCCACGCGGGTCATAACCTTATGTTTCTCAAACAGCTCAACCGCATAATCCTCAGTCAGACATCCGAGGGCATCCACCATATTTTTGATGTTTGGAAGTCCTCTGCGCTCAGCCTCTTCCACCCATTCTTCCGAATAACCGTTGCCGTTGAAAATAATCCGGATATGGTCGCTGATCCACTGCTTTGTCAAATCATGGGCTGCCATAATCGGGTCATCGGAAGCCTCCAGAACATCGGCAGCCTGACGAAGAGTTTCGGCAACGATTGTATTCAAAACCGTATTCGGGTCAGCAATGGATGCGGTGGAACCAACCATACGGAATTCGAATTTATTGCCCGTAAAGGCAAATGGCGATGTACGGTTGCGGTCAGTGGCATCTTTCATAAAGGAAGGCACGGTGGAAACGCCCACATCAAGTTTTCCTCCGACTTTACTGGATGTCGCCTCTCCTTTTTCGCAGAGCTGATTTAAAACGTCCTCCAACTGTTCTCCGAGGAAAATGGAAATGATGGCCGGAGGCGCTTCATTGGCCCCGAGGCGGTGGTCATTGCCCGGATTTGCAGCAGATTCGCGGAGCAGCGGCGCATACTCGTCGACCGCTTTTAAAACAGCGGATAAAATCAAAAGGAACTGCTTGTTCTGATGCGGTGTTGTCCCCGGGTCCAAAAGGTTTACGCCGGTGTCCGTAGACATAGACCAGTTATTATGTTTGCCGGAACCATTAATTCCCGCAAATGGTTTTTCATGCAGCAGGCATACCAGGTTATGCCGGAGGGCTACTTTTTTCATCGTCTCCATAACTAACTGGTTGTGATCTGTCGCAATATTGGTTGTATTATAAACAGGCGCCAGCTCATGCTGTGCCGGAGCCACTTCATTGTGCTGAGTTTTTGCTGTAACTCCTAATTTCCACAGTTCTTCATTCAAATCATTCATATATTCGGAAACCCGCTCCTTAATGCTTCCGAAATAATGGTCATCCAGTTCCTGGCCCTTTGGCGCCGGAGCCCCGAATAAGGTGCGGCCTGCGAAGATTAAATCTTCACGCTGATTGTATGTATCCCTGTCCACGAGGAAATATTCCTGTTCCGGGCCGACACTTGTAGTAACTTTCTGAGCCTCTGTATCGCCAAAAGCACGGACAACTCGAAGGGCCTGCACATTCAGAGCCTCCATGGAACGGAGCAGCGGAGTTTTTTTGTCGAGAGCTTCTCCGGTATAGGAACAGAAAATTGTCGGAATACAGAGAACCGTCGTGCCGCTTGGCGTTTCATGGATAAAGGCCGGGGATGTGCAATCCCATGCGGTATAGCCTCTGGCCTCAAAAGTTGCGCGGAGACCGCCGGAAGG
>URND01000122.1 GCA_900549105.1 uncultured Eubacteriales bacterium
TTTTTAATTTTAATACATTTCATATCCTGGCCGCCGATGTCCAGAATACAGTCGACTTCCGGTTCAAAGAAGGCGGCGGCATAGTAGTGGGCAACGGTCTCAACCTCGCCCTCATCCAGCAGAAAGGCCGCTTTCATCAGAGCTTCGCCGTAACCGGTGGAGCAGGCCCGGACAATGCGGGCGCTGTCAGGAAGCTGTTCCTTGATTTCCTTAATGGCACGAATCGTCGTATTCAGCGGACTTCCGTTATTATTACTGTAGAAAGAATAGAGAAGGGTTCCGTCCTCGCCGACAATGGCAACCTTTGTTGTGGTGGAACCGGCGTCAATTCCGAGGAAACAGTCGCCTTCATAGTCTTTCAGGCTGCCCTTTTTGACCGCATGTTTATTATGACGCGCCGTAAAGGCATCGTAATCCGCCTGATCCTTAAACAGCGGCTCCATACGCTTGGACTCGGCTTCGATTTTAATATCCGAAGAGAGCAGTTCAATCAGCCCATCCAATGTCTGGCCCTCCGTGTTGCTGTCATTCATGGCAGCGCCCATGGCGGCGAAGAGATGGGAATTTTCCGGCGCAATAATATACTCCCCGGACAGATGAAGGGTGCGGATAAAGGCTTCCTTTAATTCAGAGAGGAAATGAAGCGGGCCGCCGAGGAAAGCCACATGGCCCCGAATCGGTTTGCCGCAGGCCAGACCGCTGATTGTCTGATTCACCACCGCCTGAAAAATAGAAGCCGACAAATCGGCTTTTGTGGCGCCTTCATTGATTAAAGGCTGAATATCCGATTTTGCAAAAACGCCGCAGCGGGCGGCAATCGGATAAATGGCCTGATAATCTTTCGCGTATTCATTCAGACCGGAGGCATCTGTCTGGAGCAGAGAGGCCATCTGGTCAATAAAAGAACCTGTACCGCCGGCACAGATACCATTCATACGCTGTTCAATATTTCCCTGAGAAAAATAAATTATTTTTGCATCCTCACCGCCAAGTTCAATGGCAACATCGGTTTTCGGTTCAAAATACTGAAGTGCGGTGGATACAGAAATAACTTCCTGAACAAACGGAATGTTCAGAGGCTTCGCGATGGACATGCCGCCGGAGCCGGTGATCATCCCGTGAATATTTACATTTCCGAGTTCATTTTTCGCTTTGATGATTAAGTCCAGGAGCGTCTCGCGGATATTGGCAAAATGCCGTTCATAATCCGAGAAAACAACCCTGTTTTCATCATCCAGACAGGCAATCTTTACGGTTGTTGAGCCGATATCAATTCCTAATCTATATGTAGTATTCATGCAATTCCTCCTAAGAGTTTCTGTATAAAAATATATATTCTTTGTCGAATGTATTATAGTACAACCGGAGAAAAAACTCAATACTCTCTTTCGCCGGTTCCCATACACCTTTTTCTGGAAAGGGGCATACAATAAATAAAAAACAGGTGGGCTTATGAATTATTTTGTGCGGCGGCAGGACAATGAATATGGGAGATGCGACGGTATGTTGCATGAAATCAGGGAGAGGGACACTTTATATAAGGTATCCCGGCTTTACGGCGTCACCCTGGAGGATCTGATGGAAAAAAATCCCATGGTAGATGTTTATAATCTGACAATTGGTGATAAACTATGTATACCGGTAAAACATATTCCTTACATTGTGCAGAACGGCGATACTCTGGACTGGCTTCTGGAGCATTTTAATCTGGATTATGAAACCTTCAGAAATGCCAATCCTCAGATGAAACCAATCGTGCTGGCGGAAAATGATGTGGTTTATATTCCGGAGACTGACGGTTAGGAAAGGTTGACAAAAAACAAGGCTTTTACTATAATAAAACTAATTGAAAACATGGAAAGAAGGGGGCAGCTTTTATGCGGCAGCCCCTTTCATATTCACAGAAGGGGTTTTATATGTCATTATTAGATAAGTTGGAACGTAAATTCGGAAAATATGCGATTCCGAATCTCATGCAGTATATTATTATACTTTATATTCTCGGGATGGTTCTTCGCATTGCTACGCCGGGAGTATATGAAACGTATTTTATGCTGGATGCAAGCCAGATTCTGCATGGACAGGTGTGGCGGATCTTTACTTTTCTGCTTCAGTCGCCGTCGAGCAATATTCTGTTCTTTATAATTACCTTATATTTTTATTATATGATCGGAACTGTGCTGGAGCGGACCTGGGGAAGTTTCCGGTTTAATGTCTATTATTTTACAGGTGTCCTCGGAACAGTTCTCGCCGCAATTATTATCTATCTTGTGACCGGCCGGGTATATTATCTGGATACGACCTATATTAATGCGTCGCTTTTTCTGGCTTTCGCTTTTGAATATCCGGATATGGAAGTGCTGCTCATGTTTATTCTTCCGATTAAGATGAAATGGCTTGCTTATATCGATATGGCTCTTTATGCCTACAGCCTTGTTGCCGGAAACTGGGGAACCCGTATAGCGATTATCGTGTCCCTTTTGAACTTTATTCTGTTCTTTTCATCCATTATTCGAAGAAAGGGTTATTCGCCGAAACAGGTTCGCCGGAAGATGGTTTACACAAAAGCCGTCAAACAGGCGAAGCAGGCCTCGACCCATCACAAGTGTGCGGTCTGCGGACGCACAGAGGAAGATGATGAAACTCTGGAGTTCCGTTATTGCTCCAGATGCAACGGCAATTATGAATATTGCCAGGATCACTTATTTACCCATCAGCATGTCAAATGATTCAGGTGATTTTATGAAATGGTATAAAAAGCTATATTTGGGGGAATCCATTAAACAGGCCAAATGGGTCCGCTTTCAGATCACTTTTGGGAAGAAACCGAAGGGATATTATTGCATTTCCCTTTCAAATTGCCGGGAAAATCTCCTGGATATTTATCCGAGTCAGTTTTTGAGAACGCCCGATATGGATACGGATAAAATTTATATTGTGGGACTGGCTTCGGACAGGAAGGAAGCCTTTGATGTGGTCAGGGATATTATTGAGGATGTGTATGTTCATACGCATGGTTTTGATTTGCGAAGCTATTTAGGCATTACAGTATAGAGGTGTTGAAGTGATACATATCATTTTATTGATTTTAAAAATACTCGGATGTATCATTCTGGGAATTCTGGCATTGATTCTGGCCGCAGTTCTGATTGTCCTCTTTGTTCCTTTTAAATATGAACTTTCGGCGGCTTACAGCGGGGAGCCGGAGGCCGAAGGAAAGCTTTCATGGCTGTTTGGGGCTTTGAAGGTCCGGGGCAGTTTTAAGGATAAAAAATTACGTGCCAGGGCTTCGATTCTCTGGTTTCGGCTTTTTTGCATGGGAGAAAATGAGGCGAAGGCTGCGGATGCGGTCGAAGAGGCAGTCTCAGACGCTGAATCAGCGGCAAAGGCGGAAGCCGGAGATATTTTGACAGCCGCGGAGGATGTCTCTGAGGAAGAGGATGCAGGCCGTGGGGAAGCGGCTTCGCCTGAGGGCGATAACCCGGAGATGTCTTCTGCCGGAGAACTTCCGGGGCCGGAAGAAAAGCCGGTTGAAGCGAAAAAGCCGGAAGAAAAGCCGGAAGTAAGCCCGGGTGAACGTCAGAAGCCGAAAAGGAAGCCGGTTGAATTGCCGCCGCCGGAGAAACCGCCGGAAAAAGAGAAAAAATCAAAGCAAAAGAAAAAGTCCAAACAAAAATGGGAAGGAAAGCTTTCGGCCCTCCGGAAACAGTATAATAAACTGGTTCACACAAAGGAGATGGCCGAGAAGTTTTGGAATGCCGATTTCACCCAGGGAAGCATTGCTTTCGGGAAAAAGGCCGTCGCCTCTCTGTTAAGGCATCTGCTTCCGAAAAAAGCGGCGGGCCATATCCATTTTGGATTTGATAAGCCGGCGGATACGGGGAAAATTCTCGGATATGCCAGCATGCTTTATGCCTGGTATGGCGATTCGCTGACATTGCAGCCGGATTTCGACAGGGCTGTTCTGGAGGGCGATATCTATATCCGGGGCTCCATTCGTTTATACATTTTCCTGTATTGGGGACTCCGGGGAATTTTAAACAAAGATTTGAGAAAATTAATTAAATTTATAAAGCATTTTAAAGGTAAGGAGGAAACCTTATGGAAGTAAATACATTCAGCACATCCGTTCAGTCTCTCTTTGATGGTATGAACGGCATACTTTCAACAAAAGCGGTTGTTGGTGAACCGATTACCGTCAATGATACAATTATTATTCCGTTAGTGGATGTCAGCTTTGGCATGGGGACAGGCTCAACAGCCTCCGATTCAAAGAAGAAAGACGCTTCTGCGGGCGGACTCGGCTGCAGTATGGACCCATGTGCGGTTATCGTTATCCGTGGGGATGTCGTAAGGATTATTCCGGTGGAAAGTCATCAGTCGCCGTTTATGAAATTGATTGATATGGTTCCGGACATCATGAATCGTTTTACAAAGGGAGATCCGATGAATGACCCAGAGGTTGCGGAACAGGTAAATACAATTGTTGAAGATAACTAGCACTTTTTCCGTATCCAAAGCATAAACTATAAAGAGCAAAACTATGGGGAGATGCTTATGAAACGCATTATAGGGTTTATAATGTTCTGGGTGGCTGTCGGAATGACAATTATGTTGTTTATTGATTCAGCCCTTTTGAGCATCTGTCTCATTCTGTTCTTTCTGGTTTTGAGTTATAATTTTTTCTGCTGCAAATAATAAAATACGACAAAAGACAAGGTGAAAATATGAGTGTATCAAAGATAAATTTTAACGACAGCAATGAAGCGTATATTGTTGTTAAGCCGATAAGTGATATCGATAAAGAAGCGTTTAAAACCTATTTGGAATTGGACAGCCCGTCCTTTTTAAAATGTGAATTTGAAAACGGCGATGCCTTTACCCTGTATTATGGATATGGAAAACGCATAACTCTGAAACAGTTCCTGTCCCACATTGTGGATAAAGAAGAAGCCATTCATTTTTTGAAATCGCTGACCATGGCTTTTATTGAGGCAGAGCGGTACGGCATGAATATAAATCATATACTTCTCGGCATCAACAGTATTTTTTATAACGAAGAGAACGGCCAGGTATCCTGTATTTATGTACCTGTCAATGAAGGCGTTCTTCCGGCAAGACCGCTGCGTCTTTTCCTGAAAGAAATGCTTGTGAATATCGTGTACAGTCAAGAGGACGATATGACCTGGCTGGGCAATACGATTCGCTATATCAGTTGGCACAGACAGTTTTCATACAAAGATTTTTACGAATTTTTGCAGACGCAGGAAGAATTGGAAAAGGAACCGGCGGCTGAGACAGAAGCAGAGACAGCAGAGGAGCCGATGATGCCGGAAGCCGCAGAAAAAGCGGCGCCGGAGGAAACAAAGGAAGAAGCTCCGGGAGAGGCGGAAGAAACAAGGGAAGAAGCGCAGGAAGAGGTGCGGGAAGAAGAACCGGAAGAGGATTTGGCGGATTTAAAATCTGTTCTTGAAAGTATTCCTGCGGCTGAGAGTGTGACTGGGTTAAAATTCGATACAAAATTTGATGCAAAGGAAGAGCCGGAGCCGTCAATGCCGGCAGAGCCGGAGGAAGAACCGGAAGAAGTGGCGACACCGGGAAAAGCTGCGCCTGAATCTTCTGAACCGGAAGAAACTGAGGAAAAAGGAACTGAGGAAGAAGAGGATGCAGGACGGGTTGTGGGAGTGCTCGTACGGCGCATCAATCAGATGCCTTATCGCCTGGAACAGCCGGAAATCCGCATTGGAAAATCTGCGTCCAATGATATCTGTATCAGCGATAATCCTGCTGTCAGCCGGGTACATGCAATTATTACCCGGTTTGATGGAGATTATCGAATTCAGGATAATGGTTCAACGAATCACACCTTTGTGAACGGTATTGTACTCCGGGGAGCTCAGGAGAAACTGTTGTCAGCCGGAGACCGGATTTTGCTTGGAAATGAAGAATTTATTTTCAAGTTCCAGGAGATGTAGATCATATAGAAAAACAAAAGGATATCTTTCGGCCCCGGGGCAGGAGATATCCTTTTTTGAAAGCAGGAAAAGAAAAAAGGCAGCATCGCTGCTGCCTTCATACTTTCATTAAGCTCTTTCAACTAAACCAGAACGTAAACAGGAAGTACACACGTACATTCTTTTTGGTGTTCCGTTATCGTTTACCTTTACTTTCTTAATGTTAGATTTCCACATTTTATTGCTTCTTCTATGTGAATGAGACACTTTGATTCCAAAGTGCGCTGCTTTTTCACAAACTGCACATTTTGCCATCGCCTGCCACCTCCTTAAAAGATGATATTAACCCTACAGGTTTACAACAAATCAATTCTAACAGATATTTCTACGAAATGCAAGTGAAGATTTATAAATAATGTCAAAATAAATATTTTCTTTTTTATGGAAAACGGTTATAATAGAACATATGAATATAGAATTGGAGGTTCTCGTTATGAAAGGGCACTTAAATAAAGAGGGTGGCACTGTTGCCATTGATTTAGATGTTATTTCAAGATATGCTGGCTTGACAGCCATCGAATGTTTTGGTATCGTTGGCATGGGAATGATTAGCATGAAAGATGGTCTGACCAGGCTCCTTAAAAGAGAAAGCCTGACTAAAGGCGTTGAAGTGACCATCGAAGATAATCAGATTAATATCCGTTTCCATGTGATTATTGCTTACGGCGTAAGTATTGCAACCGTTGCTGATAACTTAATGAACAGTGTGAAATACAAAGTAGAGCAGTTTACTGGAATGGAAGTTAGACGAATCGATATTTTTGTCGAAGGCGTTCGAGTGATTGATTGACATTAAGGAGGAACCAACGGTGGTTATGAATACAATTGATGCGAACATGCTGAAAAAAATGTTCTTATCAGGAGCACAGAGATTAGACTCAAAAAAAGAATGGATTAATGAATTAAATGTATTTCCTGTCCCGGACGGGGACACTGGCACAAATATGACGATGACAATCATGTCTGCGGCGAGAGAGGTTCAGGCAATTGAGACTCCAACGATGGAAAATCTTGCAAAAGCAATTTCCCAGGGCGCGCTGAGAGGCGCACGGGGAAACTCCGGCGTTATTCTCTCCCAGCTTTTCCGCGGCTTTTCAAAAGAAATCAAAGAAGTTGAAATCATTGATGCACAGATTCTTGCCTCGGCTTTGGAGCGGGCGGCCGAGACCGCTTATAAGGCGGTTATGAAACCAAAAGAAGGTACGATTCTTACGGTTGCAAAGGGAATGTCCACCAAAGCTATGGAAGTGTTTGAAGAGACGGATGATCTGGCCGAAGGCATTGCAAAGATTTTGGAATATGGCGATTATGTTCTCAGCCAGACTCCGGAGATGCTTCCGGTATTGAAGCAGGCGGGGGTTGTCGATTCCGGCGGTCAGGGCCTGATGGAAGTGCTGAAGGGCGCTTACGATGGTTTCCTCGGCAAAGAGGTGGATTTGGCTGCTGATATTAAACCGGCGGTTAAAGTATCTGTGCCGGACAGCGATATCGATACGGCAGATATTAAATTCGGCTATTGCACGGAATTTATCGTTATGCTGGAAAAACCATATACTCAGGAGACTGAACATGAATTTAAGTCTTTCCTCTCTTCGATTGGCGATAGTATTGTATGTGTTAACGATGAAGATATCGTTAAAGTTCACGTACATACCAATGATCCTGGTCTTGCCATTCAGAAAGGCTTATCCTATGGCTCTCTGACCAGTATGAAAATTGATAATATGCGTGAAGAACACCATGAAAAAGTGATTAAAGATGCGGAGCGCAAGGCGGCGGAGCAGAAAGCGGCCGAAGCGGCGGCGCCGAGAAAAGAAGTTGGTTTTATCGCCGTATCCATCGGCGAAGGCATGAATGAGATTTTTAAGGGTCTCGGCGTTGATTATATTATCGAAGGCGGCCAGACAATGAATCCGAGTACGGAAGATATCATGAATGCTGTGGACAAGGTCAATGCGGATACGATTTATGTTCTGCCGAATAATAAGAACATTATCCTTGCGGCGGAGCAGGCCAAATCTTTGGTTGAAGATAAAAATCTGATGGTTATTCCATCCAAGACAGTGCCGCAGGGAATCACAGCGGTTGTGAATTATATTGACGGTGAGACGGCGGAAGCAAATGCAGAGCATATGATTCAGGAGATGGAACGGGTGAAATCCGGCCAGGTAACCTATGCTGTCAGGGATACGGTGATTGATGATAAGACTATCGCTGAAGGCGATATAATGGGTATCGGCGATACGGGTATTCTCTCGGTGTCAAAGGATATTGAATCGGCGACAGAAGCATTAATTGACGCTTTGGTTGATGAGGATTCCGAATTAATCAGTATCTATTATGGCGAGGATATTGCCGGGGAAGATGCGGAAGCCTTTGCTGCCCGGGTTGAAGAAAAATATCCGGATGTGGATGTGGAAGTCCAGAATGGCGGACAGCCAATTTATTACTATGTACTTTCCGTAGAATAATTAAAACATGAATAAAAGGAATGCTTCCGGGAGGCGGCATTCCTTTTTTTGGGGTGATACAGTGAAAATTACGGATTCTATCCGAAATCTCCGGGGCGTTGGAGAGAAAATTGAAAAAAATTTGAATAAACTGGGCATTTTTACCGTGGAGGATTTGCTTGAATATTATCCAAGGGCTTATCAAACCTATGATGAGCCTGTCGATGTGAGTGAGATTACACCGGGGAAACGGCTGGCTGTCCGGGGGTAT
>URND01000123.1 GCA_900549105.1 uncultured Eubacteriales bacterium
CGCCGGTCAGCCCCTTCAACCTCACATAGCTGGCGGTCATATTGCCGTGAATCTCAAGCATAACGGCGCTGGCCAATACTTCTGTGCCATCCTCAGACACGAATTCCCAGGCAGCCAGTTCATCCTCAAAAGGATTGCTCAGCCGGTAATAAAGACCGTTCTGCACAAGCGGCGCATATGTGCGGTATTTTCTTATCTGCTCTCTGACAATATCCTTCTCTCTCTCGCTCAGCTTCACAAAACTCATTTCATAGCCGAACACCCCGGCCATCGCCACGATTCCCCGGGTCTCCAGGGAAGCGCTGCGGCCCGTCTGCTCATTCGGGGACACAGAAACATGGGAGCCGACCGCCCCGGCCGGATAGCCAAAGGAAGTTCCATACTGAATCCGGATCCGGTCCAGAGCATCCGTATTATCGCTGCACCAAATCTGCGGCGTATAATACAACATTCCCGCATCAAAACGGCCGCCGCCGCCGCTGCATCCTTCAATCAGCAGATTCGGATAGCGTGCCATGAGCCGTTCAAGGAAATCATACAGGCCAATCATATAGTCATAGGCAATCCGGCCCTGCTGCTCCGCAGCCGCCGAATACATATCGGTCATGCTGCGGTTCATATCCCATTTGATATACTCGATATTGCCCTGGTCAAGCACCCCGCAGACCTGGTTGAAAACAGCATCCACGACTTCTTTTCTTGTAAAATCCAAAATCAACTGATTCCGCCCCAGAATCGGTTTTCTTCCCGGCATATGAAGCGCCCAGTCCGGATGGGCCCGAAAAAAATCACTGTCCTCGTTGACACATTCCGGCTCGAACCAGATTCCGAATTTCATTCCGAGCTGATTAATTTTTTCTATAAAATCTTTTAAAGGTTCTCCTATTTTTTCTTCATTGACAACCCAGTCGCCCAGGCTGCTGTTATCATCATTTCGCTTTCCAAACCAGCCGTCGTCCATCACAAGCATCTCAACACCGAGGTCCGCTGCCGTCGCCGCCAGCTCATAGAGCAGCTTGCCGTCAAAATGAAAATAGGCGGCTTCCCAACTGTTGACAAGAATCGGACGGGCCGTTTCTTTATATTTTCCCCGGCACAGATGTTTTCGATAGCACCTGTGGAGGTTCTGGGATAACTTTCCAAGTCCCTGACTGCTGTAGGTGAGCACTGTCTCCGGGACATAGAAGATTTCCCCCGCTTTCAGCAGATAGGAAAACTGTTCTTCCTGCAGACCGAGGAGCACCCGTGTCTGCTTATACTGGTCCATCTCCGCTTCACCCTGGAAACTGCCGCTGTACACAAAGGAAAGGGCGTAACAGCCGCCGAAATCCTCATTTGTATCCGGCCGGGCCAGAATCATCAATGGATTGTATTGATGACTGGAAGTTCCCCGGCGGCTTCCGATTTTAAAGGAACCATGGGCAACAGGTATCCGCTGAAAATTACGCTCCATCGCATGACGGCCGTAAAAACTGATGATATCATAATTTCCCGTCACAAAATCGAGACAGGCGCTCTGCACTTTCTCCAGACAGACAGTCCCCTCCCCGGCATTGATGATCCGGGCACTTCGTGTAATCACATCATATCCCGGCAGTACGCCGTATAAAAGGGCAACCTGGAGTTTTGTCACCCCATCTTCCAGAAGAATTTCCAATGTCTCGGCTTCTGTCTCGTCGGCATACACTGCTGGCAATCCTTTGATTCCATATTTTCCCTTATGCACTTTATAACCTTGATATCTCAAATCACAGCCATAGGAACCGTCCCCATTCCTTACTGAAATAGCGGGACTTCGGAAATCTCCATTTCCCTGACAGGGAAATTCCTGGGGAAGTGCATCCATGGAGTAAGTCCTGTCCGGGCCGACGTCATATGGATTCCCGGAAAAACCCCGGTCTGCATAAGTCAGCAGATAATCCATCGTCCCTTTTGTTTTTCTTCCATAGTACAGGTGCAGCAGAAATCCATATTTATCCACCTGCATCTGATAGGTTGAGTTATCCGTATGAAGCGTAAAAATATTTTTGTCATTATCAATAAGTATTGCCATGATGCCACTCCTTCTATTACTTTACAGCACCGTTTACGACGCCGTTCAAAATCTGTTTCTGACAAATCAGATAGAAAATCAACAACGGCAGCAATGCCAGCAGATAAGAAGCAAACGCAAGATTATAATTTGCTCCAAACTGGGTTTGGAATGTCATCTGGGCCAGAGGCAGTGTATTCATGCCGCTGCCGGACATGATAACCAGCGGCGTCATAACGTCATTCCATGTTCCCAGGGCCGTCAGTACGGCAACCGTGGCGTGCATTGGTTTCATAATCGGAAAAATAATTCTCCAATAGGTTCTCCATGTGCTCGCACCGTCCACCCGCGCCGCTTCTTCCAGCGCTACCGGAATATTTGTCAGATACCCTGAATATAATAACACATTCATCGGCATATAGAATACCACATAGCAAATAATTACACCAACAATATTTGCAATTCCCAACTGGGCTGTCTGTTTTACCAGAGGCATCATCAAAATGGCGAATGGTACGAACATGCCGCTGACGATGAATAAGTATACAAATTTATAAAATTTACTCTTTGCTTTATTACGGCCGATGGCATAACCTATCAGGGAATGAATCACGATGGAGATAGCCACGGTAACGCCTGTAACAAGCACACTGTTCAATAATGAATGCCAGAAATCCGTTACCCGCATAGCTTCGGCAAAATTATCGAGGCTCCAGCTCTTTGGAAGGGATAAGATTCCTGAAATACTGTTTGTCATTTCACTCGGCTGCTTAAAAGCAATGACAACGGTCATATACAGAGGAAATATAATGGTGATCAATCCGAGAATCAACAGTATTGTTACCGGCCAGTTTATGTCACTTTTTCTTTTCATTATAACTGTTCCTCCTTTTTACCTGTAACGGTCATCTGCACCACAGAAATGATAACAATCATGATAAAGAAGATAACGGCGTTCGCACTCTGAAAACCGAACTGTCCGCCTGCCATACCATTGTTATAGATCAAGTAGGAAATGGACTCTGTGCTCTGAGCAGGTCCGCCCTTTGTCAAGGCTACGATCTGATCGAATACCATCAGGAAATTCTTCATACAGAGTACCATATTGATACTGAAAAACGGAAGAATCAGCGGGAAAGTCAGCTTTTTAAATTTAATCCATCCGGAAGCGCCGTCAATAGCGCCGGCTTCATAAACATCCTCCGGCACAGTCTGCAGACCTGAAATATAGATAATCGTGTTCATCGCAATGGACTGCCATGCACAGACAATCACGATGCCCACCCAGGCCCATTTCGTACTCGCCAGAATACTTGTGCCGTCGCCGCCGAGCATCTGCATAAATGCCGGCAGAATATAGGCAAAGAAATAGTTGAAAATATAACCGACAACCAATGCGCCCAAAATCTGAGGAATAAAGTAGAAACCTCTTAAAGCGCTCTTAAATTTAATCTTGCTGTTCAGTCCGAGGGCCAGAACAAGGCTGATAACATTGACAACGATGGTTGTCACAACAGCCAGTTTAATTGTAAACAGATAGGATTTTCCGACACGGGCATCCTGGAACAGGTCAATATAATTCCGAAGGCCGACCCAGTCATAGCTTCCATATCCTTTATAGTTTGTAAAACTGTAGATAAAACCTCGAATCAACGGGATTGTATTAAAGCCGATAAACAATAAAAGTACCGGGATTGTCATCAGCAAAAACGCCCGCTTTGTCTCGTTCATTTTTTTCTTATCTTTCATTGTTCCCTCTCCCTTCCCATTATTCTCCGTGTTCGGCTTCGTAATCTTTGACCATCTGAATGATATCCCGATTATACCGTGTCCAGTCCTTATCAAATTTGGCCAGGAAAGCGTCCACATCCTGCTCAATCAGAAGCGTCTGAATCTGGGCGTCCACTGCCATTTCCGACGGATAATAGTGGTCCTGATAGTCCGTCATTTTACCTTCGGAAATGTATTCCTTCATACCGTCAACTTCCGATGCGAGTTCAAATTCTTCATTCTTGCACGGAACCGCATTCTGATTATCCAGATAAGCCTGTACATTATCATGTTCTAACAAGAAATCCAGCACTTCATAAGCAGCTTCTTTATTTTTACATTCGCTTGTAACACAAAACTGTAAATCCACACCTGAGTTCAAAACATTTTCTTCTTTATTATTGCTTCCCGGCATAACAAAGGAATCAATATTCATATCCGGATTCACAGATTTAATCTGCGGCACCGCATAACTTCCGATGGCGAACATGGCCGACTCCCCGTTGGCAAAAGCCGTACACGCATCATTATAACCGTAGGCAAAAGGTCCCGACTCTCCGTATTTAATGAGTTCCAGTATTTTCTCCGCCGTCTCTCTATAGGCATCGGTGAAATTCGCCTCTCCTCTGTTTACCTGTTTACATATATCCGCATCGGCCAAATCGACAGCCAGGGCATTCCATGGAGCCAGACAAGTCCATGTGTCCTTAAAGCCGAAATAAAACGGAAGCATCCCCTCACTCTGAATCTCTTCGCAAAGCGCCATCAGCTCGTCCCATGTTTCCGGGATATCCCATCCGTGTTCCTTAAACATATCCCTGTTATAAAGAACGCCGGCCGCATTTGCCGCATAAGGCACGCCGTAGGTCCCCTCCGTCGGAACAAATTCCAGTCCCTCCAGAATATCCACATAGGAGGATTTTATTGTGGACAGCCCCTCATAATCCGAAACATCCGCCAGAATTTCCGCATCCACAAAATAGGAATAGTTAATGTCGCCCCCGATGCCGATGATATCCGGATAATCTTCTCTCGTAAACCGCGTCTTTAAGATAGTCATCGCATCATTCGGCGACTCAATCTTTAACAGGATATCATCATGGGTCTCATTAAATTGCTGCTCCAACTGTTCAAATACAGCCACCGCTTCCGGTTTGTAATGAACCAATTCAATGACAGTTTTTCCTTCTGCCGATTTATCAGTACCGCCGCAGGCTGTCAACAACGCCGATGCTGCAATCGCAGAAATCAGAAGGACACTTAATCGCTTCTTTTTTCTCATTTTCTCCCTCTCTCCTTTTCAAGAAAAAGCTGTTTACTTGTGCTGATTTCATTATAACATGCCATTATACGTCTACTAAATAGCACCTTTTTTGAGGTTATATGCCTTTATGCTATTTTTTCCGAGTAACTATAAAGTCATCTAGCATTTTGATATATTTCAGGTTATAATTGTAAGAGAGACCAAACAATCCGTCCATTTATAAAGGAGGCTCCCCTATGGAAAACTGGATTTTTTCTATCTTTCCCAATGAAACTTTTGTTGACCTCGGTCTTTACCAATTCGGTTGGGAGAAATGCAATCCATCCCACTCCTTTGGCCCATCCGCCCGAAATCATTTTCTTTTTCATTATGTCATTTCCGGTACCGGCGTTCTCCGGGCCAATGACAGCAAGGGAAACACCCGCATTTATCAGATTAAAAGCGGTCAGGGTTTTATGATTTTCCCCGGACAGATTACAACTTATACCGCCGATCAGAATCTTCCATGGGAATATGCCTGGCTGGAGTTTGACGGGCTTCGGGTCAAAGAAGCCGTGGAAATTGCAGGCATGTCCATAGACCAGCCCGTGTATCATGCGAAATTTAAGGATTTGCGCGAAGAAATGATGAACGAAATGATGTATATCATCCATAATAAAAATGCATCGCCCTTTCATTTGATTGGGCATCTCTATCTCTTTATGGATTATCTGACCCGCTCCGCCGCCTTTTTAAATGCTCCGAAAGGCAGCAGACTGCAGGATTTCTATGTCAAAGAAGCCCTGTCCTTTATTGAGCAGAACTTTCAAAATGATATTTCCGTGGAGGATATCGCTTCTACCTGCGGCCTGAACCGCAGCTATTTCGGAAAAATATTTAAAAATGCCGTTGGCAAATCTCCCCAGGAGTTTTTGCTGAACTATCGGATGATTAAAGCCTGCGAACTGCTGAAGCTGACCCAACTGTCCATCGGGGACATCAGCTCCGCCGTCGGCTATGATAACCAGCTTCATTTTTCCAGGGCCTTTAAGAATATTTACGGCATCTCCCCGAGAGACTGGCGCAAGCAAAACCGGCTGTCCATCTAAGAAAACTTCCGGGCAGACTCCGGACTCACGCCGGTTAAAAACCTGCGCCGCCGCGCCTGGGGTTAGAAACGCGCGCCGCCGCATCTCACATAAAAAACCGCTGCCTCACAGCTTTAACAAGCCCTGATGCAGCGGTTTAATTTTTTCATTATAAAACTATAAAACTTTTGAAAGGAAATCCTTTAATCGCTCATTCTGAGGATTACCAAAGAATTCTTCTGGTGTATTCTGCTCAAGAATGTAACCGTCAGCCATGAACATAACCCTGGAAGCCACTTCCCGGGCAAAGCCCATCTCATGGGTAACGACCACCATCGTCATTCCCTCATCGGCCAACTGCTTCATAAGGTCCAGCACCTCGCCGACCATCTCCGGGTCCAGCGCCGAAGTCGGCTCATCAAAAAGCATCACTTCCGGGTTCATCGCCAGGCTCCGCACAATGGCTATACGCTGCTTCTGTCCGCCGGAAAGCTGTGCCGGATAGGAATCCGCCTTATCCTCGAGTCCTACCCGCTTCAAAAGCTCCATTGCCCGTTTATCTGCCTCTTCCCGAGTCATAATCTTAAGCTTGATTGGCGCCAGCGTGATATTCTCTTTAATCGTCAAATGGGGGAACAGGTTAAAATGCTGAAATACCATTCCCATCTTCTGGCGAATCTGATTGACCTCTTTGGATTTAGCCTCCGTAATATCCTTTCCCTCAAAAACAATATGTCCGGAGGTCGGTTTTTCCATTAAATTCAGGCACCGTAAAAATGTACTTTTCCCCGAGCCGGAAGGTCCAACGATAACGACCTTTTCCCCCTGCTCGATATGTTCACTCAAATCTTTAAGAACATGATTGTCCCCAAAGGCTTTGTCGAGATGCTTAACGTCTATCACTCTGGGCCAGCCTCCTTTCAAATATTGCCAGTAACTTGGTAAGGATGATAACAACCACCAGATACATGGCGGCAGTAATCAGAAGCGGCGGCAGCAGATCATAGGGAATCGCACCCACATTCTGGGCTGCCTTCGTCACATCCCGCACCGCAATGGTTCCGACAATCGCCGTCTCCTTAATCAGCACGATAAATTCGTTGCCGAGGGCCGGAAGGATATTTTTAATGGCCTGCGGCATGATGATGCTGATCATCGTCTGCCCCCATCCGAGTCCGAGAGACCGGCCGGCCTCCATCTGCCCCGCATCCACGGCCTCGATACCCGCACGGATAATCTCGGCCACATAGGCGCTGGAATTAATTCCGAAACAGAGAACCGCGGCAACAATCGGCGACGTATCCATCTTCGCAAAGATGATAAAATAAATGATAAGAAGCTGAACATAAACCGGAGTTCCCCGGATAATACCGATATAGATATTGGCTATCCAGTTGAGAAAAGTCAATAGGATATTTTTCTCCACATGGTTGGCCGTATATTTTATCACGGCAAAAACCAATCCGACAGCCACGCCAAGCAGTACCGCAAAAAACGATATGATCAAAGTGGTTTTAAAACCGTCCAGATAAGCCACATACCGGTCGCTTACCAAAAATGCTTTTTCTATTCTTTCCCATGCTGATATAAACCAATTACCCACACCGTTACCTCAATCTTATTTTGTTGTATGATTGATTGTGAATTCGTCAACCTTACCTTCATCTACAAGTTTCTGTAATACTTCATTCATCTGATCAAGCAATTCGGTATTGCCCTTCTTTACAGCGATTGCATATTTATCTGTGAAAAGTTCGCCTTCAAGAATTTCCAAATCATCATTGGCTGCAACAAGCTGTTCTCCCGGCAGGGAATCCATAACGATACAGTCAATTTTATCATTCTTCAGTTCCATAGCAGCTTCCGCATATTTGTTATACTGTTTTACTTCACAGCCTTCATCGCCGCAATAGAAATCTGCTGTTGTACCTGTCTGTACACCGACAACAGTGCCTTCTTTTACATCTTCAACAGAGGCAATCTTGCCCGCATCCTTTTTGACAACAACAACCTGTCTGGATGTTGCATATTCAATCGTAAAATCCATCTCTTCCTGGCGTTCCGGCGTTACAGAGATACCCGCCGCAGCAAAATCAACAACTCCCTGCTGTACAGCCAGCAATGCGCCGTCAAACGTCATATTCTGGATTTCCAGTTCTTTGCCCATCGCTTTTGCGATTTCATTGGCAATATCCACATCCACGCCGATAACTGTCTGTCCATCTTCTGTATATTCATATGGCGCAAATCCGGCTTCCGTGGCCATGATCAATTTTCCGGAATCCCCGGCTGCTGCACTTTCTCCGGCAGTCTCCGCGGTTGTCTCTGCTGTTGTCTCCGCTGTTGTTTCAGCAGCTTTTGTCTCTTCTTTTTTGGAGCCGCAGCCAGCCATCATCGATACGGCCAGTGCCAGCACGCATGCTAAACTTACCATTCTTTTCATTGTTTCTCTCCTCCTGATAATTGACTCTCTAAATATTTAACATTCCACATTATACATGGACAGGCTATAAAATGCAAGTATTTTAGATTTAAAAACACAATAAAAATCTGATTATCCGCTAAAACACAGTATC
>URND01000124.1 GCA_900549105.1 uncultured Eubacteriales bacterium
GGGGCTGGTGCTATGGTTACATACGGCGATTTATTCAACTTTGTAATTATGCTTTGCGCTGTCATAACTCTTGTTATCTACATAAAACGCAAAAAGTAGCGCCCTCGTCCTGGTAAGATAAGGCGCTACTCTTTGTAGTAAACTGTTTTACTGGCGGCTAGGTGTTCTCTAGCTTTCAGCTCTCTTGTTAAGTATATTATAAGATAAATAGAATCCATTGTCAAATGGAAAGCTGAGTCATGTACAAACAACTATAAATGCAAAATATATATTTTCAACTCATTACTTAACAAATTTTACTAATATACAAGATTATATTGACTAAATTCAAGTATATATATATAATTATTAATATATATTTTGTAAAGGAGTTGATTTTTTGAGTCAAATTATAGAACTTTTTCATCAGGATTTTGATACTAATATATGCACATTCCTTAGCAAGCAAGTATTAATTGCTGTAAAATCCTTCAACATGCTTCTGGCGGAAAACAAAAATTTTTTCTCTTACCCATTATATAGTTCAGTAAAAGGAAATCTTCTAAATTATAGTATTGAACATTGTTTATTTGACAGCGCATTTATTGGAAAAGTTAACTATCAGGTATATCAGGAAAACGTCAACTCATTTGGGCGTTCTGTTTTACACCTTAAAACATCGCACTTCCAAATGACCGCTGCCAAAACTTATAAACCAAACAATTTGCCTGCTCCTGCTAAGTATAAACTAAATTATTCCAAACACAATGCTGGAGCAGACGGACAGTTAAGTTTTGATTTTGTTAATCCTTCAATTGTTGAACCTCCATACTATGCCCTATTAACTTATGGCTTCGATTATATAATGCAGGATTGTACTCATATTAACTTGATTCTTCCAGATTCAGAATTTAAAAACATTGTTGACAATATTGATTTACTTCACATGGCGTCACGTATGTCTATAGTGCCAAAAGAATCTGAAGTAACTCAAACTTTTGCCAAACTCAAACCTGAATTTGAAAAGCAAATTGGACAACCTCTAAAATACCATCAGGAAGGTGAATAACCATGTTAACCAAAACAATTATTCCATATCGCATAAAACAAGCACGTGTTTCACGCGGCTTTTCTATGGGTGAACTGGCTGATTTGTTAGGCATAACACGTTCCGCTATTTCACAATATGAACTAGGAACCATTCGCCCATCAGATTTTATTATAGGCCAAATGTCCAGCATTTTAAATTATCCAATATCCTTTTTTATGAAAAAGTTGCCTGAAACAACAAATTCTAACGGCGCTGTTTACTTTCGAAGTCGTAGAACAACGGCGCAAAAAGCAAAAAATGCTGCCCGTGAAAAAATATCTATTTTTAGGGAAATCAACGATTACTTATCAACATACGTAACTTTTCCTAAAGTAAATATTCCAAATTTAGATTATTCAAGTAATACCTGTTATGAGTTAAGCCTAAGAGAAATTGAATCCTATGCAACTAAAGTTCGCTCTTTCTGGAAACTAGGCACCGCCCCTATTGAAAACCTTACAGCAACTCTTCAGGCTAACGGAATCATGATTTCTATCATGAACTTAAATAATAAGAAAATTGATGCATTTTCTGTATGGTATGACAGTACTCCATACATATTCATTAGTTCTGACAAATATAGTAATGCGCGGCTCCGCTTTGATTTAGCTCATGAATTAGGACATCTTATTATGCACGCAAATATATTTACTGACGAAGATATTCAAAATAAAGTGATTTACGAAAAGCTTGAAAGTGAAGCAGATATGTTCGCAGCATGTTTCTTAATGCCTGCTGAAACATTTTCTCAGGATATATACTCAACTTCAATAAATCATTTTATACAATTGAAAAAAAAGTGGAAAACATCTATCGGTTCAATGATATATCGATGTCAAGACTTGGACTTGCTAACTAATAATCAAATTAAATATTTGAAAGATCAAATGACTTATGGTAAATACTGGCGTCATGAACCTCTAGACGATATCACTCCACTTGAAAAACCAACCGCTCATAAACAAGCTTTTGAACTTATCCTGGATAATCATTTAGCAACTTCAAATGAAATCGTAGAAGAAATCGGCTGTTCTGCAGAGGAAATTGAAGAATATTCTTTTCTTCCTCATGGTATGCTTAAACCATATGTTCCTGCTAATGTTATTCAATTAAAAGAACGACGTCCGTTTTCTTCATAGGGTTTATCTATAAAAATGGAAAACCGCCCGGTGCTACCAACACCAGACGGCTTCAATAAATTTTCTGTACAGACTGGAAGCCCGATACATAATACTTCGCAACTATTATTGTATCACAAACCTCTGGCACCTGTACAGGTGTTATTTTTATACAATTTTTTAAGGAGGATGATACTATGGCAACACCGAAAAAACTCCCATCCGGTCAGTGGCGGACCCAGGTATATGATTATACGGATGAAAATGGAAAACGTCACTACCGCTCTTTCACAAGCCCAAATAAGAAGATTTCTGCACTCATGGCTGCGGAATTCGCTGCCAATAAGAAACGGGTTTCCTGCGGAAATTTGACGGTCTCAGAGGCTATAGAAGAATACATAAGGGTTAAAGAAAATGTCTTATCTCCCAGTACCATCCGTGGATATACAGTTATAAAGAATAATCACTTCCGTGAAATAGAAAACATTTATATAAGGGATATCACAAATGAAGATGTTCAGAAATGGATTAATAATCTGGCTAAAAGGCTTTCGAGCAAAACGGTCAGCAATGCCCATGGGCTCCTGATTTCAGCTATCGATATGTTTGCCCCGGAAATCCGAATTCGCGCAAAATTGCCAAGAAAGAAAAAATCGGACCTCTATGTTCCATCTGATACTGATGTCAAAAAGCTTCTGGAACATATCTCTGGCTCAGAATTGGAAATTGCTGTTCTTCTGGCCGCCTTCGGCCCTATGCGCCGCGGTGAGATCTGTGCTTTGACATCGAATGACATTCATGGTAACTTTATAGATATCAATAAATCAATGGTGCGAAGTCAAAACGGTAAATGGATTGTTAAAGAGCCAAAAACCGATTCCAGTTATCGAACCATCGACTTTCCAGAATTCGTCATTAACAAACTTTCCGGAATTGATGGCCGTATCATCAAAGTTACTCCGGACACTCTTACGATGCAATTTGAAAGAATTTTTAAAAACACAGATATACCTAAATTTCGTTTTCACGATTTGAGACACCCGTATGTCAAGCCCACGACAAAAAAATTTATAACTTTTTTTGAGGCTTTCCGGGCAGCCATATAGCCACCCGCAGCTCTTTCATACGGCACTCATGCCTCCTTTCCCGATTCGTCTATTCCCAAGAAATCCTGCGTCACATATTCAATCTCAATCCGATTCCCCGGAAAAATATAAACCTTACTAATAAGCCTGTCAATCAGGGCTTGTGTCAGGGTGTCGGCGCTGCCTACTTCCCGGACAATTTCCCGCTGTTTCAGCTTTGCCTCATAATCACTCTGTATCTGTTTGGTCTGTGCGGTAATAGCAGCATGGACATTTTTTGCCTGCACCAGCTCCGCATCATATACCGCCTTGCGCTCCTGATAGGTTTCCAGGTCAATCTCTCCAAGCGCATACTGTTCATAAAGCTGCCGTTTGCTGTCCTGGATAGAGTGCAGCTTTTCTTCATGCTCGGCCTGCTGGATCGTCTGCAAATCCAGCTTGTCCTTGCTGCTGTCAATCCCCAATGCCGGCCCCATCTGTGCACGGGTCGTATCAAAGACCACCTGCTCCAACTCCGACATTTTGACCTTTACGCCATAACAGGGAAGTTCTTTTGCTACCTCGGAATGACGGCAGTAAAACCATGCCCCGTTTCTAAGTGACATGGCATGGTCGCAGCAGCCGCAGAATACTTTCCCGCGGAGAAGGTAGTCACGCCGCTTTTTATTCGGAAGGGAAAAACGCCTGATCGAAGCATTGGCTTTCTCAAACAGCTCCATGCTTACGATTGCCGGGTGGTGGTCTGGGATTTTGAACCACTCGCTTTCATCTTTTAGCTGGACACGCCGGCTGCCGATTTCCCTGACCTTGCGTTTCCCGATTACATAGGTACCGATATACCGCTGATCCTCCAGCATCCGAAGGACTGTTGAGCTGCTCCAGACGCCATGCGTCCGGGAAACATTATAGTGATCCTTGCCTTTACTTTTCCGGTATTCTCCAGGCGTAGGGATGTTCATGGCATACAGTTTTCTTGTAATCTCGGCGGCTGTATTTCCGTCAGCCGCCCATTCAAATATCTGCCGGACAATCCCTGCAGCGTCCTCGTCCGGCTCCATACGCCCGTCTGCGCTCTTGCGGTAGCCATAAGGACAGATAACACTCTGATATTCTCCCCGGCGCATTTTCGCATATTTGGCGCTTTTCGTTTTCATGGACATATCCCGGCTGTAACATTCGCTGATAAGGTACTTAAAGGCAACGTCAATCCCGCCGGTATCGCCTTTGAAATTGGCGGTGTCAAAATCATCACTGACAGAGATAAACCGGGTGTGGTAGAGGGGAAATACCCGCTCAATGAAATATCCGGTTTCAATGCTGTTACGGCCAAACCGGGAGAGGTCTTTTACGATAATGCAGTCAATCTTCCCGGCCTGGACCATCGTCAAAAGTTCCTGTACCGCAGGGCGCTCAAAATTCGTACCTGTATGGCCGTTATCAACAAATTCCAGCACTTCGCCGTTATCCCATTCCGGCAGCGACATGGCCTTTTCCCGGAGGATCAGTTTTTGGTTGGGAATACTCAAACTTTCAGTCTTAAAGTCCTCCACGGACAGACGGATATAAAGGGCGATCACATATTTTTTGTGCATGGTTCCACCGCCTTTCCCTGAAATTCATTTTTGAACCGGAACATTACATGGATATTCCGCTCATGGTCGATCTCGATCCGCTCGATGAGCCGTTCAATCAGCTCTGCCGTCAGCACATGGTCCTGTGCCAGCGACTTGGCATCTTTTTCCATTTCCCGGTAGCGTATAAGCTGGCTGTCCAGAACATCCATAGATTTTTCGAGCGCTTCAATCCCACCGGACAGCTCATGGATGGATTGTTCATAACCTGTTTTTAATTCAAAATATTCCTCGCCTGTCAAAATGCCCTGTACAAAATTTTCATACAGTCCTTGGATCAGCAAACGCTTTTTCTCGATTTCCTGCCTTTGGGTTGACATCTGAGCTTTCAGCTTATCTTTTTCCTGTTTCTGTCTTGCCTCCAACTGAAAGAGAGGGAGGGACATCCCAAGGGCAACGGCCAGCTCTTTTTCCAGAATAGATGTAACCGTAGCGATCAGTTCCGTTTCCGGCATCCTCACGCCTTTACAGCCTTTTTGCTGTACCCGGCTGTTGGTAAGGCAATGAAAATGGTAAACATCCGGGCCTTTTTTGCGTTTCTCCCGCTGCCGGTGAAGGCTCCTGCCGCAGTCTGCACAGAATACCTTTCCTTTGAAAATATTCGGGGTATAGGGTTGTTTGGAAACCGCCCGGCTTTCCTCACATACCTGTTTCCGGTATTCCTGCACCGCTGTAAAAAGTTCCCGGCTAATGATTGGTTCATGGGTGCCTTTCGCAACAATCAGGTTGTCCTCGCCGGCTTTAACCTGCTGGTGGTCTACAATCTTTGTCTTGCCCTGCACTAAATCACCGGTATAGACTTCGCTTTCCAGAATCTTCATCACTGTGCGGGTCTGCCATTTACCGCTCCCGATTAGGCCGGGGCTGGTAATCTCACCGGTGGATTTTTTGTAATGGCTAGGCGCCGGAATCCCCATCTCGTTTAAGTTAAGGACAATCCGATTCAGCGAAACCCTGTCATGTGCCCATTCAAAAATCTGCTTCACCACAGGGGCAGCAGTTTCATCAACCAGTAGCTTATGGCAGTTATCCGGGTCTTTCCGGTAGCCGTAGGGTGTACGCGCCCCAACATACTTGCCGTCTTTCATGGCCTGCCGTGCCTGGGCTTTGATCTTCCGGCCAATATCCAAAGCGTATGCCTCGTTTATCATATTCTTCAGCGGGAGCATAATGCCGCCGTGGAGATTGCCGGGGTCTGCCGTATCAAACTGGTCCGTCACCGCGATAAAACGGACATTGTGGGAATAAAAATACTGTTCAATGTAGTAGCCGGTGTCAATGGAATTACGCCCTAACCGGGAGAGATCCTTGACGATCACACAGTCAATATGACCTGCCTCAATATCCGAAAGCATCTGCTGGAAACCGGGGCGGTGGAAATTCGTGCCTGTCGCCCCGTTGTCGATATAGGTATCGTAGACAACGAAATCCGGCTTGTCCGCCAGGAAGTCATTCAGCACCAGCTTCTGGTTCTCCACGGAACAGCCGCGTTTCTTGTTATCTTCCACAGAAAGACGGATATACAGCGCCACATGCACATATAAGGACGGGGCCGGCATGGAAACCACCGCCTGTTTCCTGCTCTTTCTTGCCATTTAGCCCACCTTCCTTTCTTCATTATGCGCGGCAATCTGTTCCGCCAGGGAAACCGCTTTCTGGTATTCGTCCTGATAGTTAAATTCAATGTGCAGCTCGTCCTTGCCCATGACCCGTATGCTGCGGATAAGCTGCATGACCGCCCTGCGGTCAATATCCTCCATTGTGGAGAATTGCATGAAATGGTTGATCCAGCGGTTCCGCTCGCTGCGGTTCTCCAGTACGTCCGTCAGCTTTTCGTTCCACTCGGCGATTGCTTTCTGCAGCAGCTCAATATCCGCATTGTATTTCCGCTTATAAGAAAGAAATTCTTCTTTGGTAAGGATCCCGCTCACCAGGTTTTCATAGAGCTTGGCTTTGAAGCCTTCCGTCTGTGCCACACGTTTTTCATTTACCCTGATCTGCGCGGCGTATTCCTGGGCCAGCTCCCGGTTGATACGTTCCTGGCTGATACTGGACAGCAGAGCATCCAGGGAGGCGACATTCTCAATATGGCCTTTTAAGCTGTCCTGCACGCACTCGATCAGGTCAGATTCCTTTACCATGACAGAGGATGTGCAGCCGTTCTTTTTCCCGGTCGGGCAATAGTAATAATGGTATTCCTTATCCTTATAGCGGTTGGTCTTGCGGGTCATGCGGCAGCCGCAGCAGCCACAGATTAAAATGCCGGAGAACAGATATACTTTGTCTGACTTCGGGGAGGTCCGGGTGTCAATCCTGCGGAGCCGCTGCACCAGGTCAAAATCATGCTTCTGTATGATGGCTTCATGGGCGCCCTCTACCCGGATCCATTCAGAGGAAGGCTTATCCTCACGCTCTTTCAGTTTGAAGTGAGGCGTGGTCTGCTTTCCCTGAACCAGCGTTCCGGTATAGGTTTCATCCTGCAAGATACGGATAATAGTAGTAGCGGACCATTTACAGTCCTTGCGATCCGTATAGCCGCCTTTTGCATGTGGCATCCCATTGTTCCGCTTATATGCCAGCGGGGAGAGTACGCCCATCCAGTTCAGCTCGTCTGCGATATGGGAAGCGCTGAACCCCTCCAGACGCTTTCTGAAAATATCCCGCACCACATTGGCGGCATATTCGTCAACTTCCAGGCTCTTATGCTTATCACCGACTTTTATATAGCCGTAAATCGTAAAGGCTCCTACAAAATCGCCGCTGCGCCGTTTCACTTCCAGGGCGCTCCGGGTCTTGACGGAAATATCCCGGCAGTAAGCCTCGTTCATAATGTTTTTCACGGAAACCGTGAGGTCATCGGCAGCATCGTTTTCCGTGTCCACGTTATCGTTGATGGCGATAAAGCGCACACCGTAGGCCGGAAATACCCGGCGCATATAGCGGCCGGTCTCTATGTATTCACGTCCCAGGCGGGAGAGATCCTTGACAATTACACAGTTGGCCTCGCCCTGTTCAATCATACGCATCATTTCCTGAAATGCCGGGCGGTCAAAAAGGACACCGCTGTAACCGTCGTCAATCTTTTCTGCCACGACCTCAATCTCCGGGTGCCGGGCAATGTAATCATCGATCAGCCGCCGCTGGTTGGCGACGCTGTCGCTTTCCGTCGTCTTGTCATCGGTATAAGAAAGACGGATGTACTTGATTGCTTTGTAAACCTGCATAAAAAAACACTCCTTTCTTTGCGCAGAAAAATCCCCGCAATTCAAGAAGTGTGGCTGTGCCGTATTCAATTCCTTTTCCGATTCTTATTCTACCACGCCATTGCGGGAAAGTCAGCCCCTTTCCTGAAAAAAATCTGGCCTACCGCAGAATCCCTTTGATACATTCCTCCAGGGTGGCGCCTCCTGCTGCAAAGCTGGCCTGTACAGTAAAACGTCCGCATTTAAAGCGGTAGGGATCCTTGATCTGCCGTACAAATTCCGTGATCCGTTCCTCACGGGAAAGTTCCTTATTGACGGAAACTTCCCGGATGTCAACCAGTGCGCCGGTACCTCCGGCAGCAGTCATATTTTCCATGATACCAACTCCTTCCTGAAAATTTCTGATTATCAAAACCACATGAATAAGTCGGGCCTGCGCTCTTACAGTCACAGACCCGGCCCATTGTATCTGATTTCGATTAGCTGCCGTATTTGCCACGCCCCCCGGCAAGCCCTGAATAAACAGGGCGGGACTGTTACAGGCTGCGGATA
>URND01000125.1 GCA_900549105.1 uncultured Eubacteriales bacterium
CGGCAAGCCGGCCGACAGCCTCTTGTACCGTGGTGGATACCGATAGTCCGTACCGTCCGTTTTTCCCTGCGGGACAGGAAACGCCGTCCCCTGTTTTATCCGATCGCCTCGGCCACAATATCTTCCAGCAGGAACGGGATCACGCCCACATACATGACGCCATCCTCATCCGTCCACGGCTTGCTGTTGCCGTCCAGCACGACGATCTTGCGGAAGAAGTCGCCGGTGTTTCTCAAAGAGAAGGTTTCCTGTGCCTTCTTTTCCGGCGTGTCTACGTGTAATGCCGACTGGATATACAGTTTGTCATTGCCCACGTTGACCACGAAGTCGATCTTGTATTGCGACGAGCGGCGTCGGCCCTCTATGATTCGCGTCAGTTCTACTATTCCCACGTCTACCGAATATCCCCTGCGGATCAAATCGTTGTAAATCATATTTTCCATCAGGTGCGAACGTTCCTGTTGGCGGAAATTCAACCGCACATTTCTCATTTCTGCCCGTTGTAGAGCGTCACCGACTCCATGTTGTCGAGCGAGAAGCGCCCCAAATCGACCGTGCCGTTTTGAGCGTTGCCCAGTTCGATACCGATGCAGCATATTAGACTAATTGATTACCAATAGTTTGAAACTTAAATGGTATAAAAGTCTGATTTTGCTCCTTTTTCTGCGCTGAACTTTTGCAAAGATAATGCGTTTTTCCGGTACAAGAAAACAAATGAGAAGACTTTGATAAAAAGGTGATTTTTGGGTGCGATTTTGTAAGTCTTTCAATGATATTTACGAAAGATGTTGTAGGGTGTTTCATCTGTTATTATGTTGTGATTATACCGCAGATTATTTCTCCAAGATTGAATACGAAGTGACTTATACCGATTGCTGGCGAAAAGAAAAATCAGTCGGGTAAATCTTCCTTTTCCCTCTGTTTGACTTAACTTTATTGCCCGTGTATATAATAACGGTCATTAAAGTCAAGTTGAGTATCTTTTTCTTTTGGCAAGCCAATAATTATGCGCATTCGTTGGCTATTTCAAAACATATTACTACTTTTGTATTGTAAATATCAATATAGTGAATATAATATCAATATATAGTATTTAATCATCAGTATAGTGATATATAAATATGAAAGATTTGTTTGAATACTCCACTCCTGAGCTAGTACGCATGTTGGGTACTCGTTTTAAGGAATATAGAATGCGGTGCAATCTGACACAAAAAGAAGTGTCGGAACTTTCAGGTGTCGGGCTTACTACCATACACAAGTTTGAAAATGGCACGGCAGGCAACCTTTCATTGTCAACATTTATTCTCTTGTTGAAGGTAGTCGGTCAGATTAATTCTTTAGACGATATTTTGCCGGAATTGCCCGAATCGCCTTATCTTATGCGTGAAAATGAGAAAAAAGCGCAACGAATCAGACACTCTAAATAAGACATACAGATATGATGAAGTCGTTAAAAATAATACTTTGGGAAGAAGAAATTGGTCGTTTGGCTTGGGATGAACGCCGACATCTTTCTTATTTCACATATAATCCCGATTTTATCAGAAAAGGATTGAATATATCCCCTTTGGTTGCACCTGTTGATGGTACCAGAGGGCTGTTGCCTGTTTGGGGTGAAGATGCCAAGATTTACCAGAAGCTTCCGGCATTTGTCGCAGATTCATTGCCTGATGCCTGGGGTAACCAATTGTTTGATTTATGGCGTCAACAGCAAAAAATATCCAATTCAGAGATAAATCCGTTGGATAAGCTCTCGTTTATAGGCAGACGAGGAATGGGTGCGTTAGAATTTGTTCCGGAAACTAACAGGGAGCGAAGAACAGAAAAAATAGATGTTAAGTCGTTGGCAGATTTGGCAGAACGCATTTTTGTAGAAAGGGAGAATGCCCGTATTATGCCGGAGGAGTCCATAACCATGCAATCTTTGTTGACTGTAGGTACATCCGCTGGGGGGCGTCAGCCGAAAGCGATTATTGCGATAAACAGAGAAACAGGAGAGATACGAAGCGGTCAAATTGCAGCTTTGGAAGGATATGACTATTATCTTCTCAAATTTGGTAACTCCGAATATTGTTCGGCAGAATTAGAAATGACTTATTATAAGTTGGCAACTATGGCAGGTATCAATATGATGCCGTCAATGTTATATTCAGTGGATGGAAACAATCATTTTTTAACCAGACGGTTTGATCGTAATGGTGGAAAAAAGATTCATACACAGACTTTGGCTGCCATATATCCCGATGCCGAGAGTTATGAGCAATTGATATCTGTTTGCCGTAAGCTCCGTCTGCCTGATGCGGATTGTCAGGAAGTATTCCGAAGAATGGTCTTCAATATTCTGTCGAATAACACAGATGACCATAACAAGAACTTTTCATTTATTATGAATGAAGATGGTGCCTGGCGTCTTGCTCCTGCATACGATATTACCTACATCATTGACAGGGGCGGTTATTTGCCGAACAAGGAGCATTGCATGTATATTCGAGCCAAACTGTATGACATCACACGCTCGGATGTTATTGAATTTGCCCGTGATAACGGAATTCGTCGTCCCGATGCTATCATCAGAGATGTCGTTTCTTCATTGAAGCAGTTCCGTACAATAGCAGTTGAAAATGGGGTATCGGAGTCGTGGATAGGCAGAGTTGAGTCAACTATCGCCAACCACCTGAAAGCATGGGGCGAATGGGAGTGCGAAGCCGAAGATGCTGCAATGGAAATCGATGAACACACCATCAGCAATATGCGTGTTGAGCAAACTTATAAAGGGAATTACCATCTGCTGGCAAGCATTGATGGCGTAGAAAGGAAATTTGTGATAAATAAAAAGAATGCAGACTTTGCCTATATAGAACAAATTGGTTTGGCAAATCTTACGACTGAGCATTTGAAAACTCTGGTGGAAAGATATTTCAAACTATATTAAGCTATGCTGCCTAAAAGGGAAAATAATTCGTGTAATCATTTGAAACATTAATGCCATGTTTTCTAATATTGATTTTAATTCATCTCATAGGTAAAGGAATGAAAGTTTGAGATATGTCTATTTACGCATCTTTGGAAAATAGCTATAGACGACCAACAAGGATATACAACTTATCAAAATTCAGAAGTATTTACATATTTGAACACTAAGTCATGAAAAATATCAATATAGAAAAGGTTAAGGAAGTATACAACAATACTTGGCGCTCATATACTGAAATGCAGTCTAACTTGCCATGGTTTGAAGATTTCAGACAGGAAGTAGAGACATTGAAAGGTTACCGAGGTAGAGAAATCTTGGAATTGCTGCAAAACGCTGATGATGCAGGTAGTCCGAAAGCCTGTATCTCTCTCAATACTCATTCAAATACCATTACGATAACTAATTTTGGGGAAGGTACAATACCTTTTTCTTTCGAAGGTTTTCGAGCCGTAATGCTTTCAAATCTGAGTCCGAAAGAAAGCAATGGGGAGGAAAGACTCATTGGGGCAAAAGGATTGGGATTCAAGTCTGTTCTTAATTGGGCAGAGAAGATAGAACTGCAGAGTAATAACATAAAGCTTACTTTCGGTACAGAACAAGCCATGTTCAAGTGGAAGGAACTGAAAAAGAGACTCTATATCCAACAAGAAACTATCAAAGACCAGGAAGAAATGGCTGCCCAGCAGGGACGCTGTGTTCCAATCTCTATTTTGAGGTTGCCGGACATTGAGGAAGTGGAAGCGGAAGATGACAGGACCTCGATAGTTTTGCATTATAAGCCTGAAACACAATCATTAATAGATAGTCAACTCAGAAAATTCACACCAGAATCGTTACTATTTCTTCATCATCTCAAGGAACTTGAAATTATAATTGACGATAAAAGAGCTTGCTATACTCTTTCCGGTAAAAGTGAAGAAAAAGGCATCTCTACCGCATCATTGAGCGTAGAATCCGAAATAGAAGGTATCTCCGCCAATGAGAGCCAATGGGCATTGGCACATGACTTTGGCCGTGAATGTGGAAAACGATACGAGGCTGCGGCTGCTATCAATATATTCATGCGCAATATCGCCGAGCAATCGCATTTCCTGTATTGTTTTTTCCCTACTAAGGTTAAAATCGGAATGCCTTGCATACTTCATGCGACACTTGAACTTGATGCCACACGCAACGCCTTGATAGAGGCAAGCAAACTCAACGATAGGATGATGGACAAACTTGCTGGCTGTATTGAAATCCTTTGCGAATATCTCAAACAAAATGAAAACCATATCGACTGGGCTCCTTACCTAATGATGCATCCTCAATCATTTGATGAGAACTATCTTAAAATCCTTAAGAATAATTTATCCCGAAGAGCTAGCGGGAAAAAACTGATTCCTACAATTGGCGGTGAGTATTGCAGCGAAGAAGAAACTTATTATTACACGAACCAAATCTTTAAAGCGGTAAGGGTTAGAGGTAAGGATTTGTTTGCTAAAATGCGTCTTGATGGAGCGCCTACAAGTCTGGTCTGGAGAGAGGATCCTGATATAAAGAGTCATGTGGAGGATTATTGCAATAATGTGTTGAAGGAGGACTATGATGCTTTGGCCGATTTTATTTGTATGCTTTTGGAATACCATAAAATACATTTGGTTGCTGAAAAATACGAAATACTACCTGACCCTGATGGAAACATAATACACCAGAATGTAGGAAGTAAGCCGTCTGATGAAATTTTAGCGCATGTCAACACAGGTGAAAGAATAGACAATATTCCTTCCTTCCGACGACTCAGATATGTATCTCCGAAGCTGATCGCATGTCTTGTTGAGCGATTGGAGATGAAGGGAGATTTGCGAAATCGTGAAGTTGCAAACCGTCTGTCTGCCATTACTATAGTCACAAGCACAGACATCACCGGAGTAACTCGTCTTCTTATACCCAAGGAAAGCGACAAAAATCTCAGCGATGACAATAAACAAGAATTGATGATAAGTCTATTTCGACTGTTCATGTTTCGAATGCAGAGTACTAAGGATGGATTTGTGATATCTAAAGACGTAAGTCCATACATTCTATCGGAGAATGGAGAATGGAAGCGTGCATCTGAATTAGTAATGTCTGACAGAAGATTTCCTGATGGATTCCGCAACATAATAGATAGCGACACATATTATGCACCGGAGCAATGCGCCGCATATCCTGCCTATCTCGAGGGATTGGATCTTTCGAACAGCAAATCGGAGAATGAATGCGACAATAGTGATAAGAGAATCTCTACTCCATCAAACGTACAGAGCTTCCTTAAAGCGCTAGGGGCCAATCTCTATTTTTTGCGCAAAGAGGAGTCGATAACGAATGGCTTGAAGTATGCAGAATATCTATTTCATAAAAAAGAGATTGATGTTTATGCTAAAAACCGTTGTGTGGGTAAAAAAATAATACCAGACATTAATGCGCTGCGTAAGCTTAGTCTTCAATCCCTATTGATACTGCTCGAAAAATCGGATTTTGCAGACAAAATTATCAATGGCGAAAAGTTTCAATGGTTTTATAACGGAACCAAGGAGAAAGAAGTATCACTCAGTTATGTGGCGTTCAAAATCCGCACAGATACTGATGCCGGGATGTTGAAGAATTATTCCATTGAGGAAGATTTTTGGCTTCCCGGATTCAAGAATAAGCATGTACTGAAAATAGATACCTCGGACTATCGAACCAGAGCATTGCTGCATAAATTAGGCGCAAAAAGACGTATGGCAGATTTTGATGCCGAGGAGTTGTATTTGGCGTTGAATCAGATTGGGGAAAACTGGAAGCAAACCCAGAGCACAAATGGAGTAAAAAACATGTATCACGAAATAAAACAGGCGTTAGACCAGAGAGTAGATGCTCGTCCTATTCCCGACAGCTGTCAATTGAATCTGCTCTGTACTATTAATGGCGAATGCAGATTGATGCCGTCGCGCGATATTTTCTACAGCGACAATAAAAGCTTGCCCAAGGCTGTGATGGACAAACTGCCCCTTCTGCTGGCCAACAATCGTGAGGGAGAGGGAAAGATTAGCCAATATTTCGGATGCCGCACTCTTAAGGATCTTTCCACTCGCGTGCTGGAGGAAGAAATCAATGTAAATCTGGATAGGCAATTGGGTGCGCACCTTGAAAAGATCAAGCCCTACCTTCTGGCTTATGCAGTAGAGAAAGCAGGATCTCTTGGCGGGAATCGAGAGGCAAGTGTCAATCCCCAACAGAAAGCTCTCGAAACACTTAGCATCACACCGGTGAAATCATTGTCTTACAGATATGAAATAGAAATGAATGATATGAGACAATATGACAACGGAATAAAACTGAATGAAAACGAGATGCTATATCACAGAGATGCGTCTACTTCACAGAAAAAGCGTCTCGAGAACATCTACCTTAAATCTGTTTGCGAGTCGCTTGAAGAAGCCTTGATAAATCCCCGATTCGTCAACGCTTTGGTGGAAGCTGTATGCATAAGTCTGAGACTTTCGATGGATGAGAATATTCACAAGTTCTATCGCATTATCAAAGCCACTGATAGGGAATTGGAATATCTGCGCACCTCAGAAATCGATCCTGAGCTATGGCAAGGCTGCATTGCTGCCTTCGGTGCGAGCAAAGAAGAAATAGATTTTTGGGAAGAAGTATGCCGTAAGAATGGAAAAGAATTCAACTGTTGGCATGATGACAATCTTGACAGAAACATGTTGGCTGAAATTCTGGGTATTGAAAGAAGCATTGCCACAAAAGAGGCTTTTGAGGCGAATCAGAAACGACTACTGAAAGCTCAACGGGATAAATTGACAGCCGGATATTGCTGGCATATACATAGTCTATCCTTTGGAAATGCAGCGAAGGAAAGATGTTATTTAGCCCGAAAAAGTGACTTTGAGAAGGATGATTGGGTGGAGAATCTTCAGAAAGGCATTTCACATAAACTGGCCCCTGATTATGCAAATATAATAGCCAAAGAATGTCGGGATCGGTTTGACTTCACCCAAGACGCAGATTCGAATGATAATTATCCAGATATATTGGACGATTACAAAAAGCTGATTAGCGAGTGCAACAGTTCTCTATCTCTGAGCGAGGCGCAGAAAAGTATGTTATATTTCCCTGGTCATGTCAAAGAGTTGGAATCATGGCTTCAGGATATATCGAAAGCAAATGAGGAAAAGGAAGAAGCCGACTCTAATCGACTCATTAGTTCTTCTATATTGCCGATAGAAGAAGTAAGCATTGAGCTGGTGGATAACACTTCTATACATGACGGAAAGAACTATGGTGGAGGAGGTAGCGGTGGTAGCAGCAATGACGACAAGGTAAAAAACGTCATGGCAATTGGGCGGAAGACAAGGTGGTCGAGGCAATGGAGAAAGACCCACGTTATAAGATTATCCGCAAATGGTCGAAATATCTCGATAAATTGAATGGTAGCGATGAGGTAGGCTACGATCTGAGTTACGAATTAACATCGCGCCCCGGAGAGACGAGAATGCTTGAGATTAAATACAGCGACGGGAAGTCATTCATCATGTCTGCCAACGAATTCAATGTAGGCTGCAAGAATCCACTTTACGACTTTGCGCTTGTATCCCCAAAGGAAATTAAAATAATCCAAGGAGCACTGACTGATGACAGCCGTTATAGCGCTACAGCACATTCTTATAATGTCAAAGTATCAACCATAACGAAAAACGATGTATGTCTTTCAGATACTGATAGTAATGAGTACATTCAGTAGAGTAGTATAAGATGGACTGTTTTTTCCCTTTGTTTGGCTTTACTTTAATATACGTATATATGAGTACAGAGTTAAAGTAAAGTCATCTTTCTTTTGGTAGGCAATATGTATTTTGCTGTAATGCTTGTTTGTATATCATATCGGACATCACAACCTATGATATATAACGTAAAACTAAGATAAAGTTTTGCTACTGGAAATCAATTGTCCTAATTTTACAAATGATTAGATGAACCGCATAACCTATCATTTAATATATAAACACATACCATTTATGTACTATATGATATGTTGATATGATGGGGTCGTTTCAACAGGCCTCATCGTTCAAACAGGATTCCGGCTTTTATAAAGATGGGTTGGGTTCAACCACCCCATCTTTCCGTGTCCAAAGTTGCAATTTGCTCTTTTGGAATAAAAAATATGGCTCAAAATTTTGTGTTATGCCACAAAAACATTATGTTTGCATAGCATAATAAAAGCGTAATATGAACTTCGTTGATAGAATAGAAGA
>URND01000126.1 GCA_900549105.1 uncultured Eubacteriales bacterium
GTTACAGTGAGTTCACAGACATTATTCCGGCGATTGACGATATGGACGCCGATGTCATTACGTTTGAAGCATCCCGTTCTGATCTGCAAATACTCACTTCGCTGCGGGAACACAACTTTGAAACAGAAGTGGGCCCGGGAGTATATGATATACATTCCCCAAGGGTTCCCTCTGTGGAGGAAATCGTTGCGGCCCTTCATATCATGCTTACCAAAATCGACTCAACCAAGCTCTGGGTCAATCCTGACTGTGGATTAAAGACAAGGGGGATACCGGAAACAGAGGAAAGCCTTAAACATATGGTAGAGGCGGCAAAAGTGATTCGGAAAGACGTATAACAAAATGAAGATTTCAGAACTATACCAAGCAAAACAGAATCAGGGGAACCCTTCTAAAAAAACCTTGTCCTTTGAAATATTCCCCCCAAAAAAGGACAGTGAGTTAAAGAACATTGACAAAACCCTGGCTGTGTTATGTGAACTGAATCCCGATTATATCAGTGTGACATTCGGTGCGGGAGGTGGTGCGAACCGCAACCGCACCATAGAGCTTGCGAAACGAATCAAACAGGAATATCATGTAGAGCCGGTGGTCCACTTAACCTGCCTACACTATGATAAAGCAGAAATTGATGAGTTTGCAAGGGTTCTTGCCAACGCCGGTCTGCAAAATGTCCTTGCACTTCGGGGTGATAAAAACCCGGATATGAGGGAAAAAGAATCGTTTTGTCATGCATCGGATTTGATTGCGTACCTGAAAGGCAAATGGGACTTTTGCTTTTTAGGAGCTTGTTACCCAGAGTGTCATCCTGAATCTGAGGATAAAGTCGGTGAGATCAGGCACTTAAAAGCAAAGGTAAACGCAGGCGCGGAGGTGTTGCTGTCACAATTATGTTTTGACAATCATGCGTTCTTTCGCTTTCAGGAGGCTTGCAGGATTGCCGACATTCAGGCTCCGATCATTCCAGGCATCATGCCCGTGATCAATGCCGCACAAATCAAGAGGATGATTACCATGTGTGGTGCAACATTTCCCGTCCAATTTCAAAAAATCATTCAAAAATACGAATCGAATAAGGAGGCTCTTTTTGATGCGGGAATGTCCTACGCATTAAGCCAGATTATTGATCTGCTTGTCAGCGATGTGGAAGGGATTCATTTATATACGATGAATAATCCCTTGGTTGCAAGGCGAATATGTGAGGGTATCCGCAATATCGTATAAGTTTCTGAGAGCGTATACAAGCAGAAGTAACTATGTGTAGGCGCAGGATCTCCAAATAAGTCCCAGATAGCGGGCAGCAGTTTTGAAGTAGTTTATTTCAAGGCTGCTGCCTTTTTTATACGATACAAATTTCAAGTTCCGAATACAATCGGTTTTCTCCCAGGCGGCCCAACTGCCTTTACTGTCCATACTGCGCTGAAATGCGCAAGCGCCGGAGCAAGAAGCTGTGGGCGCGAAAACACAGGGGGCATGCGTAGAAAAAGTAAAGGGAAAAGGCCCTGAAATCTCTGGGCCTTTTCCCTTGGTCGGAGGTGTGGCTGAGTGTTACTATCCCCCCCCCCGGAAACGGCATTTACTTTTTCTACAAATAGGCAACCAAAAAGCAATCGAGGATTGTTTGACCAATTCAGCCGGAAATAGATTGTACTTTCTAAATTCCCCAATCCCTACTCAACGTTTGCAGCTTGACCATATGGGGATAAATCGTTCCTGTATTCATCAGAGTTTCCGGAGTTCCCTGTTCCGCAACCAAACCACCTGAAAGCACAACCACTTTGTCTGCACCGCTTACGGTGCGCATACGGTGTGCGATTACAAGTGTGGTCTTATCCTTGATCAGCGTTGATAAAGCGGTCTGTATCAGTGTTTCATTTTCCACGTCCAGGCTCGCCGTTGCTTCATCCAGTAAAATGATGGGGGCATTTTTGAGGAAAGCGCGGGCGATTGAAATACGCTGCCGTTCACCGCCTGATAGTTCGCAGCCATTTTCACCGATCATACTACTATAACCGTCCGGGAGCTTTACAACAAATTCATCACAATTTGCCAGCTTTGCCGCTGCAATCACTTCTTCATCCGTTGCGTCTTTTCTGCCGATTCGGATATTCTCTATGACTGTGTTGTTAAACAGCGTCACATCTTGAAATACGATCGAGTACAGCGACAGCAAGGTTTCCGGTTCTATTTCCGATATATCCATACCGCCGACAGTGATTTTCCCCTTGCCGATATCCCAAAACCGAGCGGCAAGGCGTGATACCGTAGTTTTTCCGCCACCAGACGGGCCGACTAAGGCGGTCACTTCTCCCTGTTTTGCAGTAAAGGACACGTCTTTCAATACGGTTTCTCCGGTATTATAAGCAAATCCTACATGATCGAACACAATATCATAGCCTTGATTCGTTAGCCTGTTACTGCCTGTTTGGATAGGTTTGTCAAGGATTTCATTCATGCGGTTTATATTCGGTTTTGTGGAGATTACCGCAGCAAGATTTTGTAATGCCCCCTCAAGCGGAGCGTACAATCTGGAAGCTACAAGTAAAAACAGAAAGAACAGTGGAACATCAATCTCCCCACGAATAAGCAGCACTGAACCGACAAGCGCAACTGTGGCAATCCCGAATTTTAATATCAGAGTGGAGGACACAACAAACAGGGCCGTCCCCAGTTCTGTTATAATATGCCGTTTTTCCACATAGTCTATTTTTTTATTCAGTCCTTTTAGGTAGCTTTTTTCCGCATTGTTCGCCTTTAAGTCCTGTAAACTTTCGATACACTCCTGCACACCGCTTTCCAGCGCGACATTGGCCTCTACCGATTTACGGTTAAAGTATGTTTGGATGCGGGCTGAAAAGAATGTGATTACAAACGCGATCGGTAAAACCCAAACAGCCGCAAGCGCCATGCGCCAGTCATAGGCAAAAAGGCAGACTGCAATCAGTGTTGTGGAAATAAGGGAGCCTGCCAAAGCGGGCACATAATGGGAGAACGCTGTTTCCAGGGTGGCACAATCACCCATGATGGAATTTGTCAAATCAGCAAGGTCTTTTTTGCCAAAAAAGGACAGGGGGATTTTCCGGAGCTGTTCCGCTAAGGAAACACGCCTTACCCCACTTTCCACATAAGTTGCTAAATAGGTGGCATTGTATTGAAAATACGTTACTATGAATATGAGTACAAGGCAAGCCAAAGCGCCAACCGCATAGAAAGCAATGCGGCTCCCATTTACGCCCCTGTTCATGAGATCAATGACAAAACTATAGAGAAGCCCGACAGGGAGCATAAAGGATATGTCCTGAAAAACACAAGCGATACAGCCTTTGATCAAATCGACAGCCCCTTGCCTTGATAACGCAAAACGCCTTTGTAATATCTGAATCATGCGCTTACCTCCTTTGAAATCTTCCATTCTGCTGCTTCGGAATAATTTTTCCACATCCGTGTAAAGATTCCGTTCTTCTGTATCAGTCCGCTATGCGTGCCGCTTTCGGCAATCTCCCCGTCTTGCAGCACATAAATGCAGTCCGCGTCTGTAATGGATGATAATCTGTGTGCAATCATAATCACGGTTTTCCCTTTTGAAAGAACCGATAAAGCCTGTTGTATACGCACCTCATTGTCGGGATCGGCAAAAGCGGTCGCTTCATCAAGGATTAAAATAGGCGCGTTTTTCAAAATAGCGCGGGCGATCGCGATTCGCTGCTGTTCACCGCCAGACAGGTACACGCCGTTTGTGCCGACCACCGTATCGATGCCATTCGGTAATTTTTCAATGATGTCCATGCACTGTGCCGCTTGCAAGGCTTGGTTAATTTCCTCCCGTGTCGCGTCAGGCTTTGCCATACGCACGTTTTCCAAAATGGAGGCTTTGATAAGGCGGCTGTTTTGAAACACAAACGATACCGTATTCATCAGCGTTTCTTTTGGAATATCGCGTATGTCAATATTGCCTATCCGTATGCGTCCTTCTTGCGGATCAAAAAACCTTGTAACGATATTCGCAAGGGTCGTTTTGCCGCCGCCGGAAGCGCCTACCAAGGCGATTGTCTGCCCCGGTTCAATCCGCAATGACACATCATTGAGGGCATTTTTCTTGCCGTCATAGCTGTAACTAACGTGTTCCAATGTCACGCCGTTGTCATTTGGTACATGCTTCATTGGACTTTCGGATAACGGCTTTTCGTTCATCACTTCGTCAATTCTATTGAGCGCGTCCCTTACAATCATTGCATCCTCGCTCATAAACATGATTTTTGTAAGTGTCGTACCGATGACAGGAGTAATCACAATATAAAAGATCAGATTTAGTAGCAGTTCATTTGTTACGCCATTCCTTGTAAAGAGAATCCCACCGGCAATCAGAAAAGCGAATACGCCGTTGATTGCAGTTGTATAGAACATCATGGGAAGGCGGAGCCTCTTTGTGTAGGCGATCACCCATTTTTCATAATTATCAATAGTTCCTTTGAAGCGTTTGAAAGAAAAGATTGTCTGCCCGAACGTCTTTACAACGGGGACGCCCCTGACATATTCAACGGCTTCATTCGACATGTCGGAAAGTGCATTTTGGTACTGTTCCATGCTCTCAACCATATCTTTCCCGGTCATCTTCATCATAATTAGAAAACCAAGCACAACGGGAATAAGGCTTAAAATACCTAACCTCCAATCGAACCCAAGCAGTAAAAAGATCAATCCTATGGGGGTGGCAATTGCCCCCGCTTTGTCGGGAAGCCTGTGCGCCAGATACGTTTCCGTAGCGGCACTGGAACTGTTTACAATCCTCCGTAGTTTTCCGCTTCCATACTTTTCCGTTATACCAAGCGGCAGGGCTGTGATATGCTGCATAAGCTCTTTTCGGATATTAGCTGCAACCCGGAACGCGCTCATATGCGAACACATCAAAGCGGCTATGTAGACAAGAATCGAGAGAATCGCAGACAATACAGCAGACCAGCCGTATCTTGTGATATTCTCCGCCCGTGCGAAGTCTGGGGCAACTTTCAGTACATCATGAATGATACGCCATATATACCAAAATGGCACAAGCGCCAACAGCGCACTCATGGCAGACAGCACCCAGGAAAGATAGGTCAATATTTTATGCCTCCCGGCATACCCCATCAATTGGGATAAGTTAGACTGTTTTTTCATCAGAAACCCTCCTTAATAAATTTTTATGATATGCAGGGAATGATCCTCCCTCGAATATCCTTGTGTAGTACTTTGCGTTTTACATAGTTAGCGGCAGCTAACTAATGCGCCAAATATAATGGAAAGCGTGTGCTTCCCATTATGTATGAATGCTAGGTAGGATCGACTTTGTTTATTGCCCCATAAGCTTCATCCATCCAGCAGTATAAAAGGTTCTCATTGCTTCCAAATAGTGTTTTGCTTCTTCCAGTGGCATTTCGTGTATAATCAGCTCAAAAAAGGTGTTGAACATTCCCGTAATTAAGATATGTTCCAGCCGTTCATCAATGTGCGGTGACGGCCTGCCCAGATTTTCAAGCACCTTCAAATAATCATGCGTCCCTTTTGTTTCGATCTCCACCATTTCATCAATCAGCCTTGAAAAACGAGTTCCTTCCGATTTGCAAAGAATAAGCTTACATTCATTCAGATGATCGTAAGCGTATAGAAGCATCTCATACATACACTCGCCGGAAGTGGAGGTAAGCTTGTCCGGCTGTTCCTCCGGGGATGTTTCTGCAAATTCTTTTTGCGCCTTGCAAAAGCGATCCAATAAAAAGTTGTAATGTTTTCCTACCAGTGCTTCAAATAATTCTTCCTTGCTTTTATAGTAGCCATAAAACGCGCCGGTTGTCACACCTGCCATCTTGACGATATTCCGCAGCGAAGCGGACTGATAGCCTTTTTCAAGAAATTCCTGTAATGCGGCTGAAAATATTCGGTTTAAGGTTGTCTGTTCCTTTTTGTTCATTACTTCATCCTTGTTGTAACAATGTTATATATTACTGTTATATAATACGGAAAATTTATGAATTTGTCAATTCGTTTTTTAGATATATTTTAAATCTGCATACAAAGAATATGTTTCCATCCCCTTGGAATTGTGGTACAATAGAAAAAACGAATGCGAATCAGGGCATTAAAAGGAACTTTACATATGGGAATTTTGCAAATAGCGGTTCTTGTATTGCTGCTATATCTTGCTATCGTGATGCTGCTTGCATCAATACGGGCATGGATAGCAAGCAGGAAAGGGCGGGAAAACACCAGGAAAACATTTAAAGAAACGTTTTGGAATTGCTTCATAGAGTTTCTTGGAGAGATGCTTAATCCATTTAATTGGCTTTGATTTTGATAGTGGGTAAGTTCCATTGATCCAGCAGGCAAAGTACATATTTCAGTTAGTTGAAACTAACAAAAAAGAGGAGGCGGATAGAGATTGCTCCTATGGTTAAATCTTCTTTTGATATTTTTTGGTATAGGGCTATTTGGGCTGAGTTACTCACTCTTTCGTAAAAGCAAGGAAGATAAAGAGGGCCTTAGAATTTACGGTGCATTTGGCTATGGAGGTGTTGCCCTTATTGTCGGGGGAGCAGATCAGATCATTGGATATTATGTATCATATCCTTGGTGGTATAGTCTTGTTACATTGATTCTCCTGGAAATTGCAGTCTATTTCTTAATTCGACCGGGATTTCGTAAAAGCAATCAAGACGCTTTGAAGCGGAAGAATATATTGAAAATCATATTTGATGTTGTTCTTATTTTAAGTGCCATCTTGTTGAGCTGCAATTTATTCGGTCTGCGTTTGTTTCCAATGCAAAGTGACATAGCATGGCTGGCTTTTAGTTTAGGAAATATTGGAGCAATATGGATATCCGATATCTCCCGAAAAGCAAAATATATTTATATAACGTTATTTATTATCGCAGGCGTGTTTATAATGCTTGACCCGGTTTTGTTTATTTAGAAATCAGGGTGAAATTCAAACAGCACGGAACTCGTGGTAATACAAGAAGAAAGGATCGGTGATTCCATGGGGATTTTCAAACAGTTTTTTAACAACACCAGAAAGCCGGACGGTTGGATGGGGAAATTGATGGTCAACGGTATGAATCAAGGGCATGCCGCTGTTTCCGATTGGGGACTTTCCTATTTTCCAGATATACCGGTGGCGGCGCATTCCATGGTCGCAGATTTCGGATGTGGTGGAGGACGCAATACCGCAGCGCTTTTAAAGCGGTTTCCGGCTGCAACGGTCACAGCGCTGGACTATTCCAAGGTCGCTTGTGATAAAACAAAGCAGTTCAACCGGCATGAGGTACAGATTGGGAGATGTAACGTTGTGCAGGGGGATGTATCTCGTCTCCCCTTTGAAGCAGCGACATTTGATGTAATCACTGCCTTTGAAACGGTCTATTTCTGGCCGGGGCCAGTGGAGAGCTTTCAAGAAGTCTGGCGGGTACTGAAACCGGGTGGCACATTTATGATTGTGAATGAATCGGATGGTAGGAACACAAAAGACGAAAAATGGGCTGGTATCATCGATGGAATGCGTATTTTTACGCAGGAGCGGTTGACACAATACTTAAAAGATGCAGGCTTTTCCCAGATAGCCGCACATGTAAATCGGAAACAACACTGGATTTGTCTCCTGGCGGAGAAAGCACGGTAAGCGGAACCGCCGATTCAAAATGAGGATTTACAGAGATTTGTGTTACGGTTGTTGAAAGATTATAATGAGAATACGATGGAAATTATATCTGAGATTTTGGATTTGATTGTGGAGGGGACACTGGAGCTAATTGGCAGTAAAAAGGTTCCTATGATACTACGAATCATCGCCGGATTCGTTCTGATTGGGCTTTGTAGCGGTTTAGTCGGCTTGTTTGTTTATTTAGGAATGATGCATCAGCATCCTCTGTTGATAGTCATTGGAGTGGTTCTGTTACTGTTTATGGCCGTTACTGTGTATAGATATATCAAACAACACATGTGATGTCCTCAAAAATAAAAAGGACAAGCAAACAATAAAGATACTTACTTGATATTATCTTAAACGCATGAGGGAGGAATAGGATGACACGCGGAGAGATTTGGAAAGATTTTTTGAAACATACAGTTTTGACCTTGGTAATCGCACTGTTTCTGTTTTTGATCTTCAAGTCTGTCTTTACCAAAAACGGCGAAACGGAATATTTTTATGTCTGGCTCTGTTGCGGGATTCCCTTTGGGATTCGGAGAATGTTTGTCTGGCTGGTTCCCCATGGAT
>URND01000127.1 GCA_900549105.1 uncultured Eubacteriales bacterium
AGCATCCAGGAAATTAATATAACCCGGTTTACCGTTTAAAACCTTAATCGGCAGTTCACCTTCATTCATATAAATACGGGATGGTTTCTGATTTGGATTACAACCATATTTTAACTCCAATTCTTTCATGATGTTCCTCCTATTTATTTTTATTTACAATCCGTGTTTCCCATGTACCATTTTCGAGGTTGATATAACGTACGAACAGAGATACTTTATTTTCTTCATTCAGGCTGTTCCAGATTTTATCTGTAAAGGTATCGATATCGCCTTCAATATCCACCCATTCCGGTTCGCCCTCAAAGCTTGGCAGCGGATTGCCGTCGCCCATATATGTATGGATAAAATGGCCCTCCCCGTTAAATGGATTATTGTAGGCAAAAGTATAGCGATTACAGCCCTCCGGACGGCCGTTATTGCTCTTTAAAATGGATAAAGCATAATTAAAGCTGCCTTTATCCTGATGAATAATACCGGAAATCCGAGGTGTAAAGTTCGGCCCATCCGGCTCAAACTCTCTTGTGCGCAGAGACTGTTCAAATGTCTGCTGTTTGTCCATCAAATCATAAACCGTATCTGTCTGGTCCCCATTGGTTACAATAGTCTTATTGCCGAGAACACGCACCGGGGCATAAATGATCAGACTTGGGTCAACCAGCTTGGACGCATCAAATGCCTCTGTGCGGATTCCATCGCCGTCTTCCACAAAAACACGGTTGCGGCTGTTTTCGCTGCGGCCCATAATAAAATAAGCCGTCACGGCACATGTACCGTCAGCGGACTTACCAATAATAATTCCTCTTCCCGGATAAGCATTTTCTTTGAGCTGTTTTTCGATTGATAACTTTTCCATCAGTATTCCTCCTTATTAATCACCTGAATTATATCATCGATACTTATATTTGGCAACTCATTTTATTGACACTAAAAAACTTATTTGCTAGAATGTAGCTAATTATTTTTTACGTAAAAACCATGCTCACAGAAAGGAACGACTCAATGCCAAAATTAAATGAAAACTATCAGAATCTGAAAGAAAGCTACCTCTTTGTTGAAATTGCCCACCGCGTGGCCAAATATGCGGAAGCCAACCCGGACAAAAAAATTATCCGTCTCGGCATCGGCGATGTGACCCGCCCGCTGGAACCGCTGGCTGTGGAAGGGCTTCATGAAGGTGTGGATGCCATGACTTCCACGGAAACCTTCAAAGGTTACGGCCCGGAACAGGGATATGACTTTCTCCGCCAGGCTGTTGTCGACTATTATGCTGAAAACGGCGTATCTATTCAGGCCGATGATGTGTTTATCTCCGACGGTGCAAAAAGTGACACAGGGAATATCGGCGATTTATTTGCCAAGGACAATGTTGTTCTCATCCCTGACCCGGTTTATCCGGTGTATGTGGACACCAATGTGATGACAGGAAGGGAGATTCTCTATATTGACGCCAATGCAGAAAATGATTTTCTTCCGATACCGAATCCGGATATTCACGCCGATTTAATCTATATCTGTTCGCCGAATAATCCAACCGGCGCCGCTTATAATAAAGAACAGTTGAAAGCATGGGTGGACTATGCTCTCGAAAATGAGGCCGTCATCTTCTATGATTCTGCCTATGAAGCCTTTATCACTGACTCTGAATTGCCGCGCAGCATTTTCGCCGTTGAAGGTGCGAAAAAATGCGCCATCGAGTTCTGCTCCCTTTCCAAAACCGCCGGATTCACCGGCACACGCTGCGGTTATACCATCGTTCCCCAGGAACTTATTTTCAAAGCCTCCAACGGTGAGGAAATGTCTGTCAACGCCATGTGGAAACGGCGCCAGACAACCAAATTCAACGGTACTTCTTATATTGTACAAAAAGGAGCTGCAGCGATTTTCACCAGGGAAGGTATGGCGCAGTGCCGTGAAAATATCGCTTACTATCAGGAAAACGCTAAAATCATCTCTGATGTCCTCGCTAAAAAAGGCATCCGTTTCTTCGGAGGCAAAAATTCTCCGTATATCTGGTTCGAATGTCCGAATGGCATGGATTCCTGGGATTTCTTTGATTATCTCCTGAATAATGCCCAGGTTGTCGGAACTCCGGGGGCCGGTTTCGGCAAAAACGGTCAAAACTTCTTCCGGCTTACCTCCTTCGGCACCCATGAAAACACCCGAGAGGCCATGGAACGTTTTGAAAAATTATTCTGATTTTATATATTCTTTCCAGTTTTCAATAAGCCGCTCCAGACTCCAGGCCGCATTGGCCGGACTTGTGGATGGAAGCTTCACCGCTTCCATCCCGGCGGCTTTTTTTACATATTTCTCATAAAGCTTCCAGGCAGCTGCGCCATTGGCACAAATCCGATCAATTTTAGCAGTCGAAAGTATTTTCTCAAAATTATTTGGAACTACATCCTTTATACTGCTGTCGCTGGAACCGGTAATCCGGCAGGAAGCAATCACATCCCAAACTGCAATATGGTGCCCCAGAAGCATTTTCTTTTTTTCATCAACAGTCACCGGCACTGGCACATCGAGTATACCCGCCAGAACCTTCCAAAACCGGTTTTGCGGATGACCGTAAAAGAACCCGCTTTCCCTGGATTTCACAGAAGGAAAGCTGCCCAGAATCAAAATTCTGGAATTTTCATCATAAACCGGCGCTATCTCATGAAGCACAGGCTGTATATCTGAACATTCATTTGTTTTCATTCTATCTCTCTCCCTTCTTCTCCATGAAGGACATTCTACCATGATTTTAACGAAATTTTTGGTAAAAATTCTTAAATTTTTATGAAAAATTATCTTTATCTTGAACTTTTTGCTATAAACTGTTAATCTTTTACATAGAAAATAATTTTATTTTGACAGGAGAATACATATGGATATAACAGCTAAAGAAGACGCAACACCTTTCTTATTTGAGGATATTAAAAGCTCGGAACGACCGGAGGTTGTTCTTGCCAACGCCCCGAAATTCAAGGAATTAATCATGCAGTATGAATGTGCCATCATGGAGGTCAACACAAAGCTCCATGTTCTGAATAATGAATTTTCTCATATGCACCAGAGAAACCCTATCGAATCCATCAAAACACGAATTAAAACTCCGGCCAGTATACTTGAAAAACTAAATCGCCGGAATCTTCCGCTTTGTGTCGAATCTCTGGAAAACGATTTAACCGACATTGCCGGCGTGAGGGTAATCTGCCCTTTCCCGGATGATATTTATAATGTGGCTGAATTATTGACCAGCCAGGATGATGTCATTCTTGTTGCGCGTAAAGATTATATTAAAAATCCAAAGGTAAACGGCTACCGCAGCCTCCATCTGATTATTGAAATTCCCATCTTCCTTGCCAGCGGCAAAAAAAACATGAAGGTGGAAGTCCAGCTTCGAACGATTGCCATGGATTTCTGGGCCAGCCTGGACCATAAGCTTCGTTATAAACAAAACCTGAAAAATTCTGAGGAAATCGCTCTCGAGCTGAGGGAATGTGCCGATATCATCGCCGGCGTCGATTTAAAGATGCAGAATATCCGAAAAAAAATTCAATAAAATTTTATCCCCTGCTTCATCTGAAACAGGGGATTTTTTCGCCTTATTGTCTTTCAAGCTATCCGTCGGCATTTTCCTGAATTCATCAGTCAAGAAAGGCATCAACGATAACTGCTTCCGCTTCCTCTTCCGTCATACCGAGAGTTCTCAGTTTGATAAGCTGCTCATTGTTAATTCTTCCGATTGCCGCCTCATGAATAATGGACGCATCAATATGCCGCGCATTGATTTCCGGAATGGAGCATACCTCCGCCTTATCCATAATAATTGAATCGCACTGAACATGGGCATGACAGGCCGCATTTCCAATTGCCTTCGGATGGAAGGTTTGGGCAGATTCTCCCTTGGCAACGGACCGGGAGGCAATCTTTGCCGAACTTCCTGCCCCGTTCATCTGAATCTCCATATTCGACACAGCCGTCTGCTTATCATGGGTCATCATCCTCTCCGTCACAAAAAGTTTTGCCCCGGCTTCCATGGCTATCTCCGTTTCGCGGATACTGGAGTCCACCCCTTTAATCTGGGCTGTGTCCAGGGTAAATACAGAATTTTCATCCATATAGATTTTGGTTACCGGGTTCAAAATACGGTCACCCGTTCCCTCGCCTTCACCATAATGCTTTTCTTCATAGCGGACGTTAGCGCCTTTGCCCACATGGAAACTGTGAATACCATCGTGGCGGGTGCTGTCACAGCCTGCATTGTGGATACCGCAGCCGGCAACGATCACAACTTCCGCCCCATCGGCAATGTAGAAATCATTATAAACCACATCCGTCATACCCGAAGCTGTCACAACCACCGGAATATGCACCTGTTCTCCCTTTGTATTTCCGTCAATATAGACATCAATTCCATTTTTATCTGTCTTACTTTTTATTTTAATATGTTCGCTGTCTCCATGACAAAGGGGCTGACCATTGTAACGGAGATTGTAAGCGCCTTCCTGTTTAAAGGTTCCATTATCGATAACATTCAGCACGCCCTGTGTCACCTTATCAATTTCCATTTTCAAAATCTCCCTTCTTAATGTTTCATATATTTACATCCGGTCTCGCCGTCGCCTTCGAGAAGAAGCGGCATCACTTCTTCTTTTGTTCCAAGCTGCTGAACCCGGCCGTCACGAATCACCATAATACGGTCCGCCATCTGGATAATTCTCTCCTGATGAGAAATAATAATAATGCTCTCTTTTTTCTTTTCATGAATCTCCTCAAACTGCTGTACCAGCATGGAAAAACTCCAGAGGTCAATTCCCGCTTCCGGCTCGTCAAAAATACAAAGCTTATGCGGCTTTGAAAAAGCTGTGGCAATTTCGATACGCTTCATCTCACCGCCGGATAAAGAGCCGTCCACCTGCCTGTCCAGATACTCTCTGGCGCAAAGTCCCACATTGCTCAAAAGCTGGCAGCTTTCATCCTCAGACAACTCGCCGCCGGAAGAAAGCTTTAACAGATGGCTGACTGTCATTCCCTTAAAACGCGGAGGCTGCTGGAAAGCAAAGCCCAGACCGGCTTTTGCCCTGTGATCAATATCATAATTCGTTATATCCTCACCATCCAAAATAATCTGACCGGCTGTCTGCGGCTTAATTCCCATAAGAAGCGACGCCATCGTTGATTTACCGCCGCCATTCGGGCCGGTGATCACCAGCAGTTCGCCGTCAGCCACATCAAAACTGATGTCATCTATAATTTTTAACTTCTGACCGTTTTCAACAACCTCATAAGAAAGATTTTTTACCTGAAGCATTCTATCAATCCCTTCTATAATTGTATCATATTTAGATATACATATGTTTAGATATTCATATGTAGATATATTCTTAGAATATTATTATATCACCAATGCTAAATTTCTCAATAGTTTTTTTCAGATTGTCACTTTTCTGAAAATCAAGTATAATATATGGACATGGCCCCCGGCCATAAATCCAAAATAAAGGCGGCAATACATAATGAACAAAAAAGAAATCAGTGAAATAAAGAAACAGTTTACCCCTTCCCACTGCGCTATCACCCGCATCTGCGGCTGCTATGTGGATGCAGAAAAAGAGAAAAAAGCTCAGATGAAAGAAATGTTCCTCACACTTCCCGAAGAAGAAATGTTTAAATACTTTGATATATTCCGAAAAACCCTGTCCGGCACTCTCGGAAAAAATCTTGTGAATATGGAGTTCCCTATCGAAGCCGAGGATTTCGGCGGCTCCCAGGCTTTTTTAATGTCCCTTCGGGAAAGCCAGCTAAACGACCCGAATCTCCTGAATGAATTTTACGACAAAATCATCGAATCTTATGATTACGGCGAAAATTATTTAATTCTTCTCATTCATTCCGTTTATGATGTTCCGGGAAAAACAACGGATGGCCTGGAAATGGATGACGCCTCCGATGAAGTCTATGACCATATTTTATGTGCTGTCTGCCCGGTAAAACTGTCCAAGCCCGGCCTTTCCTATCAGGCCGAAACGAACAGTTTCCATGACCGGATTCGGGACTGGATTGTGGAGCTTCCCGAAATTGGTTTCCTCTTCCCGGCTTTTAACGACCGCAGCACCGATATCCATAATCTGCTCTACTATACAAAAAATCCCGAGGACCTGCGTTCCAGCCTGGTCGATGGGCTTCTCGGCTGTGTTCTGCCGCTGACGGCCAAAAGCCAGAAAGAAACTTTTCAGACTATTATCGAAGATACCCTCGGTTCAGACTGTGATTATGAAACCATCCGAAACATTCATGAAAACCTTCATGAAATGATAGAAGAAAAAAAGGAGGAGCCGGAACCTCTCCTTCTCGACAAAACAGATATTAAAAATCTTCTGGCCGGAAGCGGCGTTCAGCCGGAAAAACTGGAAGATTTTGAAAAACATTATAAAGCTTCGGCTCCGGAACCCGTACCATTTATGGCCTCCAACATTGCCAATACCCGTAAATTCGAGGTAAAGACCCCGGATGTTATTGTCCAGGTCAATCCGGCCCGCTCCGACCTGGTGGACACCCGTATTATTGACGGCCGGCAATGCATTGTTATCGAAATAAATGACGCTGTGGAGGTCAACGGAATCCCCGTACGTTTTTCCTCAAAAAAGACGGAAGAAACCTTCGATGCCCCGGAAGAAACTTTCGATTAATAATTTTAAAAAAGGTATGCTGCCCTCATGCGGGAAACATACCTTTTTTATATCCATTTTAGTTCTTTTTCCTTCCATGGCCGTATTCATGGTGATGGCCATGGGACGTTTCATCCTGGGGGGATTCATCCTGGGACGCTTCATCCTGAGATACTTCATCCTGGCACCCGCCATCAGACAGGGCCTCCGTACAATTATGGATTTCCTTCATTGTCATCCCCTGTACTTCATCTACTGTAATCTCCGGGTCAAGAGCTTTCAATTCCAGATAAGCCCTGTATTTTCCGCAGGACAATCCCGCTGCATGGGCGATATCTGCATCCTCCTCACTGGCTGTATGGCAATAGACTTTTTCCCTGCCCGCCGCACAGTGCCTGATATCTGAAAGCATTTTTTCGCATCGAATTCCATCCGAACTGACAACCGTAATCGATAATTCTTCATCCCCAGCCAGATAATCTGCAATACTTTCACTGTTCAATATTTGATCTACCGCTTCCGTATATTTTAAAAATCTTACATCCAATACCGCGGCCAGCTTTTCCCCATCTGTATTATATCCTTTAACAGAAATAACTTTATCAAATCGGTTAATTTCCAATTCAAGAGATGGATTAATATCGATACTGATTGCCGATGTTGGTATAAAATAAAGCTGATAGCTGCCAAAAGCAATTAAGAAAAACACCAGACAGGCCGCCGCCGGAATAAACCGTCTGAAACTAAAAAGCCTGCGCTTCTTACCAGCCTCTGTCCAGCCCATGACAAAATCTTTTGTTTTTTCTTTTAATTCCTCTTCCGCATGAACCGCGTCGAAAGCCTCTTTCAAACGTTCATTCATCACCGTCACCCCCTAACCTTTCCTTTAGCATTTGTTTGGAACGTGTCAGGAGTGTATAGACTGTATTTACATTTTTTCCAAGAATCCGGCTAATCTCCGGAGCCGTATAATCTTCATAATAATGAAGATAAACCACATCCCGATATTTCTGAGGCAGCGCCAGAACAGTTTCCAGAACTTCTCTATGTTCAGAAGACAATGCCGCCGGCTGCTCCATAACCTGTTCCAGGGATACAAAATGGCTGCGAAAAAAATTTTTAAGTAAATCTTTGCAGGCATTAATTGTCACCCGGATAAACCAGGCTCTCCGATGCGCTTCATTTTCAAATATGTCATTATTAATGGCATACTTCAGAAATACCGTTTGAAATATATCTTCCGTATCCGCATAATTTTTCAAATATATCATGCAAATCCGACGCACCGTATCCGAATAAAATTCAATCGCCTCACTGACTTCTTGTTCACTCCGCATATCAAATCCCCATCAATTATTTTCGATGACATCCTCCATGAAAGCCATGTCCATGCCCCAGGCAATCTCCCAGCCCGGTTCTTCCGGCATAATTATCGCAAACGCCATCTCCATCTTCATCCCTATACTGACAGGTTATGCCGGAATGAGTACAATAGCCGTCTCCATTCCTATTCATAAAGCGGCCTCCCCATTCCTGTCCGGATGCAAAAGTGGCTGTCGCTCCAACAATAAAAACTAATGCTGC
>URND01000128.1 GCA_900549105.1 uncultured Eubacteriales bacterium
AAACAGCCAGGAAGTGGGTGTAAAGTATATGCGGTTGTGGGAAGAATTAGAAGAGGCGCGCCGGGAAGGCCTGACAGAGGGAAAGGAAGCAGAACGGTTGAAATCCATAAAAAAATTGATGGAAACCATGGGATGGACATCAGAACAGGCCATGGATGCTTTGCAGATACCGGCAGAGGAACGTGAGAAATACAGGAATTAAATGAAAAATCTCCAGGTTATGAAAAATAATCATAACCCGGAGATTTTGTTAGTTTTTCTTTTTTAATTTAATTATTCCCCAGAATATATTCACCAGTATCCAGCCAATTCCGGTGGAGACCGCCACGGCATTTAATCCGAATTCAGATACAAAAATCCAGGACAAAATAACACGTAAAGAAATGTGGCTAATAGCGCCGACAAAGGGGACAGATACCCTTCCGCAGCCGTCGAAGTACCCGGCAAATGTATTTCCTGTAAAGCAAAATGGATAAAAAACAGCAATAATACGCAGGTACATTTTAGCCTGTTCACAGGCAGTACTATTCGGATTACCGATTAGGAATCCTGCGGCAGCACCGGCGGATATGTACATAATAACAGAGGAAAGGATGCCGAGTAAAAACAGGAGAAGTAAGCTTTTACGAAAAATCTTTTGAATACGCTGTTTTTTCCCTGCTCCATAGTTTTGTCCAACCATGACAGAAGTGGCGGCGGCGCCGCTGTCGCCAAAAGAATTTGCAAAGCCTTCGATGCGGGTCGTTGCCGTATATGCAGTAATAAGCTCCGGGCCCCCCGTATTGACAGCACCCTGCACCAGTAATTTTCCGATATATAAACCGGATTGATGAAGCCCGGTGACCATTCCATAGCGGATGGTTTTGAGGAATAAGTATTTATCCATACGGCAGTCCGAACGGTGAAAAATCAGGTCTGGAAAGGCTATACGGAGGTAGATAATACATAAAACGGCAGATAAAATTTCAGCCAGTACAGTTGCAAAGGCGGCCCCGGCAATACCAAGCCTCAGTTTTTCAATAAAAAGAACATCAAGGAACATGTTGGCGCAGACAGAGCAGGCCAGAACCAGCAGGGATGCCCCGGTTTTTCCGATGGCCCTCAAAAGTGAGTTGTATAAATTATATAAAAATGCGGCGGGAAGCCCTAACAATATAATTACCAGGTAGGTTTTTACGTGTGGGAAAAGCTGGGAAGGGGTCTGAATGATTCGAAGGATGTGAGGAAGCAAAAAAACACCTCCAAGACTCCCGATTATGGAAATCATAAGCCCTGATATCAACGCTAAAAAATGTTCATGGCGGAACCCGTTCATATCTTTCATTCCATATTGCTGTGAGAAAATTACAGATATTCCCGTACATGCCCCGACAATGGCAAATAAGAATAAATTCATCACTGAGCCTGCAATGCCAATGGCAGCAAATTCAGCCTGTCCGGCATATCGGCCAATAACCAAAGCGTCAATCGTATTATACAACTGTTGTAAAATATTACCCATAATGAGCGGAAGTGATAATTGAATCATTTGTAAGGTTATATTTCCACTGGTTAAATCGTATTTCTTCATGATAAGACCTCTTGAATATATTTATTATTGACTTTAGTATATCTTATTGTTAACATGTGAGTAAAACGACAATTAGGCAATATATCTGTGATAAAATGTCAAAGGAAAAGTTATGGAAATAGAGAAATATGAAGCATTGTTGTGTGCCATCGAAAAAGGGAGTTTTTCGGCTGCTGCGGAAGCGTTAGGATATACGCCCTCCGGAATCAGCCGGATGATGGTTGCATTGGAACTGGAGAATGGTTTTCCGCTTCTTATCAGAAGGAAAGAAGGCGTTGTACCAACAAAAGAATGTGTAAAGTTGATGCCGCAGATCAGAGAAATAGTTTTTGAGGGTGAAAAATTAAAACAGATGTCCGCCCAAATCAGGAATGTAGAAACGGGTACGTTGACAATAGGAACAGCCTATAGTGCCTATTATGGATGGCTGTCTGAAGTTACCTCAAAATTTCATAAACAATATCCGGGGGTAGAGATTAAAATTGTGAGCGGGTACAGCGCGGAGTTAGTGGAACAAATGGAGAAACACGAAGTGGATATGGCGATTATCAGCGAGCGCAGCGGTAATCATCAGTGGATACCTCTGATAAAAGACCGGCTTCTCGCTATGGTGTCCGTCAACCATCCGGTGGCAAAGCTGAATCCTGTTCCCATAGAATTATTTGCATCGGAGTCCTATATTGATACCTATCCCGGAAAAGATATTGATAACGCTTATGTGTTTAAGCGATGCCATGTGACGCCGAATACCCAATTTTCCACTATGGATATCTATGCGACCTATTCCATGGTTGAGGCGGGCCTTGGAATCAGCATGAATAATGAAATAAATTGCAGAAATTTGACCGGCAGTATTAAGACAATTCCATTAAATCCACCCCAGACAACAGTGATTGGCCTGGCTGTGGCAAAGGACAAAACCCCAGCGGCAGCCTCCTTTATGAAATTCTCAGAGGCCTATATGGATGAACTGAAAAATATATAAAAAAGCAAAAAAACAGCAATATTCCTCAAAAAGGATAAAATAAAGCAGATATATTCTTCCGGAAAGCGTTTCAAGCTTTCCGGAAGAATATATCTGCGCCCCTTTAATAGCCCAGTTCCTCGCCGACAAGAATAATTTTAATTCTTCCGGCCGGAGCGCTGCGGCGTGTAATAACAAATTGGTTGCAAATGCAATCCGGGCTCATGCAGTTGCAGCAGCGGCCAACCTGGGTACACGGGGTGTTTCTGTCCAGGCGGATGGTATTCATCGGCGCTGCGGTATTTCGGGCACGGGCGACAGCCGCATCAAGAGTGTCGGCGACTTTATTCATGCCGGCGATAATGATAACGTTGGATGGTCCGAAAATGAGGGAAGCGACCCGGTTTCCGGTGCCGTCAATATTGACCAGCTCGCCGTCCATAGTCAGAGCATTTGTGCTCATAAAATAATAATCACAGGTAGCCACCTTGCCAAAAAATTCTTTTTTCTCTTCATCGGTTTTTGGAACTGTGCGGTCAAGGACAACACAGTCCGAGGCTTTCAGGGCCGGAATCAGGCCGATTTCATTAATGGACATGGAACCGCCCCAGGAAACGCTGGCGCCGGGAGTGACAAAGCGCAGGGCCATTTTCAAAGCATCTTCGCCGTTATCCACATAGTAAGCTTCCATACCGCGCTTATCTAAATTCTTAATCAGAGTTTCAGCAGCGGTTTCATAAAATTTCTTTTTTGGGTTCATTAAATCACGCTCCATTCTGTTTTTTGATAATAGTATATCACCTTTTGTTTTGATGGTACAGAAAAAAGTCGGACTTCCGTGTCACTTAAAATCGTGGTATACTGTGAACACTTGACGTGGTATACTGTGAACACTTAGCATGGTGTTATAGGAGCACCTGCGAAATAGGAGTAAGGAGAATTTATGTCGAAATCATTATATATTGCCGAGAAACCAAGTGTGGCCAGAGAATTTGCCAAAGCGTTAAAGATTAAGGGCAAAAGTTATGATGGCTATATGGAATCAGAGGAGTCGGTGGTGACCTGGTGTGTCGGCCATCTGGTGACAATGAGTTATCCGGAGGCTTATGACCCGGCGCTGCGGCGGTGGTCCCTGGATACATTGCCTTTTATTCCTAAAGAGTTTAAATATGAGGTTATAGACTCGGTAAAAAAACAATTTGATATTGTGAGCCGTCTTCTGAATCGGCCGGACGTCGGGACTATCTATGTCTGTACCGATTCGGGGCGGGAAGGTGAGTACATATACCGGCTGGTGGACCAGATGGCCGGCGTGAAGGGAAAGACGAAAAAGCGTGTCTGGATTGACTCTCAGACAGAGGAAGAGATTATGCGGGGTATCCGGGAAGCTAAGGACATATCGGCCTATGATAATCTGGCTGCTTCGGCTTATCTGCGTGCCAAAGAAGATTATCTTATGGGCATTAATTTTTCCAGGCTTCTGACGCTTAAATATGGACCGTCCATTTCCAGTTTTATGCGGACAAAGCGCACCGTCCTTTCTGTGGGGCGGGTAATGACCTGTGTCCTTGGCATGGTTGTCCGCAGGGAGCGGGAGATTCGGGCTTTTGTGAAAACGCCTTTTTACCGGGTGCTTGCAAAACTGGAAGTTCAGGGGCGCGAGATAGAGGCCGAGTGGCGGGCCGTCGAGGGTTCAAGATATTTTGGAACGCCGGCGCTTTATAAGGAAAATGGCTTCAAAAGGCAGGAGGATGCAAAAGCACTGATTGCGGAACTTTCAGCCATTCCGCCTCAGGCGATGGTGATTGAAGAACTGGCAAAGAAAAAGGAGAAAAAAAATCCGCCTTTATTATTTAATTTGGCGGAGCTGCAAAATGAGTGTTCCCGGCTCTTTAAGTTGAGTCCCGATGAGACATTGAAGGTTGTCCAGGAACTTTATGAAAAGAAGCTGGTGACCTATCCGAGAACGGATGCCCGCGTCCTTTCAACAGCCGTGGCAAAGGAAATTTATAAAAATATCAGCGGTCTTCGAAATTTTGCGCCCGTGTCTGATTTTGCCAAAGAGGTTTTGGAGATGGGAAGCTATAAAAATATCGCAAAGACCCGTTATGTGAATGATAAGCAGATAACGGATCACTATGCCATTGTGCCGACAGGGCAGGGGCTTGGCGCCCTGAAATCTGTCAGCCGAACAGGATTCAGTGTATATACGGTGATTGCCAAAAGGTTTTTAAGTATATTTTATCCGGCGGCGGAATATCAGAAAATCAGTCTCATCGTCAGCAAGGATAGGGAAAGGTTTTTTGCCGGTTTTAAAGTGCTTCTTTCAGAAGGGTATCTCAAAGTGGCCGGGAAACCGAGTGATAAATCGGCTGATAAGGAAATGGATGCAAAGACGGCGGATAAGCCCGGGACCGGAGAAATCACAGGGATGGACAAGGCCTTTCTGGAAGTTTTGAAAACTTTGAAAAAAGGCATTTCTTTGCCGCTGAAAGAATTATATATAAAGGAAGGCGAAACCACGCCGCCGAAACGGTACAACTCGGGAAGTATGATTCTCGCCATGGAAAATGCGGGGCAGCTTATCGAGGATGAGGAATTGCGGGCCATGATTAAGGGCAGCGGTATCGGTACAAGCGCGACCCGGGCTGAAATTTTAAAGAAGCTGGTGACAATTAAATATCTGGCCCTGAATAAAAAGACCCAGATAATTACGCCGACAAAGCTTGGTGAAATGGTTTATGATGTGGTGGACAGTTCCCTGCGGGCATTGCTGAACCCGGAATTGACAGCCAGTTGGGAAAAAGGGCTGAATTATGTGGCCGAAGGAACGATTACGCCGGAAGAATATATGGAGAAGCTGGACCGCTTTGTGTCCCTTCGCACAGAGTATGTGAAGCAGCTGAACAATCAGTGGATGCTCCGCGAGAAATACGAAGCTCTCTCTAAAAATTATGAAAAAAAATAGACTTTGAAACCCCGGAGTGTTAAAATAATAATATTTAGTAGGTTAATATAAAAAATTTGGAGGTAGATTATGTGCGGCATTGTTGGATATATTGGTAAAGCCCAGGCGGCTCCGATTCTCATGGACGGCCTGGCTAAGCTTGAATACAGAGGCTATGATTCGGCAGGCATTTCTATTTTCGATGGTGAAAATATTGAAACAGTAAAAACAAAGGGAAAGATTAAAGATTTGAGGGAGCTGACCCATGATGGGGCGGATTTGGCCGGCACCGTCGGCATCGGTCATACCCGCTGGGCGACTCATGGGGAGCCTTCGGATGTGAATTCCCACCCGCATGTGAATGCAAGCGAAACGATTGCTGTCGTCCATAACGGGATTATAGAGAATTATCTGGAATTAAAAAAACGTCTTTTGGACAAAGGCTATGTGTTCCAGTCAGAAACAGACACAGAAGTTGTCACGCTTCTTCTGGATTACTATTTTGACGGCGATTTGTTAAAGACTTTAGCGAAAGTCATGAGCCGTATCGAGGGTTCTTATGCCCTTGGAATTATTAATAAGGATAATCCGGATGAGATTATCGCAGTTAAAAAAGACAGCCCGCTGATTGTCGGCCTTTCTGAAGACGGCAACTATATTGCCTCGGATATCCCGGCTGTTTTGAAACATACCCGGAAAATTTATATCCTTGAGGACGGGGAGATTGTCAAGCTGACCCGGGATAAGGTGACGGTGTATAATCAGGATTTAGATATCGTTGAAAAAGAAGTGACAGAAATTCAGTGGGATGTTTCCGCGGCGGAAAAAGGCGGTTATCAGCATTTTATGATGAAGGAAATCCATGAACAGCCGAAGGCCGTGCGGGATACGATTTTCCCTCGGTTGAGAGAAGATGAAGTGTTTATCCATGAGCTCCGGATGACGGAAGAGCAGATTAAAGATTTGAAAAAAATCTTTATTATTGCCTGCGGTTCGGCTTATCATGCCGGAGTTACCGGAAAATATGTGATTGAAGAGTTATCCCGGATTCCTGTGGAAGTGGATCTGGCATCCGAATTCCGTTACCGCAATCCGATTCTGGAGGACAATACCCTTGCAATTATTATCAGTCAGTCCGGCGAAACGGCGGATACGCTGGCGGCCATGCGGGAAGCAAAACGCAAAGGCGTCCGCACGCTGGCGGTTGTCAATGTGGTTGGAAGCTCCATTGCCAGAGAAGCGGATGACGTCCTTTATACCTGGGCCGGCCCGGAAATTGCCGTGGCTACGACAAAGGGTTATACGAGCCAGCTTTCCGCGCTGTATCTGCTTGCCCTTCATTTCGGAAAGATTCGCGAGAAGATTTCCAGAAGTGATTATCTGGAAATGATTCAGGAATTGAAAACTTTGCCGGATAAGATTGAGAACATGCTTCAGGATAAAGAGAAAATCCAGTATCTTGCAAATCAGTATATCGGGCTGAAAGATGTATTTTTCCTGGGCCGGGGAATCGATTATGCCAGTGCGCTGGAAGCTTCTCTGAAACTTAAGGAAATTTCCTATGTACATTCCGAAGCTTATGCTGCCGGAGAATTAAAACACGGCACGATTTCTTTGATTGAAGATGGAACGCTTGTGGTTGCTTTGGTAACTCAGGAGCAGCTTTACGGCAAGATTGTCAGCAATATTGTGGAAGTAAAAACCCGGGGGGCCTTTGTCCTTGCGGTGACAAATGAAGATAATACAGATATTGAGAAAAATGCGGATTATGTATTTTACATCCCAAAAACAAATAAAAACTTTACCGGCTTGATGGCAACAATCCCGATGCAGTTATTTGCCTATTATGTGGCTGTTGCTAAAGGCTGTGATGTGGATCAGCCAAGAAATCTGGCAAAATCTGTAACAGTGGAGTAGGAGAGAACCATGGAAGGGTTAATGATTAAAGATTTGTACAATCTGGAAGAGACGATTGCGGCAGATTTATTTGACGGGGTAGATTATCCGTGGCAGGTGCTGCCGAAAATCGGAGAATTTATTTTGAAATTAGGTCCGACATTGCCGAAAGAGGAATATGACCAGGTGGGCGATGATGTGTGGATTGCCAAAAGCGCTGTCGTATTTCCGTCGGCCTATGTCCATGGTCCGGCGATTATCGGTAAAGAAGCGGAAGTGCGCCATTGTGCATTTATCCGTGGAAATGCTATTGTCGGCGAAGGGGCTGTTGTAGGAAACTCCACGGAGCTGAAAAATGTCGTATTATTTAATAAGGTGCAGGTGCCTCACTATAATTATGTGGGAGATTCTATTTTGGGTTATAAAGCCCATATGGGTGCAGGTTCCATCACTTCCAATGTGAAAGCCGATAAGATGCTGGTGAAAGTGACGGCCGGAAGTGAGCACATCGAGACCGGGCTGAAAAAATTCGGCGCCATGCTGGGAGATAATGTGGAAGTTGGCTGCAACGCTGTGTTGAATACCGGAACGGTT
>URND01000129.1 GCA_900549105.1 uncultured Eubacteriales bacterium
GGTGGTCGCCATCGATGCCAAACGCCGGGCAGATGGCAGCGGCTGGAATATCTATAAACATGGCGGCCGGATTGATACGGGGATGGATGCCCTGGAGTGGGCTGAAAAGGTAAATAAGCTTGGTGCAGGGGAAATTTTATTGACCAGTATGGATTGTGACGGCACTAAGGCCGGATATGATATTGAGCTGACCCGTCAGATTGCGGAAATTGTTTCGGTGCCGGTCATTGCTTCCGGCGGCGCGGGCACAAAGGAGCATTTTTATGAAGCTCTGACGGAAGGAAAGGCAGATGCCGCCCTGGCCGCATCCTTGTTCCACTATAAAGAACTTGAAATTAATGATTTAAAACGTTATTTAAGTGATAAGGGCGTTTCTATGCGTCTTTCATTTTAGAATACGAAAGAGGGGAGAAATATGGCAGCAATCAGCAATGACTGGCTGGAACCGTTGACACCGGAGTTTCGCAAACCCTATTATGCAAAACTGTATAAAACGGTTCTCAGCGAATATAACAGCCGTCAGATATATCCGGCGGCAGATGATATATTTAATGCGTTTAGCTTTACGCCGCTCTCTAAGGTGAAGGCGGTAATTCTTGGGCAGGACCCATATCATGGCGACGGACAGGCCCATGGACTTTGCTTTTCTGTGAAGCCGGATGTGGAAATTCCGCCGTCACTGGTTAACATTTATACGGAGCTTCATGAGGATTTGGGCTGTTATATACCGAATAACGGTTATTTAAAAAAATGGGCGGACCAAGGGGTGCTGCTCTTAAACACGGTGCTTACCGTGCGGGCCCATCAGGCCAATTCTCACCGGGGCATCGGATGGGAGGAATTCACCGATGCAGCCATTCGAGTGCTGAATGAAGTGGACCGTCCGATGGTATTTATCCTTTGGGGACGTCCGGCCCAGATGAAAAAATCCATGCTGAACAATCCGAAACATCTTATTTTGGAGGCGCCTCATCCGAGTCCCCTGTCTGCTTATCGGGGCTTTTTCGGAAGCCGTCCTTTCAGCCAGACAAACAATTTTTTAGTTGAACACGGTATTGAGCCAATCGACTGGCAGATTGAAAACATATAGGTTATAAAAAAACTCGTCCCGGAAACCTTGAAACGGTTTCCAGGAAGAGTTTTTTATGAGGTGTGATTGGAGACAGGTGAAAGCAGAATGATTATACAGACAGGAATGAGAACAGATATTCCGGCATTTTATTCAAAATGGCTGCTAAATAGAATAAAGGAAGGCTTTGTGCTTGTTCGCAATCCCTATAATCCCATTCAGGTAACAAAGTATCGCCTGACGCCGGATGTGGTTGATCTGATTGCATTCTGCACAAAAAATCCTGCACCAATGCTGCCGCATATGGATGCACTGAAGGCGTACGGGCAATATTGGTTTATAACCATCACGCCATATGGGAAAGATATTGAACCGAATGTGCCTGATAAAGAAAAGGTGATGGAGGATTTTAAGAAGTTATCCGGCATCGTTGGCGTGGACAGCATGGGATGGAGATACGACCCGATATTTATTGATGAGAAACATTCCGTGAAATGGCATATATCTGAATTTGAAAAGATGGCAGAGAATCTGTCCGGTTATACGAAATCCTGTGTTATCAGCTTTATTGATATCTACAAAAAGGTTGAGCGGAATTTTCCAAATGCCAGAGAAGTATCCAAAGCTGACCGAATTGGGATAGGAAAAGCATTTATCCGGATTGGGGCTAAATATGGAATGACGATAAGGCCATGTGCAGAGGGGGATGAACTGGCTGCTTATGGTGCAGACTGCTCCGGATGTATGACAGTAAATACTTTTGAGACAGCACTTCACGCTTATCTTGATGTGCCAAAGAGAAAAAGTAATCAGAGAAATGGGCAGTGCGCCTGCCTGCTTGGGGTGGACATAGGTGCATATAATACCTGCGGCCATCTGTGTAAATACTGTTATGCGAATACAAATGCAGCTTTTGTAAAAGAAAATATGCGAAAACATGACCCGCTGTCTCCGTTTTTGCTTGGGAAAAGTATGCCGGAAGATGTTATTCATGAAGCGCAGCAGAGGAGCTGGATAGACAGACAGCTCAGATTGTTTTAAGAATTGCCATTTATACTCCGTCAAAAAGGATAAGAAGTATGTCCGTGATTGAAACAATCAGCTATGACTGAATTGCTCGGACAATCTTTGTTTGAAGTTTGGCAAGAGCTATGTTCGGCTATTGATGAAAAACCGGAGTGTGAAGTATTCCGGAAGGTGCTGGATAAATTCTTTCACGGAGAAAGGAACCAGAAAGTGATAGCGATTTTGTTTAATCTGTATTTGTGGAGGTACAATTATGGACTATAAAGTAGACGATAAAGAGCTTAATGCTTCAATCTTTATTCCCTTTGTTAATAAAGTATGGCAAGGTAATTATAACATGGAAAGAACGCAGAGTGCGTTATCTAAAACACTGAATATAACCGCCTATGACGGCAAAGTGCTGGTAGGGTGTTTGCGTATTCTTTCAGATGGTTATTATTTTGGGACAATTACAGAGTTGCTTGTTCTTCCAGAATATCAAAAACAGGGAGTAGGAAGTAGACTTCTTCAACTTGCAAAGGATAATACGCCGACTATGCTATACTTTGGTTCACAACCGGGAGTAGAGGGATTTTATGAAAAGAATGGCTGTCAGAAGAGTCTGCAATCCTACACAATAGAAAAGAAAAGAGAATAGCTAAATTCCGGTTTCGGAGGTCTATGAAAAATGGAAATGGAATTTTAAAAAATAAATATCCCATATGTGAATTTGATACTGGTAAAAATTCGATTATATGAGATATCTGACAAGCTGTGTAGTGTTTGGGCGTGCAAAGTTGATAGAAGAGTTTAGAGCTATACTGCGCTATAGTATCATCATAAATAAATAGTGTTTCTGTCACCGGGTAGAGAATCTTGAGCATTCGAGTATGTATCGTTAGGTCTTAGAAGATACATAGCGGATGCTTTTTTATTGGAGGATATATGAATATACTTGAGTCGATTAAAAACTTGTCAAAAGCAGAGAAAACCAGATGGTTAATTTCATTGATAATAATTATTGTTTCGTCGTGCCTGTTTTATGAAAAAGATGTTTTAACAATCATTGCTTCTATCATAGGTGCAACAGCACTCATATTTGTTGGTAAGGGAGATGCGATAGGACAATTGTTGACTATCATCTTTGCGGTAATTTATGGGATTATTTCATTTCGGTTTCATTATTATGGAGAAATGATTACTTATGTCGGAATGACAGCACCGTCAGCACTTTGGGCAATGATTATGTGGCTAAAGAATCCATATTCCAAAAGAGAAGTTAAAGTTGGAGAAATGACAAAAGTAAAATGGTGCCTGTTAGTTGTTAGTGCCGTGATAGTCACATTGATTATGTGGAGGGTGTTAGCATACTTCAATACAGCAAATATACTATTTAGTACGATTTCTGTGACAACCAGTTATTTGGCGTCTATGCTGATGGTCTTAAGAAGTCCTTGTTATGCAGTGTGTTATGCAGCGAACGATATTATTCTTATTGTTCTTTGGATGCTGGCATCTATGGTTAATATAGGTTATTTACCGATGGTACTTTGCTTTCTAATTTTTCTTATAAATGACTTATATGGATTTATAAACTGGAAAAGAATGAAAAACAGGCAGGATAATAGATAGCAATAGGAAACGGAAACTTCCGGTTAAACGGTACAACCGTTGAATTTCACTGTAAACTCACGAAGAGCATACAATCCCTACTCAAAAAGCGATAGCCGCACCTCCAAGGGCGCAGTCCTTACCACGAAAAACGCCATAACCATGGGCGTTTTCGCATGCCATTTCCTGAATGAGTATATTGTTTAACTGTTTTTAATTTATATACCTGCGCAATGCACAGGTTTGAAAACAAGATGAAGTATTGAATCATATAAAAATCATATTTAAAACATATTAATAGAAATACCACAAATAATAATGCTAAATTATTACAAACGTATTGACTTGGCAATACTTGTTTGCTATTTTTATAGTAGAAATAGAGTAGCTGTAGGAGGTGGCGTAAATGGCAAGTACGATTCAAGTAAGAGTAGACGATGATTTAAAAAGAAAGTCAGATGCTTTGTTTAAAGATTTAGGAACAGATACTACAACTGCAATCCGTATATTTTTAACACAGGCGCTGGCAGTAAATGGTTTCCCATTTGAGATAAAAAGGGCAACTGCAAATCCATATGAAACATTAACAGAACAAGAAATATTGGATAAGCTGGAAAAATCGCGTGAGCACGCAGCACAGGGGATGTATAAAGATGCGACAGAAGTTTCTCGTGATGTGAGGGCAAAGTATGGATTATAAAGTAGTAGTTACAAGAGATGCAGAAGAAGACTTAGAGCGTTTTATTAAATATCTTATTATTGAGAAAGAGAGTATGCAGGCGGCAGAAAATGTACTGAATGATTATGATGCAACAATCGAAAGTCTAAAGCATGTGGCCGGAAGTTTGAAGCTGTGTGATAACCCGAGGTTGCGTCAGTTAGAATATCGTCGTATTAACTTCTTAAATCACAGATATTTTATGCTATATCGCATCGTGGATAATATAGTATTTGTGGATAATATTTTTCATGAGTTACTGGATTATGAAAATAAGATGTATTAGTCGTAACACAGAAAGAAAAATCTAATTATACAGCACAAGCAGGAGACGGTGAATGCCCGCCTCCTGCCTGTGTATATACTTTCTGATTGACTTAGATGCCGTCGGCCAGATTTTTGTTGGCCGTGGCCAGCATCAGTTTAATACGGTTGACCTGGTTTACCTCGCTGGCGCCCGGGTCGTAATCGATGGCTACAATATTGGAGCCCGGATATGTATTTCGCAGTTCTTTTATAACGCCTTTGCCGACGATGTGATTCGGCAGACATCCGAATGGCTGTGTGCATACGATGTTTCCGGCCCCCTGATGAATCAGCTCAATCATTTCTCCGGTTAAGAACCAGCCCTCACCGGTCTGATTGCCGATGGAAACAATCGGCTCGGCATATTTTGCAAGTTCTTCAATCTTTGCCTGCGGATGGAAGTGGCGGCTTTTTTCAAGCTCTTTGCGGGCTGTCTTGCGAACCGCCTCCAGGGCTTTAATCACCGCATTACCCATCATGGCGCTTTTCTTGCTCTTTCCGAGTTTCTCATATTTAAAGTTACTGTTATAGGCGCTGTATAAGAAGAAGTCCAAAAGGTCAGGCATAACGGCCTCAGCGCCTTCTTTTTCAAGCAATTCCACCAGATAGTTGTTGGCGGAAGGAGAGAACTTAACAAGAATCTCACCAACAATGCCGACTCTCGGTTTTTTCAGATTTTCGTCAATCGGGAGCTGGTCGAAATCCCGAATGATTCCCTGAATATTTTTCTTAAAGCTGTTCCGGTTCTTGCCCGTGATGGAATCGATACAAACCTGCTGCCAGTATTTGTGAAGCCGGTTTGCGGAACCCGGATAAATTTCATAAGGACGCATCCGATAAAGAACCCGCATAAAGACATCGCCGTAGACAATGGCCTGCATTGCGCCAATGAGAAGCTTCGGCGTAAATTTAAGTCCCGGGTTGGATTCCAGTCCGGCCGCATTGATGGATACGACTGGAATCTGGTGCATGCCCGCATTTTGGAGAGCACGCCGGATAAATCCGATATAATTGGTTGCACGGCAGCCGCCGCCGGTCTGAGTCATAGCGATGGCAACCTTGTTTAAGTCATATTTGCCTGACAGCAGCGCCTTCATAATCTGTCCGATGACACAAATAGAAGGGTAGCAGGCGTCGTTATTTACATATTTCAGTCCGATATCAATCGCTTCCTTATCGCAGTCCGGCAGTAAGTCTACTTTCAGTCCGTTATACCGCAGGGCTTCGATTAATATGTCAAAATGGATTGGCGACATATTCGGGGCGAGAATCGTATAATCCTTTGCCATTTCCTCTGTGAAGATAATCCGGTCATGGGCGCTTGTATGTATATCACCGTGAATGTGTTTCTGTTCACGCAGGCGGATGGCCGCAATGAGGGAACGGATACGGATTCGGGCCGCACCCAGGTTGCTGACCTCATCAATCTTCAAACAGGTGTAGAGACGGCCGGAGCCGGTGAGTATATCTTTCACCTGATCCGTTGTCACCGCATCCAGGCCGCAGCCGAAGGAGTTGAGCTGGATAAGTTCCAGATTCTCCTGGGTTTTGACAAACTGGGCGGCTTTGTAAAGACGGGAATGATACATCCACTGGTCGGAAACGATGAGGGGACGTTCAATCTCAGCCAGATGGGAAACACTGTCCTCCGTCAGCACGGCGATACCATAAGAAGTAATCAGTTCAGGAATACCATGGTTGATTTCCTTGTCAATATGATATGGGCGTCCGGCCAGAACAATACCCTTCATATGATTATCACGCAGATATTTAATAGTTTCCTCACCTTTGTCCTTCATATCCTGGCGGGCTTTGGCCAGTTCTGTCCAGGCAGCGGCGACAGCGGCTTTGATTTCCTGCGGACGGATATCTGTGGTTTTGCAGAATTCCTCCGTCATTCGCTGAACAATATGCTCTTCATTATCCAGAGAAAGGAATGGGTTCATAAACCGGATATGTTCTGAAGCCAGTTCTTCCACATTATTTTTAATATTCTCCGAATAGGAAGTGACAATCGGACAGTTGTAATGGTTGTTGGCGCCTTCCACCTCGTCCCGCTCATAAGGAATACTTGGGTAGAAGATGAAGTCCACACCGTTTTTAATGAGCCACATAATATGCCCATGAACCAGTTTGGCCGGATAGCAGACCGACTCACTCGGAATGGATTCAATACCCAGAGTATAAATATTCGCGGAAGACTGAGGGCTCAATACGACCTGATAACCCAGTTCTGTGAAAAATGTAAACCAGAATGGGTAATTCTCGTACATATTCAGTACACGCGGAATACCAACTTTACCCCGGCGGGCCTTATCCTCAGTCAGAGGCTCATATTGGAAAATACGTTTGTATTTATAATCAAATAAATTCGGAATGTTGCTGTCCGCTTTAGCCTTCCCAATGCCGACTTCACAGCGGTTGCCTGTGATAAACTGGCGTCCGCCGCTGAAACGATTGATGGTCAAATGGCAGTTGTTGGTACAGCCCTTGCACCGTCCCATGGAAGTTGTATATTTCAGTCCGATCATTTTATCCAGAGAGAGCATGGTGGATTCACTGCCGTCATAACGTTCTCTGGCAATAAGAGCCGCGCCGAAGGCCCCCATAATTCCGGCGATATCCGGGCGGACGGCGTCACGGCCCGCAATGCGCTCAAAGCTTCGGAGAACAGCGTCATTATAAAATGTACCGCCCTTCACAACAATCTTTTCACCTAAATCCTTCGGATCCGTCAGCTTGATAACCTTCAAAAGGGCATTTTTGATAACAGAGTAGGCCAGTCCGGCGGAGATATCGCCGACTTCAGCGCCTTCCTTCTGGGCCTGCTTGACATTGGAGTTCATGAACACCGTACAGCGGGAGCCCAAATCAATCGGATTTTTCGCAAACAAAGCCACTTTCGCAAAATCGCTGATTTCATAGTTCAGAGATCTGGCAAAGGTTTCGATAAAGGAACCGCAGCCGGAGGAGCAG
>URND01000130.1 GCA_900549105.1 uncultured Eubacteriales bacterium
AAACGATCTAAAGACTTTTTGATTTCTTCTTCCATCGCGGTCACCATAAAGCGACGTTGCGGATCTTGTTCTTCATCTCCACGGACAAAGTCCAACTTTGTAGCATCTTCATCATCACCGATCGGTGCATCGATTGATTCGACCCCACGCATGGCTTGAATCAGCAGTTGCACTTTAGGAAGCGGTACGCCGGATAATTCAGCCAACTCATTATCAGAAGGCTGCTTACCGTGCTCTTGCAGATACTTTTGTTTGATGCGACGAATCTTGTTATAAGACTCAGTCATATGAACCGGAATACGAATGGTCCGCGCCTGATCCGCAATGGCGCGGGTAATAGCCTGGCGAATCCACCAGGTTGCATAGGTACTGAATTTATAGCCCTTTCGATAATCAAATTTTTCCACGGCTTTCATCAGCCCGAGATTCCCCTCCTGAATCAAATCAAGCAGCGCCATTCCCCTGCCCACATACCGTTTCGCAATACTGACAACAAGCCGGAGATTGGCCTCGGATAAACGTTTTTTTGCCGTTTCATCCCCCGACTCAATCCTCTCCGCAAGTTCCTGCTCCTCTTCCGCGGATAAAAGGGGGACTTTTCCGATTTCCTTCAGATACATGCGCACCGGGTCTTCCATGCTGACGCTTTCCGGGACAGATAAATCAATTTCCGGAACAACCTCAATTTCCTCACTGTCCAGAAATTCCTCTTCCAGGTCGGCATCATCCAATTTCAACAAATCCACATGGGCCTTAGCCATGGACTCATATATTTGTTCTGTCTGTTCTTCCGTCAAATCTATATCCGAAAAGTAGTTAAGGACTTCCTGAAAAGCCATACTGTCCTTCCGCTGACGGCTGGCTGCCACCAGTTCTTTTAAGCGTTCATCAAACGACATTTTTTCGCCCATATTCTTCCTCCTGGCAATCTTTCTATAGTCTTTCCACACTAAAGAGAAATATGCAAATGCTGTAAATCCGATTTCATTCGTATAATTTTCTGTAATCCAGCCAGGTCCTGCGTCCGCCGGCTGAGTTCATCCAAATGATATCGTTTAATCCGCACAACGGTTTCCGTAAGCGCCTTTTCTCTGGCGTTTTTATCATCAATGCCGGCAATATCCGAATTAAATATAGCGGCAACAAGTTTCTGTTCTTCCTTTTCCTGGAACAGATTAATAATCTGTCCCGGCACAATCTGCCCTGTCGTTTCAATGGATTCATATACGGCCCGGCACACCCTCTGATACACCGGATGTACAAAGTCCTCCCATTCCAGCCACGGTTTGATTTTTTTGAACAGGGATACGTCATTCACAAGCCAGGTCAGCAGCAATTTCTGAGAGGCAAGCAGAGCTTCCGGATACCCGCCGCCTGCATTTTCCTTTCGAATGGCCGGCCGTTCCTCCCTGCGTACTTCCCTCTCCGGGAGAGTCAAACCATAACGATTGACAAGTTTCTGCAAATTTTCAAATGTAATGCCATATTTTCTTGCTATGGCTTCGATATAATTATTCCGCTCCAGCTCCTGCTCAAAATTTAAAAGCTGTTTTGCCACTTCATTAAAAAACCGGGTTTTGCCCTCCGGGTCGCCCAGATTATAGGAACGTTCCAAAATAGAAACTTCAAACATAAAGCTGTTTTCCGCTTCATCGATTCTTTCTTTAAAAGCTTCGATTCCCAGATTTTTTATGAATTCATCCGGGTCTTTATAAGGATTCATATGAATAATACGAATCCGCAGCCCGGCGGAACGAAGGATTGGGATGGCCCTTAACGCCGCCTTCACTCCGGCTTCATCACTGTCATAGGCCAGACGCACCTCCTCCGTATACCGTTTCAGCAAAATGCCGTGCTGCAATGTAAATGCCGTCCCCAGGGAGGCCACCGCATTGGTAAATCCTGCCTGATGCATGGCGATAACATCCATATAGCCTTCGCAAATGATCATAAAAGGCTGCCTGGATGTCCTGGCAAAATTCAACCCGTAAAGATTTCTGCTCTTATCAAACAGAAGGGTTTCTGGGGAATTCAAATATTTAGGCGTTCCATCACCGAGTACCCGGCCGCCGAAACCGATAACTTTATTATTCACATCCATAATCGGAAACATAACCCGGTTCCAGAATTTATCATGGGCGCCGTACTTTTCATCCATCGTCACCAGCCCGGAAGCCTTTAAAATCCCATCATCATACCCTTTACTTCTTAAGAACTGATATAAGTCATCCCGATAGGGATTTGAGAAGCCCAATCCGAAATGAGCGATGGTTTCCTTTGAAAGACAGCGTTTTTCAAAATAAGCCAGCGCATTGGCGCCGTTTTTGCTTTTTAACTGGTAATAAAAATACCTGGCCGCCATTTTATGTATATCCAGCAGCCGCTGTCTCTGGCTTTGAATCCGTTTCTGCTCTTCGCTGACTTCCATCTCCGGAAGTTTTATACCGGCCCGCTCCGCCAAATACTTTACGGCCTCCACAAAGGTATAATTTTCATACTCCATCACAAATGTAAAAACATTGCCGCCGGCGCCGCAGCCGAAGCAATAATACATCTGCTTATCCCGGCTTACTGAAAATGACGGTGATTTTTCATTATGAAACGGGCATAACCCAAAATAGGAACTGCCTTTTTTTGTCAGCTTTATGTAATTTCCAATCAAATCCACCACATCATTGCGTGAGCGGACCTCTTCGATGACATCATCGGAATAAAACACTTAAACCACCTTCCAGACAAAAGGTACATACAGATTTTCGTACACCTGAATGGAATACTGATCCGTCATACCCGCAATATAATCGCACACCACGGATTCCTTCTTTTCGCCCCGCTCACTCACAAGGCGCACATACTCCTCCGGAAGCTCGTGGAAATTCTCCATGAAATGATGATACAGCGCTTCCAGCATATTCTGGGCCTTTTTCTCCTGCCCCTTGGCAATCGGATTCGTATATACATTCTCAAACATATAGCTTCGAAGTCCCAGCATGGCTCTTTCAATCTCTTCGGCCATAAGAATATCGGGCCGCCCCATGCTCTCATTAATGACGCTGTGAATTAAGGAATTCAGACGCTGTTTCGGCGAATATCCCAATATATCCCTGTATTCTATCGGCAAATCTTCTTCACTGATAATATGGGCCCGAATCGCATCGTCAATATCATGATTGATATAAGCAATTTTATCTGAAAAACGTACAATCTTGCCTTCCATTGTCATAGGCATCCGCGATGTTGAATGGTTCATCATACCATCTCTGACTTCCTTTGTCAAATTCAGACCCTGACAATTTTTCTCAAGTAATTCAACCACCCGGACACTCTGATAATAATGTTTGAAGCCATCCGGATGGAGTTTGTTCAAAATATCTTCCCCCGCATGTCCAAAGGGGGTATGTCCCAAATCGTGGCCCAAAGCGATAGCTTCCGTCAAATCTTCATTCATCCGCAAAGCTCTGGCAATGGTGCGGGCAATCTGAGATACTTCCAGCGTGTGGGTCAGCCGGGTTCGATAATGGTCCCCGGCCGGGGCCAAAAACACCTGGGTTTTATGTTTCATTCTCCGAAAAGATTTCGAATGGAGTATTCTGTCCCTGTCCCTCTGATATAATGGACGCACGTCGCATTGAGGCTCTTCTCTGTCCCGTCCAAGAGAATTCTGACTCAATGAAGCATAGGGACTTAAATATTCTTTTTCCCATATTTCCTGTTTTTCCCGAATATTCATGTAAATCCCTCCTTATTATATATATTCGCCGCCAAATCGAAAAATCCTTCCCGAAATATAGAAAAATCCTGAAAAATATGTTACACTTTGCCTATGTGTCATTTAATGAATATAGAAAAATTCCAAAAAAACTTAATCGAATGGTATAAAAAAGAAGGCCGGGATTTGCCCTGGAGGCACACCCGCGACCCCTATGCCATCTGGGTCAGTGAAATTATGCTTCAGCAGACACAGGTGGACACGGTTAAAAGCTATTATACCCGTTTTCTTAAAGCTCTGCCGGATGTTAAATCTCTGGCCGGGGCCGATGAGGATTTAATTTTTAAACTGTGGGAAGGTCTCGGCTATTACCGCCGCGTCCGCCATATGCAGGAGGCGGCGTGCCGGATTATGGACGAATATGACGGTCATTTCCCGGATAATTATGACGATATTATCCGCTTAAAAGGTATCGGCGCATACACGGCCAGCGCCATTTCCAGCATTGCCTTTGGGCAGGAAAAGGGTGTCATCGACGGCAACACGCTGCGTATTCTTTCAAGAATATACAACCGGCAGGACAATATCGCCCTGGATAAAACAAAAAAGGCCTGGCAGCTTCTTATGGATAACCTCATTCATGGCGCGGACCCCTCCATGTTCAATCAGGGAATGATGGATTTGGGGGCCGGTATATGCACGCCAAAGCATCCGAACTGTGAACATTGCCCTGTTTCCGATTTCTGCGATGCCCACGCAGCGGGGACTGAAAGCCTGCTGCCGGTGAACATCAAAAACACATCAAAAACAGATTTATATTATATTACTGCCATCTTAAAAAAAGACGATAAATATTTTCTCGTCAAAAATAAAGAAGGGCTTCTGGAAAATCTCTACGGTTTTGTTCAATATGAGGTGGAATCCCCCGTCAGCTTTGAAGAGACCTTTTATGAGAACTACGGCCTTTCCGTCCGGCTTTATGAATACTGCAAAGAGATTAAACATGTTTTCTCCCATCGCATATGGCATATGAATGTTTATCTGGGTGAGATTATGGATGAACCGGAAACCTCCTCTCTGCTCGCGGAACAGCTTTACACTGAAGCAGAGATGGCCGAACTGCCCATATCGACGGCCCACCGAAAAGTCTGCACACAGATTCCTTAACACATTGTGCATCAGAAAACAATATATGACAAAAAGTATCCCACAGCAAGAGGGCGCATCACCGGATACGCCCTCTCTCTTAATTATAGACCTGATTTTTCTTTTTTATCTCTGGCACTGCATGTACATCCGCAGTCACAACAGCTTCCGCCGCAATATTTTCCTTCGCGAAACTGCCGTACTTTCCGCCGGATAACCCAAAGTACATAAATCGCCAGCAATATTCCTATAATAATCGACCAAAGCATTTTATCATCAGCCTCCGATCAGCATAGAGCCCACCTGGAATACGATAACCGCCATTCCCCAGGCTATAAGCAGCTGCATCACCATCATTCCTATCGTCCAGCGCCAGGAATTTGTTTCTTTGCGAATGGTTGCAATGGCAGCCATACACGGTATGTACAACAGGCAGAAAATCATAAGTGCGTAGGCATTGACCGTTCCAAAGCCCATGCCTTCCAGCACATAATGGAAATTCTCAATACCGATATTTGAATTGATATTCATTCCAAATAAGACGCTGCAGCTTGAAACGACCAATTCTTTGGCGGCCACCCCGGAAATAAGAGCAACGCCAATCTGCCACAGCCCCAGTCCGGCCGGAGCCAGTACCGGCACAAGAAAACGGCCAATCGAGGCGGCAAAGCTGTCCGATATATCCGTCACCATTCCTGCTGGTCCAAAATTCATAATCACCCACAAAAGCACGGAGCCGACAAAAATCGTTGTTCCCGCTTTTGTCAGATAATCTTTCACCTTTTCCCATACATAAATAATGATTGTACGGGCATTCGGCGATTTATATTCCGGAAGTTCAATCAAAAGACAGTTTTTCTCTTCCTTCCGGCCCATAACCTTACTGTAGACTAACGCAACGATGACAGCCACAATCAGGCCGACCACATACATGGAAAATGCTGCTGCCATGGCAAATTTTCCAAAGAACATTTTTGAAAACAATACATACACCGGAAGTCTGGCGCTGCAGGACATAAACGGCGTTACCATAATCGTCCTCAGCCGGTCCCTCGTATCTTCCAGTGTTCTCGCACTCATAATCGCCGGCACGGTACAGCCGAATCCAAGAAGCATCGGAATAAACGCCCGGCCGGACAAGCCCATCTTTCCCATCAGCCCATCCATAACATAAGCCACCCGGGACATATAACCGCTGTCTTCCAGAAAAGCCAGCGCCAGAAACAGCATGAAAATATTCGGCAAAAAGGTTAAGATACCGCCAACGCCGCTGATAATACCGTCGCAGACCAGCGATATAAGCGTCGGACTCAAATGAAGCAATTCCATGCCGTACTGAATACCGTTAGCCACACCGGAAATGAAGATTTCAAAGCCGCCGGAAATCCAGTCGCCGACAGCAAAGGTTAAAAGGAAAACCAAGGCCATAATGCCGAAGAAAATCGGCATTCCCCATACCGGATGGGTCATCCACTGGTCAATCTTCTCTGTCCGGGCCTCCTTCTGGGCTTTATTCATCAAAACCTCATCGATGACTTCCTCGATGAAATCATATTTCTGATTGATAATCTCATGCTCATAATTTTTATCCACGATATCATCAATCCGAATCGGATAATTTTTCATAACCTCCGGGTCTTTTTCAAGCATTTTAATGGCATGCCATCTTGGATTGACAATGTCCGGAAAATCCGCCAGCAGCCGTTCCTCCAAATCATCAATCTTGTCCTCAATGTCATCCGAATAAACCATGGCAAATTCTTTATGATGATTATGACGATGTATACTCTGGCATACCAAATCATGGTGATGTTCCACCGGCACACTGTTCGCCTTGCCCTGATGATGGGCCACCGCATGCATAAGCACCTCGAGGCCTGTCCGCCTTCTGGCTGAAACAGGGACCACAGGAATACCAAGCATCTCCGGGAGACGGTGAATATCCAGCTCCATACCCCGTTCCTCAACAATATCCATCATATTCAAAGCCAGCACGACCGGTTTGCCCAGCTCGATAAGCTGCAGCGTCAAATAGAGATTCCGCTCGAGATTCGACGCATCGGCCACATTCACAACAACATCCACTTCGTCCCCCAGCAGGTACTGACGGGATAAAATCTCCTCTGTGGAATAACAGGTCAGGCTATAGATTCCCGGAAGGTCCACCAGCTTATACTGGTACTCATGGAACTTAAAAGCTCCTTCCTTCTTTTCCACGGTAACTCCCGGCCAGTTGGCAACCTTTAAACGAGCCCCCGTATAGGCATTGAAAAGCGTCGTTTTACCGCAGTTTGGATTTCCCGCAAAAGCAACATTAATTACCTGTCCGCTCATAAGGCGCCCTCCTTCACATAAATCCCCATGGATATTTCCTTTCCAATCGCCATACGCGTACCTCTGGCTTTAAAAATCATTGTTCCATTTTTCTTTCTATTTAAAACTTCGAGCCTCGTGCCATGAATCAGTCCAAGCGCTTCAAGCCTGCGCCCGACTTTTTCATTTAGCTGAGTCGACTCGACAACATATTCCATTCCCGGAATACCTTCAGATAAAGTCATTTTCAATTCCTCCGCCTGTCAATTGATAATATATTCTCATTTACCTCATACATATTAACCCGAATGGAATTAGTTGTCAATAACTTCTCAAAACAAAAACATCTCCCGGTTGTTTTTCATCAATCCCGGAAGATGTTTTTCATCAATACTTATTTAATTAAAATACACCATCGGCTCTTCCGGCTTGATGGCTTTTTCAATCCGCCGGGCATAAAGCACCGGGCCGATTCCGTGATACTCATCCCGATGTTCCAGG
>URND01000131.1 GCA_900549105.1 uncultured Eubacteriales bacterium
TCTTTTGGAGAACAAGGATGGTTTCCAGGTAGTCCTCCCCGGACGCATGAAGTTTTATATTTAATCACCTTCAAAAGCAAAGAACCTTTGCAGTCGTTCCCTGCTTATTCTGTTCCATCCATCACTCCATAGCACTTTTCCGTTTTCTATAAAGACAAAGTAATTGCAGCACTCCGCAATCAGCTCCGGGTCATGAGTAACAATAAACAAGGTTTTCCCCAACGAACTCAATTCCCGCAAATTCTCTGCCACTTTTTTCATGTGCCGATAATCCAATCCGCTTGTAGGCTCGTCAAAAACAATAACCTGTTTATCAGACGCAATCGCGCTGGCAATCGCTACCCTCTGTTTCTGTCCGCCGGACAACGACATAGGATGGGCGTCTCTAAATTCTGAAATGTGCAGACTTTCCATAATACTTTCTGCCTCATGCGCCGCTTTTTCTTCATCTGAATTATCCAGACTAAGCAAGATTTCATCCATTACACTTTCCGTAAAAAGTTGGTGGTTTACGTCCTGCATAACCATATAGCAGGTCTTAATTCTCTGATTTGCCATATAAGTTTTTCCATTCATGCTCATACAGCCTTTTGCGGTTTTGAGCAATCCGCATAAATTGTTAGCAAAAGTCGTTTTCCCGGCTCCATTGTTGCCGACTACTCCAACCACCGAACCTTGCGGAATCATCAAATCTGATATATCCAGCACCTTCCGCTTTTTCTTCTTACCTCCGGAAGCATTTTTATAAGAAACTTCAAAGTCCCTGATATATAGCTGCTTTGTCGCACACACTGTGCTCTGCATTTTACTAAAATCTTCAGACTGTAAAGTTCTAAGACCCAGCGCGTGCAATTCGCCTGTAGATTTCTTTTTGAAGTCGGAGATGGAAAGGTTTTCTTTTATTTGCCCGCCCTGCATATATAGAATGCGATCTGCAATATCCATCAGGTAATACAGGCGATGTTCCGCAATCACAATCGTTTTCCCCTGTGCTTTCCATTTCCGCAATACATCTTTTAATTCTCTGATTGATTTAATATCCAAATTGGAAGATGGCTCGTCCAGTACGAATATATCCGGTTCCATTGCGGAAACGGACGCACAGGCAACTTTCTGTTTTTCGCCACCGGACAGTGCAAATAAGCTCCTATTCAGTAAATCTTCGATTTTTAACGCGCCTACCGTTTTTTCTATCCGCGAATTGATTTCGTCTGCGTCGATTGCCAAATTCTCACATCCAAATGCAATTTCACTGGTAGTATCCACTGTAAAAAATTGTGTCCTTGGATTTTGAAAAACAGAACCAACCACACCAGACAAAGCATAAAGGGATACATTTTTTACATCTATCCCTTCCACAATCGTCTGCCCGGTAAGCGTTCCTTCGTAATAATGCGGGATAAGCCCATTTATTAAACGTGTGAGTGTAGTCTTTCCGCAGCCGGATTCTCCGCAGATCAAAACAACCTCTCCGTCATGGATAGTCAAATTTATATTTTCGATTTTTCCTTTTGAACTGCCTTGCTCATATTGAAAGGCTACATCCTTAAACTCTATCATTTCAGCCCTCCTAAAAAAGCAGGAACACCAACAGGGCAGCAGTAACAATAATCATAAGCGCAAAATCTTTCCAATGGAAACCGATCTTACAAATGCTTGTACGCTTTTTTCCGTTTCCTAATCCTCTTGTCAAAGCTGCCGCAGACAGGTCATTCCCTATTGTTACTACAGACATCATAAGAGGGACAATTCGATATTCTAATACTGCTTGTGGATTCTTGAAAAAATTTTTCCCCGTGATTCCTCTCATACGCATAGCGTTTCCAATAGATCCCGCTTCTTCGGAAATTGTAGGGAAGAACCGGAACATAACAGAAAACGGGATAATGAATGCTTCTGGTATATGCATACGCTGCATGGCAAGGACAAACTCACTAACCTTTGTAGTCGAGAGAAGATAATAGCCCATCATGGCGCTTGGAAACCATCGTGTTCCAAATTGAGCCAGCAGCGATATTATAATTGTTCCTATTAGTCCCATATACGGAACAAGAAATATGTTCACCATCCATGAAACAACAAAAACAATCAAATAGATGATGGCAACCTTTTTCCTACTGCCCGAAAGCAGGAGGAAAAAGGGTACCAATGCCAGAATCGGCTTTAACCAGAAACTAATACCGTCCGTTTTTCCGTCAATCATTACAATACTGAATATTACCAGCATATATAGCTTTGTTCTTGGATCAAGCCAGAAACGTCGCTCCGAATCAACTGACAGTAATAATTCTGGTTTCATTAAACAATGCCCGCCTTTACAAAATGCTTCTTCAAAATTGCCTTGCCCAAATACGCGCCGATCACTCCGCCAACAAGGCCTAAAACAATGACTACCGGCAGCATCCAGTTAGCGGTAAGGCCCATAACGGCGTTGATGTATTCATCCGTACCTCCTTTGCTTCTGTACGCCTCAAAGAAAGTATCTCTCATAATCCACATAGGCAGCATGGAGCCGACTACCCATTCGGTAAACACGCAATATCCCAGCACAGTATGTTTCCAGCTTTTATATTCGCCAGCCTTGAAGATTAAATCAGCAAGAAAACCGAATACGATTCCAAACGGAATCGAAATCCAGCTTTGTCCCATCAGAAAGCAGAGGACGCTGACCAGCGTACCCATAATAGTTGCTGCACCAAATTTTCCGGTCTTTGTCAGGAACAGCATGAACGGGATGCCGCCCAATATTCCCAGTACAAGTGGAATGATAACTGCAAAGATAGGGATGTAACCCAGCATACCTGTGATAAAGAACATCACAAAGTAGATGACGGTAAAAATACCGATGTTGATAAAGTCTTTTGCGTTCAATTTTTTCTTGTCCATTGTAGGAACTCCTTTCTTTTATGCAAGGCTGTCTGCCTTGATTTTCCAACCGATAGCTTTTTCTCTCATACCAACAAAATCTGCATAAATACCTGCTTGTTTGATAAGCTCGTCATGCGTACCTTGCTGAGAGATTTTACCACGGTCGATAACGATGATTTGATCTGCATTTTTTACAGTTTTCAACCGATGAGCAATCATAATAATTGTTTTTCCCTGTGTCAGCGCCTCAATCGCTCTCTGAAGCTCGGCTTCATTTTCGGGATCAACATTCGCTGTGGCCTCGTCAAGAATAATGATGGGTGCATCTTTCATAATCGCTCTTGCAATAGAAATCCTCTGCTTTTCACCGCCGGAAATGGTTGCACCGCTTTCTCCGATTACCGTCTGGTAACCCTCCGGTAATGCTGAGATGAAGTCATGGCACCTTGCCGCCTTTGCTGCCTTTACGACATCTTCATGGGTGGCGTTAGGGCAGCCGAATTTGATATTGTTCTCAATCGTGTCAGGGAACAGATACACATTCTGGAATACCATGCTGATATTTTTCATCAGGCTGTCCAGCTTATAATCTTTGACATCAATGCCGCCGATACGGACGCTGCCGCTATCAACATCCCAAAAGCGTGCGATTAAATTTACCAGTGTTGTTTTTCCAGAACCCGACGGACCGACAATCGCCGTTGTGGTTCCTTGTGGAATTGTGAGCGATACATGATCGATTACTTTTTTATCCCCATAGGAAAAACTCACATCCTGCATTTCAATGTCCAGCCGGTCTGGGGTCTGTTCTTTGCCGTCAATGTCAATCTGAGGACTTTGGTTGATTTCTTCCACACGGTCAATAGAAGCATCGATCATGGAAAGCATAAAGAACATTTCTCCCGCGCTTTCCAACTGGCTATATACCATGAACGCCGATACTAAGATTATCAGACAATATGTCAATTCCAGCGTGCCGTTTATGAAAAGAGCGATAGAGCAGAAAGCAGCAGCGGCACTGGCAATCCGAAGGACAACCTGCTCGGCAGCTATATAGGGAATTCGCTGTCTTTCAATAAGCTGGTTTTTCCTCTGTGTTTCGTCAATAGATTTTTCCAGTGTAGTATTTGATTGCTTTGCCATGTGGAACGCTCGCACAACGCTCATTCCCTGTATGTATTCCAGTACAGCGTCCATAAATTCTGTTTGTGCATCTAACCGTATGGGAGATAATCTTTTGGAGCAGCGCAGGAGCATTGTGTTAATTACCATGAACAAAATTACGCCAGTTAAAAAAATCAAACTGATCTTCCAGCTAAAATAGCTCATGGCAACAGAAAAGATACTTGCGTGGATTACACCAACCAAAGTCCGTACGATAACAGCAAAGGACATGCTTTCAAGGTCGCTCATAGTCGCTGTTGAAACGGATGTGAGGTTGCCCAGACTATGGCTATTGAAATAACCCATCGGCATATATTTCATACGGTTACCAATTTGAATCCTCTTATCCTCACACATTCGGTAGCTGCCTTCGCCTTCTTTTCCATGCGCCAGATACCAGAAAATAGCGGTGCCGATCACACTGACCAGCATAATACCGAAGGCTAAAAGCGCAGTCTGTGCGGTGATATTATCATGGACTAATCCGTCCAGCACTACCAGAAGGGCAGCAAATTGCAGAGCCTCTAAAATGCACCGTATGATTTCATACAAGAGTCCTAAATACCAGTTTCGGCTCTGGCGGCCCGCAAATTCAAAAAATTTTCTAAAAGAATATATCATACTGTTTTCACCTCCTTTGCACCTATATGGGCTGTCCACATCGTATGATAAAGACTGCACTCTTTTAGTAATTCCTCATGCGTTCCCTTCGCTTGGATTGTCCCATCCTTTACAACAACGATCTGGTCGGCATCCGTTATTGTGGACAAGCGGTGAGCAATTACAATCAATGTTTTTCCCTTTGTCAATCGGCTGATGGCCTCCTGTATTACCGCTTCATTTTCTGGGTCAGTATAGGAAGTTGCTTCATCAAGAATCACAATCGGGGCGTTTTTTAGCATAGCTCTGGCAATCGCAATTCTCTGGCGTTCTCCACCGGACAAGTGCCCTCCGGCACCGCCAACCACGGTTTCATATCCATGTTCAAGATTCATAATAAACTCGTGGCAGCCGGAAGCCTTTGCAATCTGCTCCACTTCGGAATCGCTTGCCTCCGGTTTGCCCATACGGATATTGTTACGCACCGTGTCGTTAAACAGATAATTATCCTGCGATACATAGGAAATTAAATCGTTCAGTTGGTCGGTAGAAATTTCTTTTACGCTTTTACCACCAATCGTAATCAATCCCCCGGTCACATCCCAAAAGGACGCGATCAATTTTGCAATCGTTGATTTTCCGCTGCCGGACGGTCCTACAAAAGCTGTAATCTTTCCTTGGGGAATTGTCAGATTAATTCCTTTCAAGACCTCTTTTTCGTCGTATGCAAAATAGACATTTTCCAGAGAAATATCAAGGTTTGGCAAATCGTATTTTCCCTCTGGCCGGACAAGTTCCGGCTGGTTTAATATCCCGTCAATCTCGCCCATTACGGTGCCTATTTTTGCAATATCATCAGTAAAGAACATCGCGGCTACAAGCGGGCCTGCAATTCCCAATGACAGGACAATAACCGTAATAAAGGTAGCGGATGACAGGGAACCATTCATGTAAAACAGGCATCCAACTGGAAGTACACTGATCAGCGCCGCAGGCCATACACTCATCATAATTGCCGAATATTTTTGTGTGTCTTTCATCCAGTCTAAAATCAGGTCTGCGTTTGCATGAACGGCATCTGTAAATTTCTGATAGGAATTATCCGCCTGATTAAACGCCTTAATAACTTCAATACCGCCGATGTATTCTACCGTTGTTGCGCTCATGTGATTTCCGGCTTTTACAACTTCCCCATACTTCTTGGGATATTCTTTCATCATTCCCATGTAGCACATCATTCCAACAGGAATGGTAATCAACGATACTAACGCCATTCTCCAGTCCAGAATGAACAGATAAATGATGATTGCGATTGGTACGAGAAGATTTGAGGTCATTTCCGGAATTACATGAGCAAGGGGAACCTCTAACTGTTCAATTCGTTCCACCATGCCATTTTTTAGCTGCCCGGACGGAGTGTTGAGAATATAGCCCATCGGCACTCTGGTAAGTTTTGAGGCAATTTTCCTCCTTGCCTCGGACAGCACTGCAAAGGTTGCTTCATGGGATGCCCTTGTGGAAATCCCCATCAATATCGCTTTTAGGACAAAGCCACCGCCGGAAATCAAACACCACATCATATAAAATGATAAATCCCGATTCCCGGAGAGCAACTCAATCGTCATTCTGGCTGTTGCAAAATAGGGAACAATGCCAAAGGCAACTCCCAACACAGCAAGAACAACAGAAATGATGTAGCCCGTCTTATGCGGTCTTGCAAACTCTACAAGCCTGCCAAATGGCTTGCCGCCCTGCGACTGATTCATATAAATCCCTCCTTATGTTAGTTTTTGCTAACTTTTATTCAAAAAAATAAGCCGATAATCTGTCATGTGATTTACACAAACAAATTATCGGCTCTGCGTCTTAGCGTCTGGCACTACTGATAATCGTATTTTCATGTTGTCAACATCTATCAAACATTCCTGTTTGCATTTGGGACAAAATATTGGAAAGTTCTTTAGTGAAGTATCTGCTCGTATCTTTGTCCGCGTTCTGCATTTACAAAAAGGGCAGTGTATCCATCCGTTTTCGTCCACACAAAAGTCTTTTGTTTTCTGCATTTTCTTCACACCTTCTTTCCTATTTTCGATAGTATTCTTTCCAGCCATTCCCATAAAAAGAGCGCAATTCATTGATATACTTCTTTGCTTCTTCCATCGGCATGTCATGGATTACTACCTCAAAGATGCCGGAGTAAAAAGCACTGGAAACAACGTGTAAAAATCCATCTGTAATGCGTCCCTCTGCCAGAGCTTTACTTCCAGCTTGAATCAAGAATTTTTTTGTGCAGCCCGTATCCAGTTCTACTAATCCTTCTAAAAAATCCTGATAGTAGTTTCCCGGTGCTCTGGTAATCAGCAGCTTAAATTCAGAAAAATACTCATAGATATATGCAATCACGCCTTCAAAACCACGATCTGAATATTCCATGATTTTTTCATTCTGCTCGCGCTCCGTCAAAGAAGAAAAACCATTTAATGACTGCCGCAACAACTCTTTCAGCCCGTTAGCTGCTGGTTCTACAAGAAATCGGAATAATCCCTCTTTATCTGAATACCGCGTATATATTGTGCTGGTGCTGACACCAGCATTTTGGGCAATCGTCCGTATTGAAGCATCCGTATAGCCTTTTTCCAAAAATTCTTCTTTTGCGCAGGCAAGAATTTTCTCGTCAAATTCTTCGATTCTGCTTGCCATTGATTACCTGCCTTTCTTTTAAAACACTGTTTCAAAAACATTGTATTAAAAACACTGTTTTAATTATACCAGAGAAAATGGAATTGTCAAGAGGGGCATATGGATTTCGTGTTTCAGCAAAAATATTGACGCAACCAATGAAATTATAATCCATTTGGTTGCGTCAATGCTTTCATATTTTAGTTATTCAATTTTCTAAAATCAGTTCGGAATAAAGGATTTCCTCCACCTGTGCTTTCAGCGTGTTCATCAGCCCCACCCAACGCATAGGGTCACAGGCTTTCAGTTCTTCCGTGACACCCGCAGTCTCCATCATGT
>URND01000132.1 GCA_900549105.1 uncultured Eubacteriales bacterium
TTCAACCGCTTCATACCAGTCATCACTCCCCATCGTCAACGCCAAATAATCTTTTATTTCTGTTCTGTTTGAAAAGCGGCGTCCATCGATGAGGCTGGACGCGCCAAGCCCCAATCCAAGATAGTCCCTTCCCCGCCAGTAACCGATATTGTGCCGGCACTCATATCCCGGCCGGGCATAATTCGATATCTCATACCGCTCATACCCCATCTCTGACAGAAATTTCCGGGTCAGATGGTACATTTCCCGCTCTTCATCTTCATCGGGCAATGCCAGTTCCCCCCGGGCTTCCATCGCCTCAAAAGGCGTTCCCGGCTCTATGATCAGACTATAAGCCGATATATGTTCCGGCTTCAAGGCCGCCGCCTGCTCCAGACTTTTCAGATAGGATGACATGGTCTGCTCCGGCAGAGCGGTCATTAAATCCACATTGATATTTTTAAATCCGGCCTCCCTGGCCCATTTAAAGCTCTGCAAAAATGCACCATAACTGTGAATCCGGCCCAACGCCTTCAATTCCCTCTCCACGGTTGACTGAAGCCCCAGGCTGAGACGATTAATGCCGCAGAAGCGCATTTGTTTTAATTTTCCCGGTGTCAGTGTCCCCGGATTGGCTTCCATCGTAACCTCTGCATCCCGCCGTATCAAAAAGTTATCCCGCAGCTCCGCCATTAACCGGAAAATCTGGGCTTCCGACAGCAGGCTCGGCGTTCCGCCGCCAAAAAACACAGAAATCACCGGCCTGTGGGAAAATTCCTCTTTTTGTCCATACCACCGGATTTCCCGGCACAGCCTGTCCACATAAACTTCCGGCACCGGAAGCTGCCTTGTCGGATGACACAGGGTATCCGACAACCGTTCATCCTCCGTCCCAAAAGAGAGAAAATCACAGTAATTACATTTTTTTACGCAAAAGGGAATATGTATATAAAGTTCCAGTTCCCGCCGCTCCATTCTGCCACCGCCCGACATCTCAATTATTTTATGCCGCAAAAAAGACCTTTCGTGGTTTTTCAGGCATTGCATGTCCTTATTATACCACGGAAGGTCCGATTTCACAAAGTATTCAACAAACTATATATTTAAACCCTATCCGAGCAGCGATTATTTCCACTCAAATACACCGCGGTCAAGAACCGGCCGGTTATTTTTCGTGTCAATAAACTGGAACAGGGCCTTACCCTCTTCTTCCTTCCAGATATGCAGCGCCACCGGTGTATCCGGAAGCAGCACATTTCGCATCTGGGCAGCCATCCGTGTCACCCGCTCCGGCTCGCCCGGAATCAAGGCGTCAATCGCCATACGGCATGAGAATCCAAAGGAGCAGAGTCCCTGAATAATCGGCTGGTCAAATTTATGGTCTTTTGCATATTCCGGGTCAACATGAATCAGATTCGTATCGCCTGTCAACCGATAAAGCAGATTCTGAACAGGGGAAATATAATCCTCCACAACCGCATCCGGCACTCTGTCCGGAATAACAATCGGATTCTTCGGCATTGGTTTTCCGCCGAAGCCGCCGGCTTCATGGAAAAATGTTGTGGAATAATTCGTACATACGAGATTTCCCGCTTCATCGCGAACATCTACTTTTGTTTTTACAACAGCACCTTTGCCCTCACCTCTGTCGTAAACATCTGTAATCTGGTCCTGCCACTGGAAAGTTCCCTTGATAGGGTCAATTGGCCGGTGCCAGATAATTTCATGGTCCATATTCAGGAAGGCTACCGTCGGCTTAATGATTTCATCAGCCAGCATGGAAGCAGGCAGCGGCATCCACTGATATGGTTTTACGTTGACTGTGCCCCAGTACGGAATCGTTCCATAGGTTGGAATGGCTTTCAGATACTTCTCATAAGTATACTGCAAATCTTCTCTGTGGGCGCCGACAGCCAGCGCATACAGGGCTACGTCTCTCCAGTTATACTCCAGATAACGCGGCTCCATTTTCTTTCCAACTAACAACTCTTCCAAATTTACTTTTGCCATAGTCGCATCGTCCTTTCCTTAGTTTTGTTATTTATCATCCAGCTTCAATACAGCCATGAAAGCCTTCTGCGGCACTTCCACATTTCCCACCTGGCGCATCCGCTTCTTTCCTTCCTTCTGCTTTTCCAGAAGCTTACGCTTACGGGAAATATCCCCGCCATAACATTTCGCCAAAACGTCCTTCCGCATGGCTTTAACGGTCTCGCGGGCGATAATCTTGCTGCCGATGGCTGCCTGAATCGGAATTTCAAACAAATGCCTCGGAATTTCTTCTTTCAGCCGTTCACACATTTTACGTCCCCGCTCATAAGCCGAATCCTTATGCACGATGAAAGACAGGGCATCCACTTCCTCCCGGTTAATAAGGATGTCCAGCTTGCAAAGCTCTGAACGGACATAGCCCTTCATCTCATAATCAAAGGAGGCATAACCTCTTGAGCGGGATTTCAAGGCATCAAAGAAATCATAAATAATCTCATTCAACGGCAAATCATATTTCAGCAGGGCACGGGTTTCTTCCATATATTCCATACCCAGATAGGTTCCGCGCCGCTCCTGGCACAGCTCCATAATCTGCCCGATAAATTCTGTGGTCACCATAATCTCAGCGGCCACAATCGGTTCTTCCATATATTCAATCTCTGACGGATCCGGCAGGTTGGTTGGATTCGTCAGATCAATGACATCCCCATTGGTCTTATGCACCTTATAGATAACCGAAGGCGCTGTCGTCACCAAATCCAGATTATATTCCCTCTCCAGCCGTTCCTGAATAATCTCCAGATGAAGCAGTCCGAGAAAACCACATCGGAAACCGAAACCAAGGGCAACCGAAGTTTCCGCCTCAAACTGGAGAGACGCATCATTCAACTGCAGCTTTTCCAGCGCATCCCGCAAATCCGGATATTTGGCGCCATCCGCCGGATACATACCGCAGTAGACCATCGGATTGACCTTTTTATATCCCGGAAGAGCTTCGTCACACGGATTATCCCCATCTGTAATCGTATCACCCACACGGGTATCTTTTAAATTTTTAATGCTGGCTGTCATATAGCCAACCATCCCGGCGGATAATTCATCGCATGGGATAAACTGGCCTGCGCCAAAATAGCCCACTTCCACCGTCTCAAACTCTGCGCCCGTCGCCATCATTCTGGCCCGGGTCCCCTTACGAATCGTTCCTTCTTTGACACGGAAGAAAACGATAACTCCTTTATAAGAATCATAAATCGAATCGAAAATGAGGGCCTTCAACGGGGCCTCCGGGTCGCCTTCCGGCGCCGGAATCTTCTCAATCACCTGTTCCAGCACCTGCTCGATATTAATCCCGTTTTTCGCTGAAATGAGCGGCGCATCTTCCGCCTCTATTCCAATGACATCTTCAATTTCATTTTTTACCCGTTCCGGCTCCGCACTCGGCAAATCAATCTTATTGATTACCGGCATGACATCCAGATTGTGGTCCAAAGCCAGATAAACATTGGCCAATGTCTGGGCTTCAATTCCCTGGGCCGCATCCACAACAAGAATCGCGCCGTCACAGGCCGCCAGACTCCGGGATACCTCATAATTGAAATCCACATGTCCCGGCGTATCAATCAGATTAAAAATGTATTCATTACCATCTTGGGCTTTATATACAATCCTCACCGCCTGAGATTTAATCGTGATTCCCCGCTCCCGCTCCAAATCCATATTGTCCAGGACCTGGGCCTGCATCTCCCGGCTTGTCAGGGTACCCGTCATCTCAATAATACGGTCTGCCAGGGTGGATTTTCCGTGGTCGATATGGGCAATAATACAAAAATTACGGATTTTACTCTGGTCTGCTGCCATCCTGGTCTTACCTCCATTCCATATACCATATTTTATCCATATAGAGTATACCATGAAGGTTGGGGTTTGTCATATATTTTTTCAGGAGGCTTCCTGAATATCCAGCGGTTCAAGGGCCAGAAGTTCATCCGGCTCCGGGAAATGCCGAGGGAATCGAACCGTTGCCTTAAACAGGTCTCCATCGATATCGATATGAAACTCCCCGCCGCAGGCTTCGGCGAAGCTTTTGACAATCGCCAGTCCAAGGCCATGACCTTCCGTTGTCCGGCTGATATCCCCCCGGGTAAACCTCTCTGTAATCGTTTCCTCCGTGAAATCCATTTCATAAGAGGATGTATTTTTAATAATGGTCGTTACCGTCTTCTCATCACCAAAGGCGTCAATAAAAATACGGCTGCCCTCCAGTGAATATTTCAGCGCATTTTCAATGAGGTTCTGATATATACGGTACAGGCGCTGGCCGTCGCTGAGAACATACAGCGGCTCCGCCGCCAGTGTTTTTCGAATAATCCGATGAGACTCTTCAATCCGCTCTTCCATATCGCCCATGGTCTGCAAAATCAAGGTGCATATATCCACAGTTTCGATATGAAGTTCCATGTTCCCGCTGGTGGCCTTTGAAACCTCAAATACCTCCTGAATCATATGTTTTAAATGCTCGGATTTTCTCGAAAGGACATCCACGTAATCTCTGGCCTCATCGGTCAATTCCGTTTTTTTGAGCAAATCGATATAACCGATAATGGATGTGAGAGGCGTTTTTAAATCGTGGGACACATTGGTAATCAAATCAATCTTCATCTTCTCGCTCTTTACCTGCCGCTCCACACTGTTGCTCAGATTTTCAAAAACATGGGTTAAATCTTCCCCGGCGTCATAAATCATGGAATCCTCCGGAATCGCGCTGATTTTCAGCGTATTGCCCTCGGAAACTTCATGAATTTCTTCTACCAGCGTGCCGACATCCGTCAGAAAAATTTTATGCTGGTGAAGCCATATAAACAAAACCGCCGCTCCCATAAGGACCATCATTGCCGCCAAAAGCCTTGAAAAACCCCAGGCGCTGAGGCCAAGCAGGTTCACAACGCTCATGGCAATCAGGATTCCCGACATCACCGTTGTCTCCAGCTGCATTTTCCGCTCAAAAGGATATTTTTTCTGATAACGGAGATTTCTTTCCCGCAGCCAGTCCCGAATTCTCTGATAAGTCTTTCTGCAAAATGTCGCCTTCCGCAGTTCCGGATTTTTTAAATGCCGTATAACCAGCATCATATAGGCGTTATTAATCAGGGCAATCGGAAGGAAAACAACCATAAAGCTGGCTGATGAAAAATAAGTTCCCACATAGTCTCCATACATGTTATATCGCGATATCTGAAAATTCTGATAGCCGACAGTCATAATAACCATCGCCAAAAACAGCCACGCAATATACAACAATATTAACAGGTCGCAATCCCACCGTTTCAGCCACTCCATAAAAAACGGCTTAGATGTCTTCTGGTCAATCCGCTTTACCATATAAGCCCAGAAAACCAAATTGATGATTCCAAACAAATATAAAGCGAGAGTCAACGAATAATCCCCGTTGAAAATCCACTCGATAAATATATTCATAAAAATCATCAGCAAAATAACCGCCACACCGTAAAGCCCGGTTATGGTTGTACATTTTTCTTTGCAAAACCAGAAACACTTTTTAATCACTCCCGGTTTTTTCGGCCCGTACATTTCATACTTTTTCCATCTTATAGCCAATACCCCACACCACCTTTAAATATTTTGGATTCTTCGGGTCAATCTCAATCTTCTCGCGAATTCGACGTATATGCACCATGACAGTATTTTCCACCGCATAGGCATCCTCATTCCAAACCCGGCTGTAAATTTCCTCCGAGGAAAAAACCCGCCCCGGATAGGACATGAGCAGTTCAACAATGCGATATTCTGTCGCCGTCAGCCGCACTTCTTCACCGCTGACATACATCTGCTTCTGGTCCTTATTCAGCACCAAATCTCCCAGATGAATTTCTTCACTTCCCGGTTCCGAATCATAGGCAGAGCCCAACGTCATATATCTTCGCAGTTGTGCCTTCACTCTGGCTACAAGTTCTTCCGTACTGAATGGTTTGCTGACATAATCGTCGGCTCCCATAGACAATCCGATAATCTTATCGCTCTCTTCCGTCTTGGCCGATAAAATAATAATCGGTATATTTTTTGTTTCACGAATCTTCATCACGGCGGACAAACCGTTCAATCTCGGCATCATAACATCCATAATAATCAAATGCACCGTGTGGTCCATCAAGATGTCCAAAGCCTCCAACCCATCGTATGCTTTCAGCGTTTCATACCCCTCCAGCTCCAGAAGTTTCGAGATTGCCCGAACAATTTCTCTGTCATCATCCACTACAAGTATTATCTGTTTCTTCATGGTTTTCTCCTTTATCTATCCTGTGCATTTAGTGTATCAGGTATTTATAAAAATTAAATTTATGGATTTCTTTCATTTTTCTTACATCATTTCATGCAGCCTCGTCTGCTTCTTCAGTATAGCCTATTTTTTTTGAGAATTCCACCTCATATCGGTTAATTTCCCGACAAAACAAGATAAAGCAAATCGGCCAGAAGGGGCATGGCATTCTGGACTTCCTCCACCGTGTTTGTCTGAGCGCCGCATTCCACAAGCAGGCTCCTTGGAAGAATATGTAAATTATACTGATAGGAACGCAGATAAATCCGCCGCATCAAATCCGGATAATACTGGGCCGCCTTTGCCTGCAGTTTAAAGCTGAAAGCCAGATTCTCTGTCAGATAAGGATTTTGAAGATATTCAATGGGGCCGTTGGCCGCCGTCCGGCAGAGACCGTTTAAAAACATAAGCTGGGCCGTATCCTTCCCGCCGATGTTAGTCACCAGCCGGGTTCCGTCTGCCACTCCATCTCTGTGCAGATCGATCACTACTTTGATGGACGGATATTCTTCAAGCACTTCCCATATTTTTTCTTCGGCATAGGTATAGGCGGCGCTGCGGTCAGTTACCCCGTCAATCACATCGAAAGTATCCGTCAAATGGAGCACCGAAACACCATAACGGCTCTCCAGATTATTTTTCAGCGTTTCTCCCAGGCCGACGACTGTGTCCTGCCATTCCCCCGGGCGGCTGTCCGCAAATGCCTCCTGAGAATGGGTGTGATAAATCAGCACCTTTGGAGCGTCCCCCTGCAAATCAATGCTCAAATCCATATTCATAAAATTCTCCGCATCCAAAAGGCCGTCCGGCGCATAGGTCGTGCTGTCAATGGCATAAAACTGATTAATAAAATAATTGTAGTCCTTCAGCATATCCGCCGTATATACGATGCCCTCGCTGCTGGCCACCGGGGCGCTGGCCGGCTGAACCGCTGTATTTTCCTGAGATTCCATCCCGGAATTTTCATCGGCGGCGCCTGTCCCCCCGTTTCCGGCCCCGTCATTTCCCGAATCAGAACTCTGATTATTTTCCGCATAAACCGCCGCGAGCACACTATCCGAAGGATAAAGCTCACAGATATCATTTCCCGCATACATA
>URND01000133.1 GCA_900549105.1 uncultured Eubacteriales bacterium
TCGTATTCCTGCCCTTTAATTGTTTAAAAATACGACATGACTATTGAATCGTTGCACCGCAACTACTACATTTATAGCCGTCCACTACTGTTTCGTTGTATGCTGATGTATCTTCTACCCACCTTGACTCCGTTACTGCATCATGATGAATGTAATCTACAACTTCATCAAAAGGCACCGTAGAAAAGCCACCACATGCATAATTTCCTGCAAGCATTTGACTTTTTCCATGTTCTATGATATAATTAGTTATATCAGCACCACAACCATTGCAGATATCCTTCCAAACAGTCCCATACACTGGTTCATCATACGCCTCAGAGATAATAACCTCCTCATAATGCCCTGTAGCATCATGGTGAACTACATGTGACTGCTCTACCCAATTATGCTTATGCTCTGTTTCAGGTGCCTGTGTCTCAGGCTTAGGCGCTGAGGTACTCGGCTGAGAAGTACTCGGCTTAGTTGTATTACCGCTACTCGAAGAACCGCCTCCCGAACTACTACCCCGACTTGGTGATGGAGTTGGATTACTACTCGGAGTAGCTGGTTTAGAACTTCCACCACTAGAAGGATTCTCAGACGGTTTAGAGGCCGTTTCACTACCTGAATTGTTCGATGTATTCTCATTATTATTGTTACTGCTATTTCCAGTATTTTTATTACTGGAATTATTTTTATTGTCAGCTACTTTTTTTGACGTTTCACTTTTAGTCACTTCATCCTTAGTATCTGTTTTCTTACTGTTCTTTGTTGAATCATCCTTTTCATCCGAGGCTTTCTTACCCGTTTCCTTTGCTTTCTTTTTATTTGCATTTTTGGCGGCCCCGGTTGGTTTTTTGCTGGTTTCCGCACTTGTAGTACTTTCCTGTTTTGACATGCTCTCATGATTATCATTCTGGCCGCATCCACCAAAACACAGAACAGTACATAAACCTATTGCTAAAGCAATCATTCTCATTCGTCTACACATATGTTTTCAACCTCTTTCCGACAACTTATGAATTCTCGTCTTAAATATATTGTCCATTTATGGCTAATATGATTATAGTCCATAACCGGGTATCATTCAAGTGAAAGGATGGTACTTTTTATGATTTCATATGAACCGTTATGGACAACCCTTAAAAATAAGAACATTTCTCAATATCAACTTATACATAAATACAATATTTCCGCTGGACAGCTTTCACGCCTCAGAAGCAATTCGAATGTTTCCACGCATACCCTCAATACTTTATGTAATATTTTAGATTGCAGATTAGAGGATATCGCTGTATTTATCAAAGATTCCTAATCTGATTATCCCTATATGAATACTTTCACTCTACAATGCCGGTTATAGTTTCTTCTGTGGAATTCTCCTTTTCCATCTGTTCAATAATCTCCATCAGCTGATTCTCTACATCGTCAAGCAAATCTCTGTACAACTCAACTACAGAAATAGCCTTTATTTCCCCTGCTGTTTCCAAACCATAGGAACAGATTTCAAGTGTTTTTTTCATATCTGTGACTTTTTCAAATACATTGGTAATCTTGTCAAAGATTTTTTCCATATTCTTATTCATCCCCTTTGTTTTGACACTTACTAAATGTCATTTTTCATAGAATTTTAGCATATAATCTCCTATATGACAATCACTGAATGTCATTTTTAAATAGGAGTATATATCCATGTATAAAAACAAAACACCCGATGGCCGGAACAATCTCTGCGGTCTAAAAATAATGGAATACCGAAAACAGCATAAATCTTTATCACAAAGGAAATTAGCCGATATGCTGCAACTAAACGGACTGGACATCGATAAAAATGCCATCCAGCGTATTGAATCCGGTCAACGTTTTGTTACTGATATTGAATTAAAAGTAATTGCTAAAGTTTTAAATGTGAGTTTAGACCAGTTACTTAACAACGAATCTTAGGGAGTACATCAAACGACATATTAAAATTCAAATAAAATACAGTCCGTATCTGATGATTTTTTAATCTGATATGGGTTTTTTCTTTACAGCAATTCATTGCCCCGGTTTCCGGCTCAAACTATTATATGCAAATGTTATCTCGTTTTGAGATATTTTTCAATGTGCAGATGAAATTATTATAAGATATCTTCACAGAGGTGAATTGTCATGAAATATTATGAACGTATTAAAGCCCTACGTGAAGATGCTGATAAAACACAAAGAGAACTGGCATCCTACCTTAACATTGCTCAAAACACTTATTCTCAATTTGAAACCGGAAAACGCGAAATCTCCATAGAATTGCTTATTAAAATATGTCAGTATTTTCAGGTATCTTCTGATTACATTCTTGGTTTGAGCGACAAAAAATGAGCCTTATCGGATTATCAAAAATAATCTTGATAGGGCTTTTTTATTTATCTAAATATTAAACTTCTTTTCTAATCCCCCTACACTATATCAAATCCGATACTATGTGTAAGGTTCCTCCACCGGCAAAGCCATACTGCCGCTTTGTTCCTCTTGGCTATAAATTATTTTGCTTCCAAATTTCCTGTCAAGTCCAGGCCCGCAGCCTGTGCATTTTAGACTTGACAGGGATTTGGGAAGCATAAATATAATGAACGCTCAAGAGGATGAAAATGAGTGTTTCCCCGAATCACTTTTTTACAACTCCAGCGCATTTCCAAATTTCTTTGTTAAGATTCTTTTTTCTCAATTATTCTATAAGCCCTCTAGTGAATTTTATTCAAAAAAAAATAATAAATATTCATTTTTTAATAATGTTTTCAAAGAATTAGCCGTAATCCAGTAAAAACGCTTGGATTTAATCAAACATGCCCAAAACACGCTATTTTCACTCTAAACAGCTTTTGAATCCAGAACCCACTGAAAGTCGTTAAAAACCGCTTCTTCTTGCATGAATCGACTTTTTGTTTTTTAAAAACCCATCTAAAGTCGTTAAAAACCGCTTCTTCTTGCATGAATCAACTTTTTGTTTTTTAAAAACCCATCTAAAGTCGTTAGAAACCGCTTCTTCTTGCATGAATCAACTTTTTGTTTTTTAAAAACCCACCTAAAGTCGTTAGAAACCACATCTTCTTTCACAAAACAACTTTTCATTCAAAAACCCTTTAAAAACCCTTAAAAGGAGCCTTTTTTCGCATGGTTCTAAAACTAACTTTCAGAAAACACCCTTAAACGTCAGGATACGTTTCATTTTCGAGAGATTTTGCTATTATCTATGCCCCCTGTTAGAAAGTGGGTTGAATAATGAAAGAATTGAAAATTTATTCAAATCATTTAAGTAGCAAGGTTTCCGTTTCAAACGAGGTCTATAGTGCTTATATGGACCCTGTTTGGAGAGAAAAAAAGCAGTCGCAGAGACGGAAAGCATTGTTTGAAGCAGATAATATGAGCATTGTCTCTATCGAGAGTATAGGCTCTACGATTGCTGCCCAAGATACACCGGAGACTATCTACCTTCTGAAAGAACAGCGCCGGGAAATCATGAGAGCTATCTCAGCTCTCCCTGCCGCTGACGCGGAATTGATTGTTTGGGTGTATTTTGAAAAACGAACGCTTTCCGATTATTCGGAAAAAACCGGAATTCCTAATTCCACGTTGGCCTATCGCCATAAACGGGCATTGAAAAGGCTGAAGGAGATTTTTAAAAACTCCATAAATTAATGTAACTCAATTTTGAGAGGTGCAGAATATGCGGGGGGCCGCCTCTCTTAAAAATTTCTAAAAAATTTTCCAAATTTTTCGTAATCTCGATTATTTTTGTCCCTTATATATGTGAAACCGTTTATTTTTATCAGTAGTAGAAAGGAGTGGGGATTATGGGAAAATCTAATCCTCGGACCGTCTATCTGACGGCCCTTAATGATGTAACTTCAAGGAAACCGAATTGCTTGACTGTAAAAATTGGCGAATCGCGCGATTATGTTGACGGACAACCATCAAACAAGCTGACCTCAACTTACATCGACATTCTGGTTAAAGGTCTGGGGGCCGCCAAAGTCGTATTCCCATACCGGGCCGGATTAGCCGAAGAGCTTGACCGGCAGCTTGAGTTCGGCGAGCGGTTTGCCCTGGCAGATATCGGTGTCGTTCTGGATGCCAAAATTAGTGTTTATGACGGTAGCTTATCCATCAAATTCTTGATGGAAGAAAAGGAAACGGAGAGTGAAAGTTTTGAAATCTAAACCAAATTCAAGGAAGTTCAATCCAACGTTTTGGCTGAAACCCGTGAATGTTCTACCCAAAATGGGAACTTCGGCGTTCGACCGATTTTGTTACCGCTGGTTTTGCGAATCCAACGAACGGCAGGTCAATCCGGCCCTTGTGCCACGGCTGGATGATATTGATATCATCCTTCGGGAAATGTCCGAATTTAATGGATATTGCACTGAAAACATAGGGGTCAATAATCTCGGCCTCGCATATGCCGCGCTGACCATTGCCGGTATACGGCCTGACATCAAAGAAAACGGTGTAGTTGCTGAAATCAGCTATAAATTGCTGGTCGTTACACGCCAATACTTCCAGATGACCCGCGGACTTGACTGCTCCCCTTTTGTGGAGTGGATTAATCCACACCGGATTATCTTGTATATCCCGGTCAGTACTATCGGTTTGCGTAACTTCGAAAATATACAGGCCGAATATTCGCTGTGGCAACGTCAGCAGATGGCACGTAAAGCATCAAACGAACGTCGATTATCGGAAGCTATAACCCGGTATCGAAAGCAGCGTTAAACGGGCGATAAGCGGTGACCGTTCCGTCTTGATGTTCCGCTCCCCCGGAGGAGCGGGACGAAAGGCGGAGCGGGAACGGCTTCGCCCCATTAACTTGATAGAGATTATACATTAACAGAAGGGAATGTTCAAGTATGACTGTAAAAAAAATAAATTCAGATGAATTAATAATAAGACCAGAAGAGAAAGTAACCGTAACCACCATGGGGAACACAACCGAAATATGCTATCTTTCCAACCGGAATGATTCAGCCCCCATCGTAAAGCTATCAAAAGATACGTACTATGATACGAATTCCGGGAAGGTCAAAGAATTCCAGCACAGTGCTGAAAACCGCAAGGATACGCCTGCGGCGTTACGGCATACATTCCGGCGGATTCGTCAACTGGTATTGACAAATGTCATTAACACTAGATGCGTCCGCTGGTGTACCCTGACCTATGCGGTCAATATGCGGGACCGCACCTGCTTTATGAGGATTTCAGGCGGTTCAATCAGAGATTTCAGTATTACTGCAAGAAGAACGGTTATGACAAAGCGGAATATATCGCTGTAGCAGAACCACAATTGCGCGGTGCTTGGCATCTCCATGTATTATACATATGGCCAAAAAATGCGCCGTACATTGAAAATGATGTCTTTGAGACTATCTGGGGCCATGGCTTTACAAATGTAAAAGCCTTAAAGGACACAGGAAATAACATTGCCGGATATCTGACCGCTTATCTTTCAGATATGGAAATTCCTGATAAAAATGCAGATTTCTGTTCGGATAACCGGTTGAAAGTCGTTACCGTGAACGGAAAGAAAAAAGCTATCATCAAAGGCGCACGGTTGCACATGTACCCTAACGGCTTTAATATCCTTCGCTGTTCCCAAGGCATCAAACAGCCGGGCCGTGAAACTATGACCTATATGGACGCTTTAAAGAGGGTTTCCGATAAAACATTAAAATACCGTTCTACCGTCCTTATGAGTGAAGAACGGAAGGGCCGGAACTTTCAGACCATTATCGACAAGCAGGAATACAGATAAATAAGACAAGGAGGCAACATACCGGCGGCAAATTCCCAGAATACCCTGTCATACCAAAGATACCAAAAAACACCAAGAACACCGAGACCTCCTAATTTTTCCGCTGTCAATTATTGAATTATGACAGAAAAGAATCTATTCACCAATTTTAATGCACTTACCGAAAAAGAACTACTGCTTTTTGCTTTAGAAAATGATATACTAAGGCTGGACGATGTGAAAGAAGCCATGAGAAAAAAACAGAAAGAAGAAATTTCAAGAAAACATCCTTATAGCATATGGCAAGGTAAGGATGGTCGTTGGAGAACTCATGTATCGGACACTACTCAAAAAGCTGGCAGAAAGTTGGTGGTAAAATCCACGGAAGAAAAATTGTATGAGGCTCTCATCACTTATTATCAAAATATCGATGAAGCTGCTCAACGTACTTTTATGACACTTCGGAAGCTCTACCCTCAATGGCTTGAATACAAAAAGCTACATACCCGGGCAGAATCCTATATCAGCCGTATTGATACAGATTGGCGAACTTATTATCTCGACACTGAAATTACTGACGTTCCAATCAAAAAGCTTGATAAGCTCACTCTGGATATGTGGGCGCATAAGCTTATTCAGGATTATGATATGACAAAAAATAAATACTACAATGTTACTGTTATCATGAGACAGGCTTTAGAATACGCTGTTGATATTAACCTTATTCCATCAAATCCGATGTCTCAAGTCAAGATTGATGGAAAACGGATGTTTCGAAAAACCAAAAAGAAACCCAATGCCACGCAGGTTTTCTCAAAAGAAGAACTTGATTTGATTTTCCCTATGGCATGGGACGATTTTAAAAATCATACCAAGGTCTATGAATTGGCTCCATTAGCTTTTCTTTTTCAATTTCAAACCGGGCTCCGCATCGGGGAATTGTGTGCCGTAAGGTATGAAGATATCGAAACGCCAAATTATATACACATTCAACGGATGCTGCGTCGTGACACTAATCAAATTGTTGAGCACACGAAAACAGAATATGGCGACCGTCAAGTTCTATTAACCGAAACAGCAAAGGAAATCATTGCTTGCGCCAAGGCCCGCCAAAAAGAATTGGGTGTTGACAGTGAAGGGTATATTTTTTCCATCACTGGTAAACCAATACTTGCCCGTGTCATCGACGATTTATATAAAAAATATTGCAAGAAGGCTGGAATCATCCAAAAAAGCTCTCACAAGGCAAGAAAAACTTATATATCGTCCCTTTTAGATGCGCAAGTCAATATTAATACCATTCGCGAAATGGTCGGGCATGCCGATGAAAGAACGACGCTCGGGAACTATTGTTTTGACCGAAAAGATGAAGATGAGAAGAAATTATTAATTGAAAAAGCACTGTCTATTTAAGTGTAACCAAAATATAGCCAAGTGTAACCATCAAAAATTCATTTCTAAATTCAAAATACATTCACAATTATTTTTAACAGGAAAAGGCAAAACTCCGGAAAGCCTTGATTTTACCGGCTTTTCAAGGCAAGAAAAAAGCACCGTCCCCACAGCGCTTATGTC
>URND01000134.1 GCA_900549105.1 uncultured Eubacteriales bacterium
CCACCTGAATCTTGCCCTCCCGGGTCGACGCCCGCTGCGCAAAAATGTCCAGTATGATCAATGTTCTGTCCATAACCTTCGTGTCCAGCATATCCTGAAGATTTGCCAACTGGGCCGGAGACAATTCATCATCACAGATAATACCTGTGGCATCCTCCTCCCAGATCAACTGTTTCAGTTCCTCAATCTTGCCTTTGCCGAGATATGTGCCCGGATGGGGCGCTTCCCGGTTCTGAATCAATCTGCCGACAGTCACAGCTCCTGCGGTAGCCGCCAGTTCTGAAAGTTCAACCAGAGAACTTACTGTATCGTCATCCTCCTGCAAAGAAACTCCGACCAGCACAACTCTCTCCGTCAATTTTTTTGTTTCATATATTTCTGCCATTTTACCTCTTCCACTCCTATCTGACAGCCATTCCAGGCTGGCGGCCATTCCAAGCCGCCGGATATGCGGTCATTCCAATCTGCCGGATACGCCGGGCTGCCGACCATCCGACTGCCCTTACCGGATTCGTGTCTGAATAAATGTTTTTTCCCGCACCGCAGCGGAGTCATCCGAATACTTTTCAAGATAGACGTTGATATACTCCAAAGCCTTATCCCAGTGTCCGGCCCGCTCGGCGGCGGAAATCTGATTTTTTGAAATGCTTCGGTCCAACAGGCGGTTATTCAGGGCAACCCCCTGGGTGAAAACGGTTTCCGCCTTCGCATAATCTTCCATCTCCATCAGACATAAACCATAGGCGTTATAGGCTTCGGCATCGCTGGTCACTGCGGCCAGATAGGTTTCAAAATACTGACAGGCCAGCGCATGATCACTCGGCGTTTTTGCCATATTGAGTTCGGCCATACTGAGATTGGCAGAGATTTCTCCCTTATCCAGCGCCTTTTGAATTTTCTCTTCCGCCGCCGTCAAATCTCCGAGTTTCAGATATATATTTCCCTGATTCACCAAATCTTTGGCCCGGCTGCCGCCAAGCTTCAGCGCCTCGTTCAGCACAGCTTTGGCATCCTCCGTCTTATTCTGGGACATCAAAGCCTCATACAGCGCCAGATATATTTCATAATTCTTTTTATCTTTTTTAATCGCCGTCCGCAAATCGGTTTCCGCACTGGTGCCATCGCCGACCTTGACATACTCCATGCCCCGCAGCATATAGGCATCCGCCGAATTTTCCGCATCCACAATCTGGGAGTAGGTCATCACCGCATCCACATATCTGCCCGCTTTGTCCTGGGTTTCTGCTTTATAATACAGTATATCGATTTCTGTACCGGAGAAACGGCTCTCTTTTCCGTCCAGCGCCTTATCAAATGCTTCCAGCGCCTCATCATAATTTCCCTGATAGAGCAAAGAAATACCCATCGCCCGATGAACAAGCTGAATATCCTTATCCCGCTTCATCAGCTCCAGCGCCCTGTTAAAAGAGGCCATCGCTTCATCATACAGCTTCAGTTCACTCTGCGCCATTCCCTGATTCATATAATACTCGCCGTTTCCGCCGTCATATTCAATCGCTTTGGCAAAATAAGCATTGGCTGTCTCATAATCCGCCTGGGCATAGGCATCCAGCCCCTTATTATTCAGCTTATTGCCCTCTCCGAAATTCCTCACTACAAAAAACAGGACACAGGCGAGGGCAATCACCAAAAGCACCTGAATCATACGCCCAAAAATATTGGCTGAGCGGCGTTTTCTTTTCTTTGATGACGCTGCGCGCCTTTTTGAAGAAGTTTCCGGCCGGGAGGATGTGCGTCTCCGCTGCGCCTGTCCGCTCCGCTGCGCCTGCCCGCTCCGCGGCCCATCCGCAGCCCTTTTCTTTTTTACTTTTCTTTCCGGGACCTCTATTTTTTTTGCTCTCTTTCGTCTTTCTTCCATGGCTTCCTCCATTCAATATCATTAATATTATAGGGGGTTGCCCTGAAAAAGGCAAGGCTTTTCAAACTCTTTTCACAGATGGAAATTCTAAAAAAGGCACGGCCATATCCATACAGGCCACAGCAAAAAAAACGCTGCATATGCCTAGCCCGGCAAATTGGAAAAACAGGGTCAGCAGGGCGGATGACAGGGCAAAGGCCCAACGCCCGGCCCTGGATGGAGGCATGGTCTCATAACTCCATATCAGATAAGCCGCCGACAGCCATACGGAAGCCGACAGCAGGTTTCCGCTGCTCCCAATGCTTAAAACCGCCAGAAAAGCCAGCGGATAAACCGCAGGGCACATTCGCCTCAGGCACATCCATAAAAGTGAAAGAACGGCAAAGGGCCAAAGCGGCTCGACCATGGGCAGGCCAAAGGGCGAAAACAGCATTTTTCCGACAAGCACCGGATGTATCAGCGATTTTCCGATGCCGCCAAAAATCTGTTTTCCCAGAATAATGGCCGTAACGGAAGCCAGAGCCACCTTCCAAAAAGGTGTATCCAGCGGAAACAGCAGTGTCAGCAGCAGCCCCGTAAAAACCGCAGAGCCATCTCTGACGGACACATATTCATTGCGGAATATCTGCCAGAAATATTCCGCCAGCGGCGCGCAGAGGATTCCGACAAGAAACATTCCGGCCAAATGAATACTCTGTCCCGGATGTTTGTAAAAAACCGCCCCGATTAAGGGAAGAAGGCCAAAAATACTCTGCCGCATCATATCGTAAATCGTTCCCCGCCGATGAATATGGGGCGGGCTCTGACTCTGCCGCTCCAGCGGCTTTAAATGCCTGAAAATCTTTTTATCTGCCGGAATATCAATATAGTCCCCCGGATTATCCTCTTCTGTTTTGGAGGATTTAACCCTTATGCGTCCCTTCTGCACCTGTCCGATATACTCGGTCAGCCGTCTGCCGGAGGGACACACATAGGAGCACAGCCCGCATTTGATACACTCCGAGGCCCGCAGTCTTTCCGGAATTTCACCGCCGGCCATATATCTTTCCTCTATCTTATCCGGCATTAATCCAAGGGGGCACACCTCCCGGCACAACCCGCAGTGGATACAGGGGGAAACAAAGGTCTGGGCCGGCCTCAATACAAGCAGGCCGCAGGTTTCCCGCGTTACCCAGGTATTTGGCCCATCCACTGTTCGCCCGCCCAGGGGGCCGCCGTGGATGATCACCGCCTCCGCAGGTTTTCCTCCGCAGTAGTCAATGATATCCTGGACATTTGTCCCGATAGGAACCCACAGGTTTTTCGGAGCAGAAACCTCTCCCGAAACTGTAATCCCCACCCGGGTCCAGGGCTCCCCATCATAAACCCCATCGTAGAGAGCCGCCATTTCCGCCACGCTGACTACGGCCGCTGTCGCCTTTCCCCGCCCGAGGACCTCTCTGCGAATCATTTTTTCATTGCCATTCGGATACCGGCGCTTCATGGACACCACCCATATGGGCCGCCGGTTCCCCATATTTTTTTCATATTTCTGAACCGTCCGCTTCATCCGCGCAACGGCGTCAAAAGCATCCTCATTGATACATATATAGACGGCTTCCGCCTCCGCGGCCATCGCCCCGAGAATCGCTCCAATCACAATTTTCCCCGGGCTTTCCATCATCAGCCGGTATCCGGAAGTGATATAGGGTTCATTTGCAAAGCCGTTGACAATCAATACCTCCGACTTTGGCAGCCTTTTTTTCTGCAGGCCGATTCTGTGCATCGCCTGGGCCATGGCCTTTCTTCCAAAATCCACGGCAAAGGGATGCCATTCCCTGGCTTTTTCCTTCTCCCTGCGGATTTTCACATAGGGCTCAAACACCCCGGGAGCCCTCTGATAATCCGTTATCTCCTCCACATATCCGGCAATGCTCGCGTGAACGCAGGCGTCCTCCTCCGAATCCGCTTCTCCAATCACCTGTCCCCGGCAGACATATTCCCCCGGGAGCACCGTCGGGCGGCAGATAGTCTCCCCATTCTGGCTGAGGGAAATGCAAACCCGCTCCGGCACATATCCCTCGAAGGCCTTTTCCCGGGTCAACTGCTCCCATGCCTCTTCATACACATTTATTCCACGACTTCTGCCCATTTGTCACACTCCATCCTTAAATTTCCTGAATAGTATGTGTGACGGACATTTGATTTATTCGTAAAAATACCCGATATTCATCCCCAGTCAAAGGCGAAAAATATCGGGTATTCCCACTCAATTATTTATTTTTTCTCTTCTTCCATAGATTCGATGATGGCATCGGCCAGCACGTCCAGCTCATTGGCTTTCTCTGCCTTCAATGTGGAGGCCAGAGACAAACGGCTGCTGAGTACCGTCATATTTTTCATTTCATTCTGAATAAATTTCTCCATCAGATCGCCGGACTTGCATGCCCAGGAACCATTTTCCACGATGGCAAAGGTTCTGTTCTGAAGATTCAGCGCTTTCATATCCATCAGATAATTGTGCATTACCGGATAAATTCCCAGATTATAGGTCACGCTGGCAAGGACAACATGGCTCAGACGGAAAGTTTCGGAAATCAGATAGGATACATGGGTGTTGGACACATCATACATAACCACATTCGTCATTCCCTTTTCGCAGAGTTTTGCCGCCAGAGCCTGGGCTGCCGCTTCCGTATTGCCGTACATGGATGCGTAGGCAATCATAACGCCCTTTTCTTCCGGTTCATAAGTGCTCCAGTGCTGATATTTATCGAGCAAATATCCAAAATCAGAGCGCCATACCGGCCCATGAAGCGGACAAATATACTTAATGTCATTGACAATGCCGGCCGCCTTCTTCAAAAGAAGCTGTACATGCGGGCCGTATTTGCCGACGATATTGGTATAATAACGTCTTGCATGGTCAATCCAATCCCGGTCAAAATTAACTTCATCATTAAAGAGTTTGCCGTCCAGCGCGCCGAAGGAGCCAAATGCATCCGCCGCAAACAACACGCCATCGGTCACATCAAAAGTTACCATAGCTTCCGGCCAGTGTACCATCGGGGCCGCCACAAAGGTTACCGTATGTTTTCCAAAGCACCGGGTATCCCCTTCTTTGACTTCATCCAGCGTATGACCGCTAATGTCAAAATCAAACTGGCGCATCAGCATAAAGGCTTTTTCCGTGCTTATAATGGTCACATTTGGATAGCGGAGAAGAACTTCCTCGATGGAAGCGCCATGGTCCGGCTCCATATGATTGATAACCATATAATCCAGCGGCCGTCCATTGAGAACATGTTCCAGATTCTCAAGGAACTGTCGGCAGGAGGACCAGTCAATGGTATCAAAGAGAACGGTCTTTTCATCCATCAGCACATAAGCATTATAGGAAACTCCTTCCGGAATCGGGTGAATATTTTCAAATAATGAGAGACGGTGGTCATTCGCACCAATCCAATATAAATCTTCTGTTACATTTCTGACACAATACATGGCTCTTCCTCCTATTCTTCAATAAACTGTTCTTTACCTTCGCCGCACTCCGGACAAACCCACTCTTCCGGAAGCTTTTCGAACAATGTTCCAGGCATTACTTCGCCCTCTTCATCACCGATTTCCGGATTATATTCATAACCGCAGCCGCTGCAGATATAACTCTTTCCAATCGGTTCCGGCTTCGGAGGTGTCGGACGTTTCATTTTAATCATCGGTACCGGCGCCGGCTGCTTCGGCTCTCCATTATCCAGGGCCTCTGCCAGCAATGGAAGTATTTCCATCACATCGCCAACAATACCGTAGTCACAGTTCTTGAAAATCGGCGCGTTGCCGTTTTTATTGATCGCCACAATTGTAGAGGCGTCTTTAATTCCTTTAAGATGCTGGCTTGCCCCAGAAATACCGCAGGCGATATAAAGGTTGCCGAGGAATTTCTGTCCGGACATACCCACATAGCGGTCCATCGGAACATATTTCAATGTTTCGGCCACCGGGCGGGAGGAACCAATCGCTGCTCCGGCCGCTGCTGCCAGTTTTTCAATCAGCTTCATGTTTTTCTTTTCGCCGATACCTTTTCCCGCACTGACAACACGTTCAGCCTGGCTGATCGGCGTGTCCATTGCGATGCCAACACTAAAGTCATAACCGTCTTTTTTCAGACATTCAACAAGAGAAGCCACTTTCTCTTCCGCACTGCCGCTCTTAAAAATCATCTTCTTACGGATACCTGTCACAGCCGGTTTTTTAGCCACGCTGCGGCTGCCGCCGCCGGAAGAGGATTTCGGCAGCTTTCCAATCAGATGGGAAGCAATAACCACTCTCTGGATTTCATTTGTACCTTCATAAATAGTTGTAATCTTTGCATCTCTGTAAGCCCGCTCAACATCCATACCTTTTAAGAAACCGCTGCCGCCGAAAATCTGAAGGGCATCGTTGGTCACTTCCAGGGCAATATCGGAGGCGTACATTTTCGCCATAGCCGCTTCCATGGCGTACGGCTCATGATATTCTTTCAATTCTGCCGCACTGTAAATCAGCATACGGGCACAGCGAAGTTTTGTTGCCATATCGGCCAGCTTAAAGGAAATCGTCTGCTGCTGGCAGATTGGTTTGCCAAACTGTTCTCTTTCTTTCGAATATTCCAAAGCGCTTTCAAAAGCTCCCTGAGCAATACCAAGGGCCTGGGAGGCAATACCGATACGTCCGCCATCCAGCGTGGACATGGCAATCTTAAAGCCGTCGCCCTCTTTGCCGAGGAGATTCTCCTTCGGAACTTTAACATCATTAAAAATCAATTCTGCCGTGGAGGAAGAGCGAATACCCATCTTGTCATAATGGTCGCCGAACTCAAAGCCTTCCCATCCCTTTTCTACGATAAATGCGGAAATACCGCGGGTTCCGATATCCGGCGTAGTCACAGCAAAGACTACATATGTATCCGCCTTCGGTGCATTTGTAATAAAAATCTTACCGCCGTTGAGCAGGTAGTAATCCCCTTTAAGGACCGCCGTTGTTTCCGTACCGCCCGCATCGGACCCGGCATTCGGCTCAGTCAAACCAAAGGCGCCGATTTTTTCACCCTTTGCCAGAGGCACAAGATATTTCTGTTTCTGCTCTTCTGTACCGTATGCAAAGATAGGCCAGCTTCCAAGAGATACATGGGCCGAAAGAATAACGCCCGTACCGCCGTCCACTCTGGACAGTTCTTCCACGGCTATGGCGTAGCTGAGTATATCCTTTCCCGCTCCGCCGTATTCCTTAGGATAGGGAAGCCCCATAAATCCCATCTTGCCGAAATCCCTTATCTGCTTTTTAGGAAATTCGTTGTTCTTATCGAGAGAAAAAGCTATGGGCTTTATCTCTTTTTCTGCCCATTCTCTGATCTGAGCGCGAAGCTGCTGGTGCTCCTGTGACGTTTGAAATAACATAATTGCCCTCCTTCC
>URND01000135.1 GCA_900549105.1 uncultured Eubacteriales bacterium
CGTGGAAGACGTTCCCCTCCATGTTCACGGGCTGGATGCCGCTCTCCGAGGCCGAGAAGGAGCATCGGGGATGGCACAGTGGAAAAATATCTGCAAAAGATACCGGTAAAAAAGGATGATTTGTTTTATATAGAGGCCGGAACAATTCATGCAATTGGCGCCGGTGCGTTGATTGCAGAGATTCAGGAAAATTCCAATCTGACCTATCGGCTGTATGATTACAATCGTGTGGGAAAGGACGGAAAAAAAAGAGAATTGCACATTGATAAGGCGTTGGATGCGGCGAATTTAAATGCCAGTGCTGAGCCAAGACAGCCTCTGCGTGTGCTGAAGTATCGCCCGGGCTGCGCTTCGGAACTTTTGTGCCGCTGTAAGTATTTTGAAGTTCATCGGATGTTGGTGAATACAGAGAGGTGCAGAGATATGGTAGATTATCAGGCGGACAGCAGTTCTTTCCGAGTTTTGCTATGTACAGATGGCTGCGGTGCCATTTATTTTGGAGAAAAAGATTCCCTCTGTTTTTTTAAGGGGGACTGCATCTTTGTACCGGCAGATTCTGCGAAACTCAAAATTCATGGCCAGGCTCAGTTCTTGGATGTGAGAGGGTAGTGCAGTATATATTTGAGAGATTTTATTTGGAATAAGCAGAAAGGGTAAAGAGTATGGATTATAAAGCAGAATATGAGCGTTGGCTGAAAAATGTCGATGCAGATATGAAAGAGGAACTTAGAAAATATACTGCCCAGGAGATAGAAGATTCCTTTTATAGAAATCTTGCCTTTGGTACAGGGGGGCTCCGCGGTACTATTGGCGCCGGAACAAATCGTATGAATGTTTATACAGTAGCAAAAGCATCTCAGGGATTGGCAGACTATTTGAATAAAAATTTTGATAATCCTTCTGTCGTTATCGGTTATGACAGCCGGATTAAATCTGATGTGTTTGCAAAGATTGCCGCATCTGTTTTTTCTGCCAATGACATCGGGGTGAAAATCTGGTCTGAACTTCTTCCGGTTCCTACGGTTTCTTTTGCGACGAGATATCTTCATGCGTCTGCGGGAGTTATGATTACGGCATCCCACAATCCGTCAAAGTATAACGGCTACAAGGTTTATGGAATGGACGGCTGTCAGATTACGACGGAGGCTGCAGAGGAGATTCTTGCGGAAATTGAGAAACTGGATATTTTTTCAGATGTGAAACGGATGGATTTTGATGCCGCCGTGGATGCCGGACAGATTACTTATATCCCCGATGAAGTTTTGACATTGTTTATTGATGAAGTGAAGAGACAGTCGGTTTTGTTTGGCGAAAAAATCAACAAAGATGTGGCGATTGTTTATAGTCCGCTGAATGGCACAGGGCTTGTTCCGGTTACCCGCACTTTGAAAGAGACGGGCTATACCAATATTACGGTGGTTAAAGAGCAGGAGCAGCCGGATGGCCATTTTCCGACTTGCCCATATCCCAACCCGGAGATTAAGGAGGCAATGGCACTTGGTATAGAATATGCCAAAAAGTATAATGCGGACTTGCTCCTGGCAACTGACCCGGATTGTGACCGAGTAGGTATTGCGGTAAAGAATTCAGAAGGAGAGTATGTTTTGCTTTCAGGTAATGAGACTGGCTTGCTGCTGTTGGATTATATTTGTTCTCAGAGGACGAAGCATAAGAGGATGCCAGACAATCCGGTTGCAGTGAAAACAATTGTGACCATGGATCTTGCGGAGCGGATTGCGGAGAATTATGGTGTAGAAACCAAAAACGTGCTGACAGGCTTTAAGTTTATCGGCGAACAGATTGGATTGTTGGAAAAAGCCGGCAAGGAAGAACGATATATTTTTGGCTTTGAAGAAAGCTATGGCTATTTGACGGGCACCTATGTTCGGGATAAAGATGGCGTGGATGCGGCTTATTTGATTTGCGAAATGTTCAGTTATTATAAGACAAAGGGAATTAGCCTTTTGGATAAACTGAATGAACTGTATGCGCGGTATGGGTACTGCCTGAATACACTTCATTCTTATGAATTTGACGGGGCAGCCGGTTTCTCAAAGATGCAGGATATTATGGAGAAATTTCATGGCGGCATGGATACGATCGGCTCTCTAAAAGTACTGAAAGTCCTGGATTACTCTAAAGGGCTGGATGGTCTGCCGAAATCAGATGTATTAAAATATTTGCTGGAAGATAATTGTTCCGTGGTTGTAAGGCCGAGCGGTACTGAGCCGAAGCTGAAAACCTATATCAGCGTGAATGCCAAAAATCGGGAAGAAGCCGAAATTGTGGAAAAGCAGATTGTGGATAGCTTGAAAGAATATTTTCTATAAACAACAGATTTTGTAAACACCAGAAAAAGCGGGATTAATCACAAAAGAGTGATATATCCTGCTTTCTTATTGTTTTTTGATACTGCCAATGATAGGAGGATAAAAAATATTTTAGCGGAACGGGAATTCAATTATAAATTTGTGGTTATGGATTGTGAAGTACAAGATGATACGATTATTTTAAAGAAAGGTTCATATAGATTGGAAGAAATGACAGGAGTTTCCATTACATATCATAAATATCAAGAAGTTGTGTGTGAATAGGAAGTAGTGAAAATATTTTCGATGAATTAGTCGAATAAATCTTGATGTTTTACACAAGTTATGCGATACTTTTTCTACAAATTCATCGAAAGGAAGTGTGGCTATGCCTACGATTGCACCTGTTTCTGATTTGAGAAATTATGGTAATGTTTTGGAGAAAGTGGCGGTTGGTTCACCGGTTTATTTGACGAGGAATGGCCATGGCGTTTACAGCATCCGTGATATGGAAGATGAAGAAAACTTTCAAAAAGCAGAGGCTATGATTCGTCTGATGTGTGAACTCAATGCCGGCATCCGTTCGGCTGAGGGAGAAGGATGGATTTCTGAAGAAGATTTTCGCAGTCATTTTCATAACAGAAGGAATGAAAAGAGATGAACTATTCAGTACGGTATACGCCGGAAGCTATGCGTGACATGGATGCTGTAGGGGATGGCGTGTATGAAGTCTCAAAGAGTTATGATATTGCGGATTGGTATGTTGAAGAGTTTGCAGACACAATTGCAGCGAAAAAGACTTTTCTATTTTCTGGAATTCCGCTTGAATACCGTGGCTTGTTTACGGGTTTTTGTTCCGTGAATTACAAGAAATACAAAGCCTTCTATCGTGTGCGTGACGGTTACCTGGAAGTTATCAGAATTATTCTGATGAAGAGTGATTACATTAAAATGCTCTTGGAGAGCAAGAAGAATCCTTTGATGATTTTAAAGTCGAATCGGCATAAGAGAAAGCATCTATTGTATAAAAAGTGTGATAGGTGCTTTTTTTATGCCTTGCCGGGTCTGTCTGGACTTGGGGTTTACTGCCTATATATAGGAGTCAGCTTGAAAAAGGGTTCTGGATAAATCTGAAAAAAATGGACTGGCAATAAAAGATGGTATATAATAGATTCAAAGTGAGAAGAACGATGAAGGGGGCGTGTGGGAATATGTTAAAGAAATTGCCTGTAGGCGTGGATGGATTTGAGAAAATAAGAACGCAGGGTTTCTACTATGTAGATAAAACGATGTTTATATCTGAGCTTCTGGAGAATTGGGGCGAAGTAAATCTTTTTACGCGTCCGCGGCGGTTCGGCAAGACGCTCATAATGGATATGTTAAAATCTTTTTTTGAGATTGGCTGCTGCAAAGAGTTGTTTGATGGTTTGAAGATTGCTCAGGAGCAGGAGCTGTGTGAACAGTATATGGGGCAGTTTCCTGTGATATCTGTGACATTGAAGGGTGTCAGCGGGGACAGCTTTTTGGCGGCGGCCAATGCAATGCGCAATGTTATTGGTAACGAGGTTCTCAGATTTGAATTTTTGCGAAACAGTCAGCAACTCTCTGTTGCGGAAAAAGAAAAATATGCCCAATTGACGAGGATAAGTGAGGGAACAAAGGACAAGGCTATCTATGATATGTCGGATGCTGTTCTTGTTGAGAGCTTGAAAACCCTTTCACAATTGCTTGCTAAGCATTATGGAAAAAAAGTTATTCTTCTTATAGATGAGTATGATGTTCCGCTCGATAAGGCGTTTCAGGGTGGATATTACGAAGAGATGGTTTCTCTTATTAGAAATCTATTTAGCAATGCTTTGAAAACCAATTCGGATTTGTATTTTGCTGTCATTACAGGATGCTTGCGTATCTCAAAAGAAAGTATTTTTACGGGTTTAAACAACTTGAATGTTATGACGATTACGGATGAGTATTTTGACGACAGTTTTGGATTCACAGATGATGAAGTAAAAGGCTTGCTGTCATATTATGATAGAGAAGAAGCTATTGATACGATGCGCGAATGGTTCGATGGATATCAATTTGGAGGCAAGTCACTTTATTGCCCATGGGATGTCATCAAGTATACACAAGCTTTGCGTAGAAATAGAAAAAGTATACCGGAAAATTATTGGGCAAATACCAGCAGTAATGATATGGTTCGCCTTTTTATTGATAAAGCAGATCAAACCACACGAAATGAAATTGAACGGTTGGTTGCCGGAGAATCCATTCAAAAAGAAATACGACCGGAATTGACATATCGAGAACTGGATGCCAGTATCGATAACCTTTGGAGCGTTTTATTGACTACCGGTTATTTGACGGCTGTGGAGCGTGTATCTGCTAAGCAATATCGGCTGGCGATTCCAAATGCCGAGATACGGGATTTGTTTATTACTCAGGTTAAAGACTGGTTCAAAGATACATCCAGAGCAGACTTATCCCGAATCAAGAAATTCTGCGCAGCATTCCCGAAAGGGGACGTGAACCTGATTGAAGAGATGCTTCATGATTACCTGTGGGATTCCATCAGCGTGCGGGATACGGCAGTCAGAAAGAATATGAAAGAGAACTTCTATCATGGAATGGTCTTAGGCCTTTTGCAGAGCAGAGGTGATTGGCTGATAAAATCGAATGCTGAACTTGGGGAAGGATATAGTGATATCGTCATCTGCACGCCGGATAGGGTTGGGATTATTATCGAACTGAAATATGCGGACGATGGCAATCTGGAAAAGGGGTGTCTAAAGGCGCTTGAACAGATTGAGGATAGAAAATATGCGGTTGATTTGGAGCGTAGGAGAATGAATAAGGTTTTCAAATATGGCATAGCTTTCTGCGAGAAAGAATGTAAAGTGGTGCTTGCTAAATAGTGAATAGAGAATACCAGAATAGCCCATTGGTAGTAATTCAATTGGCAGAGGAATCTGCCGGATGGAGAACAATCCGATGGGTTTTTTTGCTGGTTTTTGCTGGATTTGATTTTGTCAGGGTTATGTCTGATTTGCAGATTTCGAGCTGTATTCGGTTCGATGCGCTTCATGCGGAGCATCTCATATACAGGCTGCCCGGATGGGTGTATAATAGATTTAAAGGAGGCAGAAAGGATTACCTGAAAACAGAAATCCTGAAAAGTTACAATGGCTGAGAGAGGTGTGCATGAATGAGGAAACGGATTTATTTGAATGACGGTTGGAAGTTTTCGGAAGTTTATGAGGAAGGTATGTGTTATCCGGCTTATGATGAGAGTCAAATGACAAATGTGCGGCTGCCCCATACCTGTAAGGAGCTGCCGTTTCACTATTTTGATGAGGAAATGTATCAAATGGTCAGCGGATACCGGAAAGGGCTGCAGGCGCCGGAAGATTGGGCAGGCCGGAGGGTTATCCTCACATTTGAGGGAGTGGCCCATGAATGTGAAGTTTTCATAAATGGGAAAAAGGCATATGAGCACCATTGCGGTTATACGGCGTTTTCTGTGGACATCAGTGATATGTTGAATTACGGCGTGGAAAATCTTTTGACAGTCCGGGTGGACAGCAGGGAAAATCTGAATATTCCGCCCTTCGGGTTTGTCATTGATTATATGACTTATGGGGGCATTTATCGGGATGTCTATGTGGAAGTGCTGAATCAGAACTCTTTAGAGGATGTTTTTATTAAGCCTCGGGTGAAAATCGGACAAGATATCGATATATGGATAGAGTCGGAAGTTACAGTCCATAGGATGGATTCTATAGTTTTTGGGGTAGAATCCGGCGTTTTGCTGCGGCAATGGATTCGAAAAAAGGGGGAATCCGAATATCAGCTTCTCGGGGAAAAAGAGGTTAAGCAGGAAAAAGAAATATTAAAATTTTCAGGTTTTCAGGCGGAGTTGTGGGACGTGGAAAGCCCTGTATTGTATGAGGTTCGAACAGAACTTATTAAAGATGGAGAAATGCAGGATGCTTTGGTAGTGACGACTGGATTTCGCAAAGCGGAATTTCGCAGCGACGGCTTTTATCTGAATGGAAGAAAGTTTAAAATCCGCGGCCTGAACAGGCATCAAAGTTATCCCTATGTGGGTTATGCCATGCCGGCCTCGATTCAGAGGCTGGATGCGGATATATTGAAAAATGAACTCGGGCTGAATGGGGTGCGGACATCTCATTATCCCCAGTCCCATGATTTTCTGAATCGCTGTGATGAACTGGGCCTTCTTGTATTTACGGAAATTCCCGGATGGCAGCATATCGGAGATGAAGAGTGGAAAGCCCAGGCCGTAGAGAATGTGCGGGATATGGTGCTTCAATATAGAAATCATTCGTCTATCATTTTGTGGGGCGTACGGATTAATGAGTCAAAGGATGATGATTCATTTTATGAGCAAACAAATAAGGACGCCCATGAGCTGGATGATACCCGTCCGACGGGCGGCGTGCGGGCAATCAGGAAAAGCAGTCTTCTGGAGGATGTGTACACCTATAATGATTTTATTCATGATGGAAAAACCCGGGGCTGTGAAACGAAGGTAGAAATAACTTCGGATATGTCAAAGCCCTATTTGATTAGTGAATATAACGGGCATATGTATCCGGCAAAGGCATACGATTGCGAAAATAAGAGGGCGGAACATGCGGTTCGCCATGCCAATGTGCTGGACGCGGTGGCCGGGCAGGCCGATATTGCGGGAAGTTTTGGATGGTGCATGGCAGACTACAATACACATAAAGATTTTGGGAGCGGCGACCGAATCTGTTACCATGGCGTGTTGGATATGTTTCGAAATCCGAAGCAGGCGGCGG
>URND01000136.1 GCA_900549105.1 uncultured Eubacteriales bacterium
AGCTCTTGCAAGTCTGGTGATACTGTCCAGAAGGATCATAACATCCTTGCCATGCTCTACCAGTCTCTTAGCACGCTCAATCACCATCTCGGATACCCGTTTGTGATGCTCCGGCAATTCATCAAATGTCGAATAGATAACCTCTACATTTTTACCAATAATAGACTCCCGGATATCTGTCACTTCCTCCGGCCGTTCATCAATGAGCAAAATAATCAGATTCATATCCGGGTGATTGGTCGTTACCGCTTTTGCTATCTGTTTCAGCAGAGTCGTCTTTCCTGTTTTCGGCGGCGCCACAATCATACCGCGCTGTCCCTTGCCAATCGGGGATACCAAATCCATAATCCGCATCGGAACGCTGGAGCGGACCGTCTCAAGCCGAATCCGGTCATCCGGGAAGATTGGCGTCATATCTTCAAAGTTCATACGCCGGGTTGCTTCTCCCGGGTGAAAGCCATTGACTGACTTCACATAGAGCAGTGCGCTGAACTTCTCATTCTGGGTTTTTACCCGGATATTTCCTGCGATAATATCCCCGGTCTTCATATTAAAACGCCGAATCTGGGCCGGTGAAACATAGACGTCATTCGGCCCCGGCAGATAATTTTCACAGCGGATAAAGCCATAGCCGTCCGCCAAAACCTCCAATATGCCATGGGCCATCTGGCCGCTGTCCAATGCCTCCAGGGAACTGTCCATCCGCATCTCGCCATCTTCGGTTCCCTGCTCGTCCGCCTTATCGCTGCGTTTCTCTTCCGCTTTAGCGCTGCGTTTCTCTTCCCGTATCTCACTCTTTTCACGGCGACTCTTTTCTTCGCGGACCTCATTTTTTTCTTTATTATATTTTTCTTCCAGTTCACCCATCAGTTGAACCAGTTGTGCTTTCCTCATCGTGGATACATTTTTTACACCCTGTGATTTTGCCAGTTCCTTCAATTGAACAAGCGACAAAGTTGCGTACTTTACGTTCATGAGTATCCTCCTTAAATTTATGTACATATTTTTTCTATTCTCTGGGAAAAAATAACATTAGATGCGCCCGTAGATATTTTCATTATACACTAAAATATCAATAAATAAAGAAAAAATTTTCGCAATTTTCGACTTTTCAATACGATTCGATACACGATGTACTATTTAATACTTAATTTTACATTTTTTTCAATTTTATTCCATTAAAGTATTGAATTTCCAAAAAAACTATACTATAATTGCACTAAAATTTAACTTAAACTATTCAAGGAGGAAGAATCTTATGTCTTATACTGACAGCATCATTGAAAATGTCATCAAAAAGAATCCAAATGAACCGGAATTTATCCAGGCTGTTACGGAAGTTATGAACTCTCTGAAACTTGTTGTGGATAATGAGCCAAAGTACCAGGATGCATCTCTTCTGGAACGCATCGTAGAGCCAGAACGTGTTATTATGTTCCGTGTTCCATGGGTAGATGATAATGGCAAAGTTCAGGTGAACCGCGGTTATCGTGTGCAGTTTAACAGTGCTATCGGACCATACAAGGGCGGACTTCGTTTCCATCCATCCGTAAACCTGAGCATTATCAAATTCCTTGGTTTTGAACAGATTTTCAAAAACTCTCTGACAGGTCTTCCAATCGGCGGCGGCAAAGGCGGTTCTGATTTTGATCCTAAAGGTAAATCTGACCGCGAAGTTATGGCTTTCTGCCAGAGCTTTATGACTGAGCTGTACCGTCATATCGGTGCTGACACAGATGTTCCGGCCGGTGATATCGGCGTTGGCGGACGTGAGATTGGCTTCCTTTATGGACAGTATAAACGTATCCGCAACCTCTCTGAGGGCGTTCTCACAGGCAAAGGGCTGACCTACGGCGGTTCCCTGGCCCGTACAGAAGCTACCGGTTACGGCCTCGTTTATCTCGTAGATGAATTGTTAAAATGCAAAGGCGATACATTGGAAGGCAAAACTGTTGCCGTATCCGGCGCCGGCAACGTAGCTATTTACGCTACTGAAAAAGCAACTCAGCTCGGCGCTAAAGTTGTTACCCTCAGCGATTCCAACGGCTGGATTTATGATGAAAACGGTATCGACCTTGCCCTTGTTAAGGATATCAAAGAAGTACGCCGCGGACGTATTAAAGAATATGTTGAAAAACATCCGGAAGCTGTTTACCATGAAGGTACAGGCGTATGGACAGTTCCTTGCGATGTGGCTCTGCCATGTGCAACTCAGAATGAACTCCATCTGGATGACGCAAAAGCCCTCGTTGCCAACGGCTGCAAAGTTGTTGCTGAAGGCGCTAATATGCCTACAACTCTTGAAGCTACCGAATATCTTCAGACAAACAAAATCTACTTTGTTCCTGGCAAAGCTTCCAATGCCGGCGGTGTTGCTACTTCCGCACTGGAAATGACCCAGAACAGCATGCGTTTAAGCTGGAGCTTCGAAGAAGTTGACGAAAAACTCCGCGGCATTATGGTAAATATCTTCCATAATATTGATGACGCAGCAAAAGCTTACGGCGTAGAAGACGACTTCGTTGCCGGCGCGAACATCGCCGGATTTAAGAAAGTTGCCGACGCTATGCTCGCACAAGGCGTTTGCTAATTCATAACCCCTTATAAATGAAGCCATGATATCGGTAAATCAGGCCCCTTTCCTGAATCCGTATCATGGCTTTTTAATTTTTAAAGAGTCAATTTATATAATGCTAATTGATTAAGACTTACTCCTTCTCTATCTGCTTCGATTACCAGTCTTTGATGCAGGGATTTTGGAAGTCTCACTACAAACTTTCCGCTATAATTACCTACCGATTCCGGAGCAGGTACAGGCAATCCACTTTCCAGCTTAGCTTCTATATAACCTTCCATAGCTTCATTGAGACTCGAATAAAGTTCATCCAAAGTATCTCCCGTACTCTGACAGCCATCCAATTCCAGAATCCTGCCATAAAAATAATGCCCGCTTTCATCATCCATCTCCTGTACCAGTCTTGTGTAGGGCAGTTTCATATAGTCCTTCGCTTCCATTACATCAACTCCTTCTATTTCCCATTATGTATATAGTAGAATCTCACTTTCCTATTCTATGTAAAATGCTCACTACATAAGCCTTTTTTAAAGGATTTTCCTGTTTAATGGTTATAAGTTCTCCTGTTTCCTTGTTTAAATAATGTCTATGACTTCCTTTTTGCCTTACCAGCTCATAGCCATACGCCTTTAGTACTTTATCGGCTTCTTCCTGGCGTATGCCATTTGGCTGCCTTTTCATCTTGTTTATTATTTTCTCTATGCCGGGCAACTTCCCTTGTCCCTCCTTTTGAATAGTACTATATTTAGTATCGAATGTCAAATTATTTTTGTACAAAATAGTGGATTTTAACTCCTGACCAGGATTTAGAAATTTCTATGCGGGTTTCTGAAATGAATTTCCCGATGATTTTATTATAAGGCAAAGCCCAATGGAATATCAACGACAATCCATCGGGCTTTTTCGACTAAAAATAACATTCATATTTTGATGATTAGAGAAATCATTCCATTCTTTGATGGTTTCTCCAAAATGCGATTGTTTCCTGCAAATCGGCTTCGTCTTCAAACAAGTCCATCTTTTTGGCAACTTCAATCGCAAAATCAACATATCCATTTGCTCTGGCGGTTATCACTCTATCGGCAGCGACAACATCCAAATCGCAGGAATGCGTCGAATTAATTTTCTCAAGAATTCCGGCATGGTCCAAAACATCAACGCCTGCACATATCCCCGCAATCAATCCCTGATTTGCCTGAACTCCGGCAAGATAATCCCATACCCTGCTGTTATCTATTTCCGTAATATCTCCGCCGGGAACAATCAGGAGTTCCACATCCTCAGGGTTAATATCCCACAGTTGACCGGATACATTTATTGAATACCCCTCCGTGGCAATAATGGAATTCCCATCACATGATACAAATACAATCTCCTTGCCTGTATACTTAAGAAAATAGTTCAATATCACAATTTCGTAAATACAACTTGTATTATATAAAAGCACTACTGTTTTCATTTTTTCCTCCGCAGATACCGATTATGAAACGCTTCTCTTTTCATTCTATCATACTATACTGCCTATCACAATCGAAAAAGAAGCACCTATAAAAACCCACGATGCCGATTCAAGGCCGTATATTCACAATATAATATCTGTCCTCCACGGGTACTTCGTCATCATACGATTCATCTTTTCTGAATAATACGGCTTCAATTTCATCCACATCCAGAATACGGTCAACTAAAAATGTATCGATATACATTCCATCTTTCATGCCTCTGAACCCCGGACCCAAATAAAGATAAGGTATCATCGTTCCATCTTTAAGTTTGACGCCGGTTAATGTTGGCGGATTCACTCCTATCCGTGAAAAATCCAAAACAGCTTTTATAGACATCGGTGAAATTTCTATTTGCTTTACTATTACTCCGGTATCTTCCAATTCCGTATTCAACCCTGCTGCATAACTCTCCGCACTTCCGCCAAGCTGCCATTCAAAGTTCCATTTTCCTTCAATATATTTTTCAATAGGTTCTGCTTTTCCCGGATATATCCCCAGGTCTTCAAATTCCACATGGATTGTTTTACCAATAAAGGCCCCCCTTTCCCCTCTAAATCGGCACATGGCAATCCGACATTCCAGGCTTCCATCCTCTAATCGATAGTCCTTAATTAAACGCCCATTTTCCGCAGGCACTTCAGACCCGTCTGCCAAAACTCCCCGTCCATCAGGCCCGGTGACAATTCCATCATAAAAGCCCGAAAAACTGTCGATTGTTTCGCCGTCAATATAAGCTTTTGTGCTGCCAAACCCCGGCTGCATATCTTTCTCAATTTCAAAGCCTTCCACTTTAAACGCCACAAAAGCAAAATAGTCATCTGCCATGCTCTGTTTTACAGTTACTGTCACACCGTTATCAGTTACTGAAAGATTGGAAAATCTATAACTCCCGAACCTTCTGCAAATTGTTTCTTTTCCTCATCAACATGAAATTCCTCTTCAATTCCCTGACTCCATTTCTTATAAACTGCCGCGCCTACAGTAATTGTCCCGAGAATCATGGCTGCAACAAGAATGGCAATTGTCAGTTTTCTCCGTTTCCCATTGCTAAAAAGAGCTCTGGCACTCATATTTTCATTTTCCTCTTTCCGGCTTTGCAGCGCCTCACATCGAATCTGCCGAAATGCCTCATTTGCTTTATTTTGAACAATCTCCGGAATCTGAATATCCTGGCTCAAAACTTCAAAAATATTCCCTTCACACATTACAATGCACTCCTTTCCCCATTTTTCTGATAAATCCCGGACAATCGTTCCCGCCCTCTCGCCAATCGCGTTCTGACCGTCGCTTCCGGCACATCTAACATCTGGCTGATTTCCCTTGTCTTAAATCCTTCAATATAGTATAGCATCAGCACCAAACGGTATTTTTCATCCAACTGTCTCAGCGTTTCCTTCCATTCCGCATTTTCAATCCCCGCATCATTTGAAGAAAGCCCGAATAATTCTTCGTCCCCAAACACAGGCTGACTTTTTCTGATGTAATCTTTACATTTATTAATCAAAATCCGTATCATCCATGTCTTAAAATACCCTGCTTCTTTTAAGCTGCTCAAATTTCTCCAACAACTGAAAATTGTATCCTGAATGGCATCTGCAGCATCCTCATCCGACCACAAAATTGATTTCGCAACTTTATACATCGACTGTATATGCATTTGCATTAACTGGGTAAAGGCATCGGCATCACCATTTTTAGCCTTTTGCACTAATTGTATCAACATGTCCATTCGTGAAGCCCCCTATCCGTCCTTATAAGTGAGAGAATTATTTCTCCTTTACTTATTAGACTGCCAAAAACACAAAAATGTTTCACACCCTATAAATATAGATAGCATACAATCAGAAAAACAAAAAGATAATTCTTGCTTTATACTTTTGTTTCAAGTATGATAATGGTGAGGGAGTAATAACCAAAATTTATAATTGGAGGTATATGTACATGGAGGTTAAAAAGATTTACACTTTAAACAATGGTGTTGAAATCCCGGGCATCGGCTTCGGAACATGGCAGGCAAAAGATGATGCTGCTGTCAATTGTGTAAAAGCAGCGCTTGAGGCCGGATATCGCCATATCGACACCGCAGCCTTATATAAAAATGAAGGCAGCGTCGGACAGGCCATCGCCGAATGTGGGCTGAAACGTGAAGATGTATTTATTACAAGCAAATTATGGAACTCCAAACGCGGCTATGATAAAACAATGGCAGCTTTCGAGACAACTTTAAAAACCATGGGACTGGATTACCTGGATTTATACCTGATTCATTGGCCGGCCACAGCGCATCGATTTGACAACTGGAAAGAAATCAATCTGGATACATGGAAAGCGATTACAGAACTCTATAAAGCCGGACGCATCCGTGCAATTGGCGTATCCAACTTCCTGCCGCATCATCTGGAACCGTTGATGCAGACAGAAGTTCAGCCGATGATTGACCAGATTGAATATCATCCGGGATATCTTCAGCAAGAAACCGTAGACTACTGTCAGTCCAACGGCATTGTTGTCGAAGCCTGGAGTCCGCTTGGCAACGGGCAGGTTCTCAGCAATGAATTCCTTGCGGCAATTGCCGAAAAATATGGTAAGAGCGTTGCTCAGATTTGTATTCGCTTTGCTGTTCAGAACGGTATCATTCCGCTTCCAAAATCCGTAACACCATCCCGTATCGCATCCAATCTTGATGTCTATAACTTTGAGATTTCCGATGAAGATATGAAAGCCATCGCCGCTATGGAACAGGCCGGATTCTCCGGATGGAACCCGGATGAAGTAGATTTCTAAAATAATACATACCCTATCGTGCGCAGCTTGACGGAGCACGCCCATGCGAAGCATCTGTCATACGGGATACCCGAATAGGTATAATAAAAGCCATGACTGCCGATAAATCAGGTATTTTCCCTGAACCGGTATCATGGCTTTTTTATCTTTTGTATATTCATTTTTTCCTTTCCGGCATTGTCCTA
>URND01000137.1 GCA_900549105.1 uncultured Eubacteriales bacterium
GGCAGGGCTGAAACTGCCAGTGGGGCAGAGGATACCTTTATGGAAAATGTGGCTATGTGCGATGAAGGGCTGCTGGAAGCCTTTTTGGAGCATGGGGCAATTGAAGAAAGAGAGATTGGCGCGGCGATTGCAGAAAGAAAGATTTTTCCCTGTTATTTTGGCTCGGCATTAAAAATGCAGGGGATTGAAGCGCTTTTGGCCGGTATTGAAAAATACGTGCAGGCGCCGGTATATGGGAAGGATTTTGGCGCCAGAGTTTACAAAATTTCCAGGGATGCCCAGGGAAACCGTCTGACCCATATGAAGATTACCGGCGGCGCATTAAAAGTGAAAATGCTTTTGGATAATGGTGAAAAGCCGGACCAGATTCGGATATATTCCGGCGCCGGATATGAAATGGTGAATGAAGCTGAGGCCGGGATGATTTGCGCGGCGACCGGATTGGTGAAGACGAAGGCGGGCGAAGGTATCGGCATTGAAGGGCGCGGAGCCGCGCCGATGCTTGAGCCTGTATTGACCTATGAGATTGAATTGCCGGAGGGAACGAATGTCCATGATATGTTCTTAAAGCTGAAACAGCTCGAGGAAGAAGAACCCCAGCTTCAAATTGTGTGGAACAGTGAATTGGGAGCGATTTACGCAAAGGTTATGGGTGAAATCCAGATAGAGATTTTAAAAAGCCTGATTGCCGAGCGTTTCCATGTGGATGTAAATTTTGGAACCGGGAATATTGTTTATAAAGAAACAATAGAAACGACGGTTGAAGGGGTAGGGCATTATGAACCGCTTCGCCATTATGCGGAAGTCCATTTGATTTTGGAGCCCGGAGAGCCGGGGAGCGGCCTGCGGTTTGAAAGCAGGTGCAGTGAGGATGCGCTGGACAGAAACTGGCAGCGTCTTATTTTGACCCATTTGGCGGAAAAAAGTCATCGGGGCGTTTTGACCGGGGCAGAGATTACGGATATGAAGATTTCGCTGGCAGGCGGAAGGGCCCACACCAAGCATACGGAAGGCGGAGATTTCAGACAGGCAACCTACCGGGCAGTGCGCCATGGACTGAAACAGGCCAGGTCCGTTCTGCTCGAACCGATTTATGAATATTGCCTTGAGATTCCATCGGATAAGGTGGGTCGGGCAATGACGGATATACAGAAAATGCAGGGAAGCTTTTCCACGCCGAAAGTCGAGGGCGATAGGGCGGTGATCACCGGGACAGCCCCGGTGGTGAATATGCGGGAATACGCATCGGAAGTGATTGGCTATACAAAGGGAATGGGACGGCTCACCTGTACTCCGGGCGGTTATACACCGTGCCATAATGCGGAAGAAGTGATCGCAGCGGCCGGATATGATTCGGAAGCCGATTTGGAAAATCCAACCGGCTCAGTTTTTTGCGCCCATGGGGCAGGAATCAATGTGCCCTGGGATAAGGTGACGGAGTATATGCACCTGGAAAGCTTTTTGAAATCGGCACAGGTATCTCAGGAAAAAACTGATTTTTCAGAGGCGGCAGGCCGATGGGAGACAGGAGGAAATTCCGGCGGCGGAATGGTGAGTTCAGGGCTGGCAGAAGATAAGGAACTGGAACAGATTTTTGAGAGAACCTACGGGCCGGTGAAACGCAGAGAATGGCGTCGGACGGAAGTCCGGGAGACAGAGGAGCGCAGACCGGCAAAGAAAACAGAAGAAAGTTATCTGCTGGTTGACGGCTATAATATCATATTTTCATGGGATGAGCTGAGAAGTTTGTCGGAAGTCAATATTACCAGCGCCCGCAATGCGCTGATGGATATTCTCTGTAATTATCAGGGATTTAAAAAGGACACGTTGATTCTTGTATTTGATGCTTACAAGGTGGAAGGAAATCCGGGACAGGTATTTAAATATCATAATATTTATGTGGTTTATACGAAAGAAGCGGAGACGGCGGACCAGTATATTGAAAAGACCGTGCATCGGATGAACCGCAAGTACGAGGTGACGGTGGCCACTTCAGATGCCTTGGAGCAGGTCATCATTCTCGGTCAGGGCGCACAGCGGCTGTCTGCCCAGGGGCTTAAAGAGGACGTGGAGCAGACATGCCGGGAAATCCGCCAGATTCTTGAGGAACGGCGGGAAAATGACAGAAATTATCTGTTAAATGCTCTGCCGGAAGATGTGGCAGAACTGGTTGAGGACGTTCGGCTTGGCAGGAAAAAGTTCAGCTGAATGTCTGAAAATCATGCCTGTTAAAAAGCTTTCAGAATATATTTCAGAATCATGAAAGCGGCAGCGATTTGAAGAAAAAGAATGAGAGGGATTCCGAGGACAAAACGGAAATGTTTTGTTTTGTGACGGAAAACACGCATGCCTGCCAGGGCCCCGATGCTGCCTCCGATGAGGGCAAGGAGAAAAAGTGTGGATTCCGCAATCCGCCAGCGGTTTTTAACGGCCCGGCGCTTATCAATGCCGAAAATAATAAAAGCGGCCGCATTGATGATAATAAGATAAATGATTAAAATATTTGTTAAATTCATAAAATACACCTTACTTTCTCAAACTATCATATCAGATGATAGGAAATTTGACCAGAGTTAATGGAGGCTGCTATGAAGAAGAAAATTATATTTTTGGATATTGACGGTACGGTGATGGATTTTAACGGGGAACTTCCCGAGTCGGCAAGAACGGCGCTTTGCCGGGTAAAGGCGGAAGGGCATCGGCTGGTTCTCTGCACGGGGCGTATAAAAGCCCAGATATATCGTGAACTTTTAGAAATGAATTTTGACGGAATCATAGCATCGGCCGGAGCCTATATAGAGTGCGGGGGACGGGAAATCTACCGCCATGTGGCTGCGCCGGACCAACTGGCCCGCCTTGTTGATTATTTTGAGGAAACCGGGACAACCTATATGCTTCAGACAAAACAGGGTGTGGTGATGACAGAAAAAAGCCGGAAAGCGATGGTTCAGCATTTTACCGATATGGGGATGACTGAGGAAGAAATGGAAAAAGTCATGGTGGCGGATATTTTTCTGAGGGAGGATTTGCGCGATTGTCCCGATGTGGAAAAAATGGCTTATTACGATGCGCCTGTATCGATGGAAAAGATTCAGGAAGTTCTCGGAGATTATTTTAAAGTTGAGGGCGCCAGCTATAAGAGCGGCGAGGGGAGCAATGGAGAAGTTACCTGTGCCGGAGAGAATAAGGCCACAGGAATTCGCCGTTATGTATCTTATATTGGCGGAGATATGAAAGCAACCGTGGGCATAGGCGATGGGCCGAATGACGGAGAAATGCTTGCCGAGACGGCGGTAGCCATCGCCATGGGAAATGCGGCGGATGATTTGAAGGCTGCCGCCGATTATGTGACGGCGGATGTCGATAAGGACGGTCTATTAAAAGCCTTTAAATGGCTGCAGGTAATATAAGTTCCAGAATAAAGACGGCAATGCAGGCTGCGGCAGACACTTTGATGAGGCTGCCGCCTTTCCATGCCACGATAATTGCTGTAATAAATCCGGCCAGAGCGGAGATAAGATTCTGGGTTGCCGACAGGATGGCCGGAAATGTCATGACAGACAGTGTGACATAAGGCACATAGTATAAAAAAGAACGGATAAATGTATTTTTAATTTCTTTCCGAATAATCGTCAGGGGCAGGAGGCGAATCAGATAAGTCACTCCGGCCATGACAAATATGTATATATAAATGTTATGAGACATTGGTCACATCCTCCTTAAATCGCATTGTCAGAGCTGTTTTCCTCGGTATGCTCTATTGAATCGGGGCTGACAGGGAAAAGGGCTGCCGCGCCTCCGGCAATGATCAGGGTCAGCAGAATAATCCGAAAGCCGGAAGAAATCTGGCTCAATAAAGGAATACAGGTAAACAGAAAGCTGGCCCCCATGGATACGAGGACAACGCCGGCGATAATCCGGCTGGCTTTGGACGGCGGAATGATAACTGCGATAAACATACCGTACAGGGCAACGCCGAGGGCGCTCAAAACCCGCCCGGGTAGAATACTGCCGGAGAGAACCCCTAAAAAAGTGCCGAATGCCCAACCGGGGGATGCGACGGCGATGACGCCGTAGCTGTAAAATGGATTCAGTCTTCCTTCCTTGCAGCTGCACACACCGAAAATTTCATCCGTATTGCCATAGGCGATAAAAAAACGATGGAAAAACGGTGTATTCTGCTTCAGTTTCTGGGATAAAGCGCAGGACATGAGACAGTATCTCAGATTGATGACAAGCTGGGTAAAAGCCATTTCGATGTAGCCGGCTGAGGCCGTAATAATGCCAAGCCCGGCGAACTGCCCAGCAGAAGTTAAATTTGTCAGGGACAAAAGTACGGCCTGAAAAGCGGTCAGCCCCGCATTTTTAGCCATAATACCAAAAGTAAATGAGACGGCCATATATCCAAGGGCAATGGGAATACCGTCGGTCATCCCCTGCCGAAAGGCTGTTTGACGATTCATAACAATCCTCCCAAATCTAATATATTCTTCACATTTTTCCTTTTTTAACAGCAAAAATTATTGTAACACGAACAGCTGATAATGTAAAATATAATCTTCTCTTTGCATTTTTTTTGCTTATGTATATAATAGAATAAGGTAAAAAGCATTCGACAGAAGGGAGCATATCCGGAATGATAAAAATATACAGAACAGATGACAATTTTATACATGAAGAAGACAGTATTCAGGAAGGCGTATGGATACAGATGATTCATCCAACCAGGGAGGAAGCAATGAAAGTTGCCGGGGAACTGGAAATTGATATTGATGACGTCATGGCCGCATTGGATGACGAAGAAAGCTCACGTATTGAATTGGAACCCGGGTATACTCTGATACTTGTCGATATACCGACAGTGGAGGTTCGGCATGATAAACGGGCCTATACGACAATTCCTTTAGGTATTATTTTGCTTCAAAATATGATTATCACTGTATGCACGGAAGATACGCCGATTTTACATCGGTTTGTTAAGGGCAGGGTGAAGGAGTTCAGCACAAAAAAGAAGATGCGTTTTGTATATCAGATTTTGTTCCGCGCCGCTTCATTGTATCAGGCTTATCTGAGGGTTTTGGACAAGCGGCGGACGGAGATTGAAGAACGCATCGAGGGAGACACGGAGGATGTGGACTTGATGGCGCTGCATGAATTGGAATCCACCCTGGTCTATTTTGCGACATCCCTGCGGGCCAACAGCGTGGTGCTGGACCGGCTGACACGCTATAAACGGCTGGAACAGTATCCGGAAGACCAGGAGCTTTTGGACGATGTTATCATTGAAAATAAACAGGCCATCGAGATGACTTCGATATACAGAGATATTATCAACAGTACTCGTGAACTGCTGTCCTCGGTGATTGACAGCCGCTTGAATAATGTTATGAAATATCTGACGTCGATTACAATTGTCATGGCCATACCGACAGTCATTTCCGGCTTATATGGAATGAATGTCAATGCCGGAGGTATGCCCTTTGCCAATTCGGTCCAGGGCTTTGGCATTTTGTGTGTTATCACTCTGCTGATTTGCATACTTGCCTTGTGGCTGCTCCGCAAAAAGAAAATGTTATAGACGATTTGAGATAGAAAAGGGGTTTTGACTGTGAATGCAAAGAACGGCTTGATTAAAATGACCTTTCTGGCAATGATGGTTGCCATTGGGGTGGTTATTTCTCCGATTTTGAGGGTTGAGGGAATGTGCCCGATGGCCCATTTGATTAATATTGTCTGTGCGGTGATGATGGGGCCATGGTATTCATTATTGTGCGCCGTATTGATCGGCATTATCCGCATGATGTTTATGGGGATACCGCCGCTGGCTTTGACGGGGGCCGTTTTCGGCGCTTTTTTGTCCGGCGTTTTATACCGGTTATCCGGAGGAAGAATGATTTTTGCGGTTGTCGGCGAGGTGATTGGAACCGGGATTATCGGGGCGATGGTATCCTATCCGGTGATGACATTTATTGTGGGACGCGAGGGACTTTCGCTGATGTTTTATGTGCCGTCCTTTATCTGCGGAACATTGATTGGCGGCAGCGTGGCTTTTATCTTTTTGAAATATTTGAATAAAGGAAAAATGCTGACGAAAATGCAGCAGATGCTCGGCTCTTCGGTTCAGGAGAAGCCGTCGGATTTGCGGACGGATGCCGCGGGCATCGGTTTCCTTGGAATTATTGTATATCTGGCAGTGCTGGTTGTTTCTAAAAATATCTTTCATCTTGAGGGAATCATGGTGAAAATCATTCCGGCCGCCGCATTGATACTTGTGGAAGTCATTGCAATTGTGTATTATGTCACCCAGTCGAGTAGGGAGCGGGAAAAGAAAAATGCTTAAGTCTCAAATGTTAAACGAAATTTTTCGGATTCGTGCAGCGGTGCAGCAAAAAGCGCCGCTGATTCACTGTATTACAAATCCGATTTCCATTCATGATTGTGCCAATGTGGTTTTGGCGGCAGGAGGCCGCCCGATGATGGCGGAACATCCGGCGGAGGCGGAAGAGATTACTGTGACAGCCGGGGCGTTGGCCCTCAATCTGGGCAATATAACCGATGCCAGAAGAGCTTCAATTTTAATTGGGGGAAAGGCTGCGATGGAGCGGCATATTCCTGTAATTCTGGATATGGTTGGAATCGGATGCAGCCGTTTGCGCAGGGAGCTCACAGAGGAATTTTTAAAACAGCGGATGTCGGGAACGGTAAGAGTATCGGAAAGTCCGCTCATATTGAAAGGCAATATGTCGGAACTGAAGGCTTTGGCCGGGGCAGACTACCATGTCAGCGGTGTCGATGTGGATTCGAGGGATGTACTGTCAGAGAATAACCGGGCGGAAATTATAGAACTGGCAAAATCTGTGGCAAAAACTTATGGAGCTGTTGTGCTGGCTTCGGGGAAAACAGATTTGGTGACCGATGGGGAGCAGGTATGTCTGATTGACAATGGCTGTGAGATGATGGGAAGAATCACAGGGACAGGCTGTATGCTGAATGTGCTGGCCGGAACCTATATGTCTTCCGGAGAACCGGTGGCAGCGGCTG